>JAJRTL010000260.1 GCA_024278315.1 Planctomycetota bacterium | reverse complement strand
GGCCGCGAAGACCGGCGCCAAGGACCGCCCGCGTTTCAAGCGCAGCCTGCTCGGCAAGGAGAGCCTGGACTTCTCCTTCTCGGGACTGAAGACCGCCCTGCTCTATCACCTGCGCGGTCCCGGACTGCAACGCCCCTTTCCAGAGCTGGACTCCGAGCAGGTAGCCGACCTGGCCGCCAGCTTCCAAGAAGCCGTCATGGAGACGCTGGTCACCAAGATCGCCCGGGCTGCAAAGCGCATCGACGCACGCAGCGTTTCCATCGGTGGCGGCGTGGCCCGCAACCAGAGGCTGCGCGAACTCCTGGACCAGGATCCGAGACTCGCACGCCTCCCACGGATCTTCCCGCCCCTCGACCTCTGCAGCGACAACGGCGCCATGATCGCCTCGCTCGGATCCCATCTGCTCGTCCAGGGGCAGACCGACCCCCTCGGCCTCGAAGCCTATGCACGGAGCCTCGCATGAAACCAAACAATGAAGACCTCAGGGATCAGCTCAGGCGATTCCAATCCGGTGACCTGGATGAGGAACAGATCCTGGCCAAGATCCAGGGCTATCAGGATCTGGGCTTCGCCAAGCTGGACCACGACCGGCATCGCCGCTGTGGATTCCCGGAGGTCGTCTACGCACAGGGAAAGGAGCCTGCCGATCTCGTGCACATCTTCGAGGCCCTGACCAGCCACAGCGACTGCGTTCTCGCAACCCGCGCTGGTGCGGCGCACGTCGAGGCGGTCCAGGAGCGCTTTCCCGAGGCCCGACACGACGCTCGTGCACGCGCTCTGTGGATCGACAAGCGGCCTGCAGAGGAAAGCATCGGACTCATCGGCCTGCTGGCCGCGGGCACGAGCGATCTCCCGGTGGCCGAGGAGGCGCGCATCACGGCGGAGCTCATGGGGGCCAAGGTCAGCTGCCACTATGACGTCGGCGTCGCCGGGCTGCACCGGCTCCTGGACCAGTACGACCAGCTGCGCAGGGCCCGGGTTCTGATCGTCGTGGCTGGCATGGAGGGAGCCCTGCCCTCCGTCGTGGGCGGCCTCGTAGATCGCCCCGTCCTGGCCGTGCCGACCTCGGTTGGCTACGGAGCGGCCTTTGGTGGCATCGCCGCCTTGCTCGGCATGCTCAACAGCTGTGCTCCCGGCGTCTCCGTGCTCAGCATCGACAACGGCTTCGGTGCCGGCCATCTGGCAGCCCTCATCAACCGACTGGGCGAATCCGATCTGGAGAGTTGAAAAAGACCCCAGCCTCCCGCAGAGTCCACGGCCGCAAACCTGGATTTTTCCCTACAACGAGATCCCTCCGCCTGGAGACCTTCCGTGAGTCAGACTGCTCGCAAGCCTGCCCGTATCCTCCTCGAAGATGGTACCGTCTGCATCGGACGCTCCTTTGGAGCCGAAGGGCAGTCCATCGGGGAGCTGGTCTTCAACACGTCCCTCTGCGGATATCAGGAAATCCTGACCGACCCCTCCTACCGCGGACAGGTGGTGCTCTTCACCTACCCCCACATCGGCAACTACGGAATCAGCCCTGAGGACGACGAGTCGAGCCACCCTTGGCTCTGTGGAATGATCGTCCGGGAATGCAGCCGGATCGCCAGCAGCTTCCGTGCAGGAACGTCTCTTCCGGCCTACCTCGTGGAGCAGGGCGTCGTGGGCATCGAAGGTGTCGACACCCGGATGCTCACGACCAAGGTCCGCACCGGTGGCGCCATGCGCGTCCTCCTCACGACCGACATGGAGCGCAGCGAGGCCTCCCTGCTGAAGGAACTCAGACAAGCCCCCGGACTCGAGGGCCGCGATCTGGTCCAGGAGGTCATCTCCTCCGAGACGCGAACCTGGGAACGCGGCATGGAGTCCGACTTCAGCGCGAGGCTCAAGGGCATGCCCAAGGAGAGCGAGCGCATCCGCATCGTCGCCATCGACTGCGGAATCAAGCGCAACATCCTGCGATGTCTCTACGAGAGCGCCTTCGAGATCCAGGTCGTTCCTGCAACAACAACTGCCGAAGAGATCCTCGCGCTCGAGCCCGCCGGTCTCTTCCTCTCCAACGGTCCAGGTGACCCAGCAGCCGTTCCCTACCTCGTCGATACCGTGAAGCGACTCTGTCTGGATCAGGCTCTACCGACCTTCGGCATCTGTCTCGGTCATCAGATCCTCTCGCAGGTTCTCGGAGGAAAGACCTACAAGATGCCCTTCGGTCACCACGGTGGAAACCACCCGGTCAAAGAGCTCGCTACCGGCAAGATCGAGATCACTTCACAGAACCACAGCTTCGCCGTGGATGCCGACAGCCTGCCCGATTCGGTGCAAGTGACGCACATCAACCTCAACGACGACACGGTCGAAGGAATGGCTCACGACGAACTCCCGATCTGGTCCATCCAGTACCACCCCGAAGCCGCCCCCGGCCCCCACGACTCGCTGGACCTCTTCACCCGCTTTCGTAGGCAGTTCGTCTAGCACAGCACACGAGGGATGACTGGGCATCCCTGCGCAGGACGCCCAGATGTTACTTGAAGCGGAAGTCGGTGCCGGTGGCACTGCCGTCGGCCTGGACTTCGAGGTCGGCCTGCTGGGGCTCTCCCTTGCCGCCCTTGCCCATGTCGATCTTGCTGAACTGCAAGCGATACGAGCCTGGCGCCAGCCCCGGGATACGGACCTTGCCATCCTGCACGAGGCCGCCCCAGACGCGCTCCGAATCCAAGCCCTTTCGTTTTCGGTAGACCGCGAGCGTCCCCATGCTGATCGGCTGGCCGGTCTCATCTTGAACCTGCAACACAACAGGGAAGACGGGTTCCAGGTCGATCTGGCCGAGGTCCAAGGTCTGGTTCTGGGCCAGATCGAAGCTCTTGACCGCCATCCGGACGTTGCCCTTGCCCTCGATCACGAGCTGCCAGGGGCCTGCCGCGACGTACTCGATCTCGAAGCTCCCATCTTTCTTGATGTCGACGGGCTCGGGGTCGGTAGGCGGCCGCATGACCATCTGGCTGAGCTTGCGCTTGCCGCTGCTGTCTGCGGTCATCACGATCGAGATCCTGCGGCTGGACTGCTTCTGAGCTTCTTGCCCGGGCCTGACGCCCTCTTCCAGTACAGCGACGAGACCTGGGGGTAGCTGACGACCGGCGGGCATCCAGCAACGTCCCCGGATGAGACCACCACCCAACTGGACATTGCGGTGGATCTCTCCACCGGTAGCCGGAACTTCGAGAGTCTGGGTAGGCGTCGCCACCCCTCCCTTCTGTGGTTTGGCGCAGTACTTCCATGAACCTGGCTCGAGTTCCGGAATCCGAAAACGCCCGTCCTTGTCCGCCAAGCCCTGCTTGGCATCGAAGCTGTCCTTGCCGGCAGGCCAGGCAAAGACCTGTGCCTTGTCAGCGGGCATCCCCTTGTAGGTCACCAGCCCCAGGAGCGTGCCGGACACGGGCTTCCTGAGCTGGACCTTGCTCACTCGACCCTCGACGACCTGGACCTCGACCAGGCCAGGCTTGTTCTCGTTGCCATCACTGAACGTGATGCTGGCACCACCCGCCCGGATCTCGCGGACGCTCTTGAACCAGACTTCGTAGAGCCCCGGGGCGATCGCCCGGGTCTTGAAGGCACCCTTGCTCCCAGTCAGGAGCGGCTCGAGCCGTACGGGGCTGGCGCCGGGGCCTTCTTCATGTTCCAGATCGACCTCGTAGACATTGCCGCCTGTCTTGCCGCGCTTGATGGCAAACATCAACGCGGCACCCTTGGCGGGGAATCCCGAGCTGTCCAAGGCTACGCCCTCGATCCAACCTCCCAGACTGAGGAGCACCTGCTTCTCCTGACGACCTGCCACGAGTGGCATCTCCGTCACGAAACCCAGATATCGATCATGTTGCACGCTCAGTCGCGCGAGCCCTGCGAAGACGCCTTCGATCTTCGCAAGGCCTTGGTCATCGGTCCGCCCCCTGAGTCGAATGGATCCCTGGCCGCGCATGCGCACGCGCTGGCCCTTGGACTTGGGGAGTGGCTCGATGGCCTCGAGGACGATCCTGGCCCCCGCGATCGGCCGTTGTTGCTTGTCAAAGGCCTTGACCACGAGCTCCCCACCACGTTGGAGCGCGAGCTCTACGCCAGTGACCGCGCGATCCCCCAGAGTGACGACGTGCTTCTGGGAGAAGCCATGGCCCCGCAAGGCTGCGACAAGACGATAGTCTCCCTTCTCCAGACCCGTGACCCGGAACTTTCCTTCGGCATCGCAACGCACGCTCTGGCGATCCACATACATGTCGAGGCTCCCCCCGGCCAGCTTGACATGCTCGGCCACGTGGACCTGCACCTGACTGCCTCGACCCTCGGCAAATCCGCTGACACGACCGCTGATCCCGCGTTCGGCCAGGAGCTCTATGCGTGCAAAGCCCTTGTCCAGATCCACGTCCACATCCCGTTTCTCCTGATAGCCCTCCTTCTGCAGGAGGAGCTTCGTCGTAGCCCCCAGCCCGCCCATCACGAACCGACCTTGTGCATCCGTAAGGACGGACCGCGCCTCGGAATACCCGAGCACCGTAGAAGTTCCGATACGCGTCTGGATCTGCGCCTGGATCGTCACACCCGCAATGGGCTTGCTCTGTTGGTCCACGACCTGGCCTCGAATCTCTCGGCCGCGAGCCAGCTCGAGGACACCGAGATCCACCTGCTCACCCTCCTTGACCTCGAGGGATCGATCCAGCCTGACGTAGGAGGGATGATCCACGCGCAACACGAACTTGCCGGGGGCGAGACGATCCAGCAAGAACCGGCCCTGCGCATCGCTCTTCGTCGTGGGTGCGTCAGCGTCCTCATTGAGGAAGTCGGAGAAGCCGGGCTTGCCGAGTGTGATGAGGGCATCCGCGATGGCCCCTCCCATCTCTGCGCGCAGGCTACCCTTCAAGGTCGCCGGCATGGGCACGTTCAGATCTCCTAGATCCTTCTCTTCGTGATCCCTCAGTTGGAAGACCGGCAGAGCCGCACCACGCGGCATATCCTCTCCCGGAAGGGAGAAACGATAGCCACCCGATCGCAGCCCTTGGACCAGGAGTCGGCCTTCGCCATCGCTCCTATGGGTGGAGGACCCGGCTCCGGACATGGACGACAGGCGGACCTCACGATTGACCAAGGGTCGGCCCTTCTGCAGGAAGCGAACACGAATCTTCGCGTCTCCCTTCGGCAAACGCGAGTCCTCGCCGGAGCGCTGGCCACTCTTCTGAGCCTCTCCGGGCAATTGCTCACGACCCGAGTCCCCCAGCGAACGCGTCCCTGGATCTCCGACCTTGCCCGCACGATCCTCACGCTCGCGCTGTGCGTCGTCCTCCTCGGTCACGACATCCTGTCGCTTGGACTCGGTCCCCAGAACAAGCCAGGCCCCTCCGGCAAGAGCCACAAGGAGGAGGATGGATAGGGCGATGGCACGCGGAGACATGATGGGACCTCTCGACTGCGGGGAGGGAAGGATGCGCCGGTGACGCAACCCAGGCAGCAAAACTCCAGGAACCCCTCTTGGCAAGCATGGGATGAAGGCCCATCCAGAATTCCAGTGCGTCTGGGGGACAGATGCAGCCTCCACGGCTGATCCACCCAGGTGCACTCTTGGGGCCTGAGACCGAACCAATCATGACCTCGATGCAACGATCCCATGAATCATCCGGGTTAGGTGGGCGCATCGCTTGTGGTCACGGGAACGACCACGCCGCCAGAAGAAGGCTCCTTGGAAAAGCAGCCGGCGTTAAAAGGTGAAGACCCCGCCCCCAAGGGGACAGGGCCTTCTTCTGTGAGGGTTGGGACAGTTCCACCCATGCTCGGACTGCCCCAGATGCCGTCGGCACCCACCCGACGGACTCTTGTGAGGCTTGCGCCTCACGAAACCAACCTTTGCCGTACGAGACGACATCGGCTGGCCCACCCAAGTTTCTATGGGTCAGTCGGGATCAAGATCCCGACGAGACCGCAACTCCCCATCGATTGTCTCGATCGAGAAGTCGCTACCGATTGTGACTCCTTCGGGAAGAGGGCACAAGTCGCAAAAGCAAAAGCATGCGGTGGTACAAAGATCATGCGATTTCCGGAATTCGGCCCTGCCGGAATGTTCCCGAGGATCAAAGCATGGAGACACTATCCACGTCGATCAGGACCTTGGGGTTTCGACCCGATTCGTCGGCAGCATCGAGGAATAGAGGACGCAGCAGGGCAAAGCTCTCCTGCGAAAACACTTTCAGCACGAGGTGGAAGCGATACCTTCCTCGAATCCTCGCGAGGGGAGCTGGCGCCGGTCCCAGGACGGCCAGATCCGCGGTACCCCCCTCCTGGGAGCGACATGCAGCGCGAAAGGGCTTGGCCAACTCCGTGATCTTGCGCCACGCGAGCTCTGAATCGGGAGACTCGACGATGATGCGGATCAACCTCGCATAGGGTGGGTACCGGAGCTTGCGTCGAGCCTCCAGCTCCGAGGTCACGAAGCCCTCGTAGTCTCCGGCCACCGCACGCATCACGGGCTCGGCTTCGGGACAGAGAGTCTGGAAGAGGACCAATCCCTCGCGCTCACCCCGTCCGGCTCGGCCGGCCACCTGGGAGAGCAGCTGGAAACAGCGTTCGCTGGCGCGGAAATCGGGAAGGAAGAGGCCAATGTCCGCCGAGATCACCCCCACCAGCGTCACCTCGGGGAAATCCAATCCCTTGGCGATCATCTGTGTGCCGATGAGAATGTCGATGTCGCGCTTGCGGAAGGCGCCGAGGACCTTCTCGTAACTGTCGCGCTTGGTCATCGTGTCCGAGTCCATGCGGGCAACCACCGCGTCCGGAAAGCGACGCTTGACCTGATCCTCTACTTTCTCGGTTCCCGAACCAATGTGGACAGGAGGAGAAACGTGACAGGAGGGACAGAGTTCGGGACGACGCATCTCCTCCATGCAGTAGTGGCAGATGAGACGCCCCCTTCCCGAGTGCCAGGTCATGGGGATGTCGCAGTGGCCGCACTTGATCGTCTCGCCGCAAGCATTGCAGAAGAGGACCGGCGCTAAGCCGCGACGGTTCAAGAAGAGGATGATCTGTTCGCCCAGACGAAGCTTCTCTGCCATGAGGTTCTCGAGGCGATGCGAAAGCAGCCGAGGCCGACCGCGCAGCGGCTTCTCGTGTCTCATGTCGACGGCCATGATGTGAGGCATGCGACCCGCACCCGCGCGAAGCGGAAGCTCGAGCAGCTGGTAGGTCTCCTTGGCCGATGACTCCTTGCCATCAGCCGAAGTCACGGGCCTCGCACCCCGCTTGGCGCGGACCCAGGATTCGAGGCTGGGCGTGGCCGAGCCCATGATGACAGCTGCATGCGCAAGACGTCCACGCAGGACGGCCATGTCGCGCGCGTGATATCGCGGCGTGTTCTGTTGCTTGAAGCTCTGCTCGTGCTCCTCATCGACGACGATCAATCCCAGATCCTGGATCGGCGCGAACAGAGCCGAGCGCGCGCCCACGACGATCTTGACTTCACCGCGAGCCAGTCGGAGCCACTGGCGCGCACGCGTTGCATCCGTCAAGGAGCTGTGCAACACGGCCACATCGGGAAACCTCGAGAGGAAACGTCCCACGGTTTGCGGGGTGAGCGAGATCTCGGGAACCAGGATGATGGCCCCCCTCCCCAGGGCATGCACCTCCTCGAGGATGCGGAGGTAGACCTCGGTCTTGCCACTACCCGTCACACCATGCAGCAAGAACGTGCCCGGATGTGGCGTCGCTAGCGCATCGAGCACCTTCCGGACCGCCCCCTCCTGGGCCTCGGTAAGATCGTGGCGCGGAGCGTGCTCCAACCTGGACTGCTCGAGGAAGTCGTCCTCCTGCGTGAGCCTGAGCTTCGCGAGCCACCCCTTCTTGACCAGGGTGTCGATCGGAGATCGGGACAGGCCCGTGCGCCGAAGAACGTCCTGGACGAGGACGGGAGAACCTAGATCCAGCACGGCGCGGAGACAGCGGGACTGCTTGGCCAGCTTCTCCTCGATCTCGTCGGCGTGCAGGCGAGTCTCCTCTTCGTCACGGGCCAACTGGACGGCCGGAAGGGTCCGGCTCGCCCCTCGCTTGAGAGAGCCGGGTAGCGCGGCTTCCAACGCGCTACCCCAAGAGCAGGCATACTCCCCAGCCATGAGCCGCGTGAACTCGAGGATGCAGGCAGGGAGCGGGGGGATCTCCGTGAAGTGGCTCACGATGTCCTTGAGCTTGCTGGCAGGGACCTCGGACTCGGCATCCAAGCCGACCACAACTCCGATCATCGTGCGCTTGCCAAAGGGCACCTTGACTCGCGAGCCAAGCTCCAATCTCCCCCGCATGGCTTGGGGAATCCCATAGGTGAACTCCCTGCGAAGCGGCAGGTTCAGGGCGACGCTTGCGAATCTCTGCACAAGGTTCCCCTCATCCTCCCGACCGCGCCTGCGGCACGGGACAGGAGCAGGGAGTCTGGTGACAACGCGGGCAACCTCTGCCGTACTTCTCGAATGCCACCCTTTCGAGGTCGACACCCGAGATCGAGGCCAGACTCACGAGCCAGGCAAAGACATCGCCGAACTCCTCCTCGAGGTTCTCCCTTTCATCCCGCCGCAGGGCACGCACGAGTTCGCCCACCTCCTCGATGAACCAGAGAGTGGAACCTTCGAGCCCCCTCCCCGCATCCCTCTCGAGATAGATGTCCTCGATCAGCTTCTGGAACTCTCCAATCCCGCTCATCTGCGTGCGCCACTCCCCGTATCGGTCTCTTCAGGACTCTAGAACAACTGCTCGCGCATCAGACCATCCGCTTGGCCGTCACCAAGGTCGTGTCCATCTCCCGTTCACGGTCACCGATATGCACATCGAGGGCACCGTGGATCATGTGGAGGAAGGCCCCTGAGTTCTTGGGGGCGTGTTTGCGTGCCAGTTCCTGGAAGGAGTCGATTCCGAAGATCGTCCCATCCTCCCCCTTCACTTCATAGGTGCCCGGAGTCGTCATGAGGATGCGGGTTCCGGATGGCATCTCCACCTCGACCTCCTCGAGGCGCTTGTCGAAGACCGGTCCCTTGTCGAGCCCGACGGCCAGACCCTCTCCATGCACGACGGAGATCTCCCCACCACGACAGGCATAGAACGGAGCGCGGTGACCAGCGATGTAGACCGTGGCCATGCCCTTGGCCGGGTCGAGGACGGCCACCTGCACCGTGAGGTGAAGGCCCTTGATCATGCTCTTGGCCATGGCCCGGTTGGTGAGTTTGAGCGCCTTGGAGGCATCCTTGGTCGCCTCGAGGTAGGCCCGTAGATAGGCACGCCCCGTGGATCCCACGATGCTCCCCAGTGCCCCCTTGCCCGAACTCGCAGCCACGATGAGGGCCAGACGACCATGGCCGAGCGGAACAGCATCGTAGAACGAGCCACCATCCCGGACACCCACGACGTGATCGGCT
>JAJRTL010000259.1 GCA_024278315.1 Planctomycetota bacterium | reverse complement strand
GTGCTCGGCGCCAAGAAGGGCGTGGCGCAACGACTCGAGTTCGACCTCGCACCTGCCTTCTGCATCCTCCCCAAGGGCAGTGTGCTCGAACTCGTCATCAGCAACCACTGGCTGCGCGAAGCACCGATGTCGCGCTTCATCGTGTCGGCTCCCTACTTCGTCGATTCCAAGACGCTCATCCGTCATGGCAAGAGTGTCGATGCGAGCTATCTCGACCTCCCGCTGCGCACACGCGTGCGCGTCGGCCTCGTGGCCCCGCGCAACCTCATGTACCTCGCATCGCCCTATGACCTGCGCATGGAGCTTCGTGGGGGAGTCGACCGCACCAACAACCTCTACGTCACACTGGCCACTCTCTCGGGCCACGCCCCCGGCATCGCCCTGCCCGGTGGCCTACTACGTCTGCGCCCGGATGCCGCAACCGACTTCTTCCTACAGATCCTCGGCAACCCGCTGATTCCCGGCTTCGTTGGTGTCCTGGACAGCAAGGGTCTCGCCAACCCAACCCTTGCTTTCAAGTCTCTCGGCACGCTGCCCGGTTCCCTCACCGGGGCACGCCTCAGCTTTGCCACCTGGGTCTTCGACGCACCCACCGCCCTCGCCGGCAGCCCCACAGCGCCGCTCGACCTCCTCCTGCGCTGACCGACGCCTTCTCTTCAGCGAACGTTTGCGGCGATCGTTCACGGTCCTGGGCCGATATGCGCCGTGAGACGCATCGAGGTCATGAATCGTTCGGGCTAGAGCCAGGCCGAGGCCTGGTTGGACTAGCGTGACCGATCCTGTCGAGATCGTTTTTCGTGTAGCGCAAGTGTTCGACGCCCTGACGTGTGACGGAGCTGTCTCCCCATCACACGGCTGACATGTAAAGAAAGGGGACGATTCCTTTTGCGACACCCCCCCACGCAAAGCTGGGGGTGTCGCAAAAGGACCCGTCCCCTTTCTTTACATCAGGCGTGTTCGAGCCAGTTGGATGCGATGCCCTTCAGGTCGAGGGCCTCGCCCTTGCCCTTCCCGAAGTAGTTGCTGTGGATGGTTTGGATGGTCTGATCCAGGTCGTTGCGTCGGGCGTCCGTGAGGGTGGGGGAGGCGCGCAACTCCTCGAGAAAGCTCAGGACCGAGAAGGGTGTGAGGCGATCCGGGAGTCGGATGGAGACGCCATCGGGCGTCGTGATGGAGGGACTCTTGAATCGCCATGCGACGAATCCCGCGAGCAGGCTGGATGGGACGAGAAGCCACCACCACAGACCCGAGCCTTCCTTGCCATAGGATTGCAGCAGGTAGACCGTTTCGTCGGCGGAAACGAGGTCGGCATCGTCATAGCGCTGGAAGAGGACCTTGGCGTCCTCGTCCTTGCTCTTGGCGAAGCGGAAGGCGACGGCCTTCGCCACATCGCTCTTGGCCTTCATCGACACGGTCCAGAGTCGCTCGGAACGGATCGAGACCTGGTCCTCGGCGAATCGACTCACGCTGACACCCTGGTCCTCGATCTCCTCGACCGAGAAGTCCGCAGGCGCGAGATCCAGGCAGGTTTCCAGATCCGGAACCAATCCCTTGGCGCTTGCCTTGATCTCCAGGCTGAGGATGCCCTCCTTGGACTTGCGCTCATCCAGGATCTGCGTGATCGCGAGATCCTCGTAGGGTCTGGCTCCTGCAACTGCCGAGGCATCGATGGGGACGACCTGGGACGTCACGGGCAAGACCACGTAGCCGGTCACATCCATGAAGTCGAGGTCGAGCTTGATCGGAGGGATGCGGTCGACCTCCTCACCCTTCGCCTTCAGCAGGACGTAGGCATAGGGCGTCTTGCGCCAGCCGAAGGTCTCGGTGGCCTTGGAGTTGACGTCCTCGCGATTGAAGGTGACCGACTGCACCTCGAACTGCTGGCCGAGTGTCGTCCGGACCGTCTTCTCGAACTTGTCGCGGTAGTTCTCCTGCGGGCGACCGTAGTTGTAGTAGCGGTTGACCTGATTGGCCTGGTTCTGGAGGTACTTGGCAAAACCCCCGCTCTCTCGCTCGATCTCTTTGGTGTAGTGAAGATCGATGTGAAGTCCGAAGACCTTGGTTCCGACATCCGTGGGGCCATCGACGCTGGCGACGACCTTGATCTCGGTGATCAGATCCTTGTAGTAGTCGAAAACCTTGCGAGCCTCGCGAGCTTGCGGATGGTCGCCGACGATCTCGAATCCTGCTTTGAGGTATCGATCCTTCACCGAGGGATTGACTGCGCTGAGTTTGGTGAAGAGAGCGTTTGCGAATTGACCCATGTGGCGTTCGCTGGTCTCGCCACCCATGGCGTTCAGCGCCGCCTTGATCTTCCCGATCTCATCCTTGGCCAGTCTCGTGCTCTGATCGATGGCCTGGAGATCGCTGGCACCCAAGGCGGCATGGAACCAGAACTCGAAGGGGGAGACGGTCTCCTCGTTGGGAGCCAGGTCCTCGACCGTCTTGGCATAGGCTGCGGAGGCCGAAGCGAACATGGCCAGCGCGTCCTTGCGAGTCCCAGAGAACTCCGAGCTCTTCTGGATCTCGTTGCGGTAGTTGTTGAGGTCGTGGATCATGGCCGCGCGGGCTACGAGCAGATGCCAGCTTCCCGGGTGTGCCTTGAGAGCTCTGCCGAGAACCCGCTGTGCGATCGCGTAGCCTTTCTGGACCTCTCGTTGGATGTCCTTCTGCTTGCGGTTGGTTCCCGCCTTCTTCTGGAGCGCGGGCTTGCGCCAGGTGGAGGCGAGGTTGGCACGCATCGTCTGAGCCATGTTAGCGAGCGTCTTGGGGTCGAGATCCTCCAGGGACCCGAAGACCTTCTCCATGGTCTCGATGCGATAGACCTCTGCCGCGCTGTGGCTAGCGACGAAGGCTCTCACCAGGAGAGCTGTGTCTAGCTTGATCCCTTCGATGGCCTTGAGCTTGCCGATCCAGTGGGCGAGGTCCTTGAGGTTGCGCTCCTGCTTGCTCCGTGTGAGCGAGATCCCCTGCGCCCGCTGGTTGTAGCCAAAGTTGAAGTTGTAGATGTTCGTGCGGTTCTGGTTGGGATTGTTGTTCTTGATCCAGACCGTGAGGAACTCCCGAGCCAGGTCGTTGGCCTTCTTCGGCGTCGATACCGCGAGCTTCTCGATGTAGGGAAAGGCCAGCTTCTCCTCGTTCATCTTGAGATAGAGCTCTGCGATGGTCGTGTCATGCCTCGAGAGGAGGGAAGGGGTGATCATCTCGCGCCAGGCACCAGCAGGTCGGAGTTTGAGGAGCTCGGCGGGGGCGAGGGCAGACACCTGCACTCCGTAGTTCCGGTAGTTGGACCAGTAGATGTTGCCGAAGCTGTCACGACGGGCGATGGGGCCTCGGGACCAAAGCTGGGAATACTTGTAGGCAAAGCGAGCTTCGCGGAGCCAGACGTCGGCCAGAAGGTTGAGCGAATGTTGCCACTCCTTGGCGCGTTCGGGAGCCTGCTCCAGGAGCGAATCCACGGCTGTCTTGAGCAGCTTCAGATTCTGCAGACGATAGGCGGTGTCTCTCGAATGGAGCGTGAGCCCGGTGGAAACCTCGCGTCCGATCGTGGCGAGGATCTCCATGCCGCGTTCGGGCCGCGTCGTGAACGAGTTCACGAGCCAAGCATCGCCGAGCTCGCTCTTGAGCTTGGGCGCGAGCTTGACCGCGCGCTTCAAGGCCTCGGTCTTCTGGGCCTTGTCGATCTTCCCTTCGCCAAGGGCTGCAATCGTGGCCTTCCATGCGGCTTCGAGGTGTTCGATCTTCTTGGCCTTATTCTTGTCCTTGACGTAGCTGGCCTCGTTGTGCCGCGCGATCAGGTTGAGGAACTCCCGGTCCTTCTCCTGGATCGCGTCCTCGAGAGTCGGCAGGAACTCACCCATTTCGAGTGGCAGGTTCTGGGCCAAGAGCAGCTTC
>JAJRTL010000258.1 GCA_024278315.1 Planctomycetota bacterium | reverse complement strand
TCAACCCTGCTCTGCTCAACCCTGCTCTGCTCAACCCTGCTCTGGTCAACGCTGCTCTGGTCCATCTCATTCTGGTCCATGCGGTCCCCGCCAACACAGACCCGATCCACGGGGCTCCGGTATCCCATTCTGTTCGCCATGGGGTCCGCCATGCGGCGCACAGCCACACGTCCCCGAGGCGTGAACTCCACGAGCCCCTGTCGAGACAACCAGGGCTCCACCCGCTCCACGAGCGTCTCTGTCGGACAACCCAGGGCCAAGGCCAGCCGCCGCAGTGACATCGCTCCCTGCTCTTCCCGCAAGCAGGTCAGGTACCTCTGCTCCAAGGAGGAGTATCCCTCCTCGCTGTAGCCGAGCCGCTCCAACACGCTGGCCACCTTGCGCAGCGTCACCCTTTCCAGAACTGGACCTGGTATCCGAGCCGCATTCCTCGATTGTGTTCTCTCTCCAGACCGTAGCCACCTTTCTGACCGCGCCAGCTTCCCCTGCCGAGCCGCCAGTTGATTGAATACCGAATCCAGGATCCTCAAGGCTTCTCGCGGTGTCCCACGCGCACAGAGCGCCATGCGTTGCGCCGCCTTCTTGGCCAGCTCCACGCCTTCGGTCGCCGCCCGGGCCAACAGGATCTTCGTCAGTTCTTGACTCTCGTAGTACGGCAGGTATTCCACCACGCCAAAGCGACTCAACAAGGGCCCCGGCAAGCTCGCAGGCTCCGTGGTCGCCCCCAACACCGTCACCTTGGGTAGGCGAAGAGCCACACAACGACTCCGATTACCACAGTAGAGATTCAGACTCAGGACCCCGCCCTCCATCCCCTCGTACAGAGTCTCCAGCACCGGACCGGGGATCGCATGGATCTCGTCCAGGAAGAGGAAGTCCCCTTCTCCCATCCCCGTCACCAACCTCAACAAGGCCGGCACATCCTGGACCATCGGCCCCTGTGCCCGATGCATGCGCCCCCCACATGCCTGTGCCACCATCACCGCCAGGCTGGTCTTACCCGTGCCCGCAGGCCCCGCGAACAAGGAATGCGGGAAGGCCTTACCCCGTCGCCGACTCCCCAGCGCCTCGCCCCACAAACGCGTCACCACATCCTCGCGACCAATGAGTCGACTCTCCGCATCTTCCCAGGAGCTCTTCGACTCCTGGTCGAGCCTCTCAGAAACCGTATCGAAGGCCTTGGCCGCATCCGCCCTGTCCGGCAAGACCACAAGGCCCTCCTGGAACTCGAGTCCGCCTCCCTTGCGCAGGCGCATCAACCCCTCGTGCGCAGTCCACCACTGCGCATCGACCTCCCGGGGCACATCGCCAAGCCGAACCATCACCCCAGGATCGCCGCTCGCTGGGCTCCCACCAGATCTCCCTCCGCCACTCCCTCCAATCTCACCACCGCTCGCACCACCGCTTGCACCAGCGCTTGCACCAGCGCTAGCCCGCTGCGCCTCCGCATCGAAACCAAGCTCCGCGCCATAGCACCGCCCAAACTCACGCTTGAGCCCTACGAGTCGCGTCCGATCCACGCGCCTAGCTCCCTCCCTCAGAGAACGTCCCTCCCGGTCCACGAAGACGATCTCCTTCTCATGCTTGCCCTGCAGGAACAGGAGCTCGGCATGCACCAGCGAGTGACAGCCCTTGCAGAGCGTCAGCATGTTGTCCGCCCGCGTCCGCCCTCCCCGCCCACGCCAGAGGATGTGATGCGCCTGCACCTGCCGCCTCTGCCCGCAGCAGCGGCAGCGCGTGCCATCCCTACGTAAGACGCGTGCCCGCAACCAGGGCGGCGTGGCCCGGTCCAGGATTTCCTCATCATCCCGCATCCCCTCATCGTCCCGCAAGGTCACCACCTGCCCATCACAGGTCGCGCAAGCGCTCTCGACCTCCCCCAGCGGCACCTCGCCCTGCTCCCCATCCAGCACCAACCCATCGCCAACAGCATCCGGCCGTAGCAACAGCACGAACTGCGAGGCCGGCACTCTCGTGCGCCCAACCACCTCCCCATTCTCCTCACTCTCCAGCAACAGGTCTGCCATCGCCTCCAGAAGTTCAACATCGCCAAACAACATCCCACGCTCCGCGCAGAGCTTGTCCCGGGCCAGGTCCAGCTTTTCACGCACCAACGCCGAGACCCGACAGGACACATCGAAGCGCACCTCCGGCAGTCCCTTGCGATCCCCAGGCTCTCGCGGCTTGCCGCTGGCACTCGCCAGCTTGACCTCGGTCCGGAGCGCCACGCAGCCCATGCCCTTGGCCAAGCCGAGCCACTCCTCCTCATACTCCGGCACCGCCACCCTGCAAAGTTCCACCGCCTTGCTCCAGCTGATCTCCCGCGTGATGAGCGCCTCATCGATCAGGGGCAACTCACGAAGCCTTCCCCCGATCCGCACCAGCTCTTGCGTCCGCCGCCGATCCAGGTCCCAGCGCTGCTGCGCATACTGCACGATCGACGCATAGCCCCCGCTCTGGTAGGCCCTCGTCAGCTCGAAGTCGTGCAGATAGAAGGCCATGATGCGATGCCCCGCATCCCCCAGGTCCACCCCATGCCCCAGCTGCTCCTCCCCCTGCTGAAGCCCTAGACCCGACCGTAACTCAATAGTGGCAATAGCTTTCCGAACGTCGCTCGCTTCAGACATGCTTCCTCCAGGGCAGGG
>JAJRTL010000257.1 GCA_024278315.1 Planctomycetota bacterium | reverse complement strand
GTCAGGTTGTTTCTCTGTGCTCTCTGCGTCTTTGTGAGGAACAGCTCCCGATTCCGGACCCACGCCTCGTTGGTCTGAGGCGCAGCCGATCTCGTATTTGATCACAACGATCTCATGAATCGTCCGGGTTGAGGATCTCGAGTCCTCCGTAGGGCTGGGGCATCGCGACGATTCCCTCTCGGGATCTCCGATTGTGTTTCCACTCGGGCGGGACTTGCGGGAGACTCCGCGCATGAAGATCTTCGGAATCAGCGACCTGCATCTCTCCTTCGGGAGCGACAAGCCCATGGACATCTTCGGGGACCACTGGAAGGATCACGCAGGGCAGATCGAGGATGCCTGGCGGGCCGAGATCGGAGAGGAGGACTGGGTGCTGATGGGAGGAGACCTGTCCTGGGCACTCAAGATGGCGGAGGTCCTTCCCGACCTGGACTTCGTGGACTCACTCCCGGGCCAGAAGCTCATGATCAAGGGCAACCACGCCCATTGGTGGGGAAGCCGCAAGAAGGTCGAGGACCTGCTCCCTGATTCGATCCGGATCCTCCAGTACGACTCCTTCGTCCTGCCCGATGGCACGGGCATCGTCGGGACGAGGGGATGGAATCCCCCGGGACGCAACGAGGGTGGCCGCGGCTACTCGGCCCAGGACCAGAAGATCTACGACCGCGAGGTTCAGAGGCTCAAGCTCTCGATCCAGGATCTCGGCAAGAAGGAGCACCGGCGGACCTGGGCGATGATCCACTATCCGCCGGTCTATTCCTTCGGTCTGGTCACCGATTACGCCCCCCTCCTGGAGGAAGCCGGTGTCGAGGTCTGCCTCTACGGGCACCTGCACGGTCGGGATCACGCCTCGGGCTTCGTGGGTGAGAGGAATGGCATCCTCTATGTCCTGGCCTCTGTGGACTATACGGACTTTCGCCCTGTTCTCCTCGGCGAGGGGCTGGAGGGCTGAGCCCAAAAGGGGCGGATGGCCGAGCGGGATCGGGTAGGATGGCTCTTCGGTGATTCGCGCCGACAACCCTCCTGACTCTTGCTGGAAGCCATGCGACGACTGACGCTCCTTGCCATCTTCTCCCTGCTCTTCTTGTTGCCGACACTGGCAGCTCAGGGGGGCCCCTGGGTGCGACTGACCGACCCTGCCAAGATCGAGGCCGCCTACCGGAGCCAGTCTCCCTACAACGAGATCGACTTCGTGCGTGTCGACCGCCCGCCCTTCATCTTCTTCATCCAACTGCAGAAGAAGGGGCAGAGCGCCAAGGACGTCTCCTACCTCGCTGACTCGCGATTCGCCGCCCTGACAGCCATCGTGAAGCTCTTCTCGGAGAGCTTCGCCAAGCCTCTCCATCTGAAGGCCCGGCCGCGTCCCATGCCCTACTGGATCCTCAAGGATCGTGACACCTACACCAAGAAGATGGGCGGGAGCCAGTTCTCGGGAGCCTACTACAGTCTCACGGACATGCACACCATGACCTACGAGGATCGTGGTCGCAGCACGCACGAGACCTTCGCCACTTCGATGCACGAGGCTGTCCATCAGATCATGTTCCAATACACCGATCCCAAACGGTCGTTGCAGCAGAACGTGCTGAGCGGTTGGCTCATGGAGGGCATGGCCGAGCACCTGAGTTCACGACCGCACGGGCCCATGTTGAAGGGGAGGGATCCAGGATTCGGATTCCTCGACAAGAAGAAGATCGCGAAGTGCCGCTCCACCCTCAATCGGGCCTTCACGTGGAAGAGGATGGGGAGCATCAACTTCTTCCACAACCCGATGCAGGTCATGCACTATCAGTCGCTCCAGCAGTATCTGCGGGCGACGGGGGTCAAGCTCAAAGCGACGACGGATACAGAGCGAGCGGACTACTCCTCACAGATGGGTATCTTCTATCGGGCCGCCTACTCGATCACCTCCTTCCTGGATCGTGGCTACAAGGGTTTCTACAGGCCCAAGCTGCTGAAGATCATGTCCTTCGAGTACGGCTGCCCCGATGCCGAGGGGAACATGATGCCCTCCATTCACGGTATCCGGGCCATACGCAAGTCCTTCACCCCTGAAGAACTGGCCGCCCTGCCCAACCGCTTTGCGGATTTCGTGCGCAATCCTACGGCGGTCGTCGACATGGAGATGCCCGAAGGGGCCTCCGAGACGGTCGCGGCAGTCGGGACGGGTGGAGCGGGCAGCCTCTTTGCCGACCCCCGCAGTGGCAGCAAGGCCAGCCTCCCCGTGATGAAGAAGGCCGATGAGGAGGTCCCCATCCTCGTGGACCTCGGACGTGCCTTGGAGCTCTTCAAGAAGTTCCGCTTGTCACAGGCCAAGGAGTTGATCGAGGACATCGATGACCCTGTGGCCGAGAAGCTAGGCAAGAGCATCGAAGGGCTCCAGAGTCTCCTGGATGCATTCCTCGCCAAGGCCAAGGCCAGGCCCGGCAAGACCAAGATCAAGATCTCGATGGCCGGTGCCAAGGCGCAGACCTGGGCCATCCTGGACTATCGCCCCAGTGAGGGTGTCCTGACGGTCAAACGCAAGGGTGAGGAGACGAGTGTGGGGCTGGGCGAGCTTCGGCCCAGCTACTTCGCGGAAGCCGTGTTCAAGTACAAACTCGTCAAGGACGACGCGCAGAAGAGCGCCTTGGGGCTCGGCATCCAACTCGAACTGGATTCGCTCTCGGACAGCAAGAGAGAGCGAAGCATCCGGAAACTGGTCAAGAAGAAGTTCATTCCACTCGAGCATGCATGGCTCAAGGAGCTGGAAGATGTCGTGCGGATGACGTCGTCCTTCGAGAAAGCGTCGACGGAGGTCCGGATCTCCAAGAAGGGGGAGCGCATCCTGGAGTCGCTCTCGAGTTCGATCGGCAACATGAAGAAGAGCGCAGAGCGCGATTGGCTCGTGCGTCGCTACGTCCCTCGCATGCTGGACTCTGTATTCCTCAAGTCTGCGGGCTGGTCCAAGGGGTTGCGAGGCACGGTGAAGCTACTCTCCGGCAACAAGGTCCGGGTCGAATATGACTGGTCGAGCGGTGCGCAGAGCAGGGACTGGATCTTCGTGGATCCGATCAAGGGCGGGTTTGCGCTCCCCGAGCAGTACTACGGCAGGTTGCGCAAGGACGAGCGCCCGCGTGAAGTCAAAGTGGACGTGAAGAATCAGCGCCTCCAGGTCTTTGGCAATGGATTCGTGCGGCACAAGCTCCAGTTCGATGGGGACGTCAAGATCACCTTCGAGTGGGCGCTCGGCATCACGGAGACGGCAGATGGGCGACAGATCAACATCACGCCCTTGATGGTGCTCTTGAATGCCCTGAGGCCCAACAGCCTCCTCTCCGCAGAGGTTGGAATCACGGGCGGTGGCCTCAAGGTCATCGAGCGAGGCAAGCGGCGGTCTACGGCCAACTACAAGCGGGATAGCTTCCGCAAGATCGTGCAAGGGGTGGTGGGGGGGCAATCCCTGACCTTCGAGCGGAAGGGAGACAAGGCCTACTTGCGCATGGGACCCGAGACGATCCTGACAGCCAAGCGCGCAGACAAGATCCCGAACATGGGCGCATTGGGCTTTGTGGCCAGAGGAGCAGGACTCTCCGAGAAGAACCGCGGTCCCACACTCGAGGTGGGCAAGGTCACGATCGAGGGGACTCCCCATGAGGAGAGCCTCAAGGCGGCCAAGACAGTATTCCTGAATCGATGGATCCGCCGTTTTCCTGGGCTGAACTAGCCCGAACTTGGAGTCATCTCAAGATCTACCGGGCTTTGGGTCGATGTGGGGGCAGAAATCCGTACACCCCCAACCCGGATGGATTCATGCCCCCCAGAGCGATTCTGAGACTCCTGGCTCTTGCCTTCCTGCCTCTCGTGGCTTCCTGCTATTCGACGACTCACGCCGATCTGGAGCAGTACTTCGAGGGTGACGCTCTCCTCCTGACCGAGGGCAATGCCCCGGAAGGAGCAGAGCCAATCAAGATCCTCTCGGTGTACAAATCCGGGTTCTACCTCTTCGGTGCCGCGCCGATCGTTGCAGTGGATCTCGAGGAGACGGTCCGCATGATCTGCAAGCAGGCCAAGGAACTGGGTGCCGACGGCATTGCCCATATCAGCTTCGACTACCAGCCAGCCTCGTTGTTCAAGTTCACGCTTTTTCCGATCCCGGATTGGTCTGCTTCCATCCACGTACAGGGGATGGCATGGAGGCGCAGTGAAGGGGGGCCGGTTCGGCGCGAGAAGGCGGGTGCGCGTCCCAAGGCACGGAGCTTTCCGGGCAAACCGGGCAGCTGATGGCAACGCTGTCCCCTGGGTTGCCGGGGGCAGGGTGAAAGCTTTGCTTCAGGAGACAGTCGGTCCTTGACGAAATCTATTCATCGGTATATCACGATACATCGATGGACAATCTTTCAAGCCTCACCGACCGTCTCAAGCTCCTCGCCGACGGAACTCGTCTGCGCCTCCTGAACCTCCTTGGCCAGGAGGAGCTGACCGTGGGGGAGCTATCCTCCATCCTGGGTGTGGGGCAGTCCACGATCTCGAGCCAGCTAGCCCGTTTGCGCGAGAGCAGCATGGTCCTGGATCGCCGCGAGGGGACGCGCTGCTTCTACCGGATGCCGCCCGAGATCTTCGATGCGGATGGGCGGGCTCTCTGGGATCTCCTGGGTGAGGAGCTCAAACCGGATGCCTTGCTCCAGTCCGACCGGGATCGGATGGAGGAGGTCGTGTTGGCGCGGAGGAGCGGTGCCTGGGTGGACAAGGC
>JAJRTL010000256.1 GCA_024278315.1 Planctomycetota bacterium | reverse complement strand
GCCTACCAGGCCGAAGACCGCATGGAGATCAAGGAGGGGCTCTGCGCCGCCCTGGTCGAGCGCGGACGTTTGGATCTTCTGAAACCGCTCGTGGACAAATGGCTCTTGCACGACGACGAAGATGCCTTCGGCCTGCTCTTCGAGGTCCTGGGTGCCCTGCGCGGCAAGGTTGAGCGGCAGCAGTGCCGGTTCTTGATGAGGCTTTTCCTCGCTCCCATGATCCGCGACCCGCTCGCCGCCATCCGCAGGGAGCAGAACCAGCAGACGCTCCGCATGCGGATCGGCGTCATCTATCCGATGCTACAGCCGACGGTCGAGCGCCTGGTCCAGGCCGACGCCGCTCTGATCGAGGAGGTCTTGCTGGAGGAGCTGCGCAACCCCGATCTGCGTCAGGCCTTCGCGGCCATGAGCAAGAGCTATCTCCTGCGTGCCCTCTATGTGGCCGGAGGATACGAAGGTGGGATTGCGGCGATGAAGCCCCTGTTCGATCTGGCGCGGGGCATGGTGCCTCGGCCGCACGAAGCGGACGGCGCCTTTGCCTTGCTCGAGGCCGAGCTCCTGGCCGGCTCCGGCGATCTTGTCGCCGCCGTGCCGCTCTACAGACGCGGCCTCCTCGATCTCGCCCTCACGGACTGGGATCCGCGATTGCTGGAGTTCTTGGCCAGTAGCCTCTACCGTGCGGCTGACGGATATGGTTCGGCCATCCTTCGCTCCCGCCTGGCCATCCTGGAGGCTCGCCGCTACGCCTCGGAAAAAAACTTCGAAAAGGCGGGGGAAGCGGCTGAACGTGCCCGTCTAGCCCTCGCTCCACCCCCTCTCGGCAAGGCGGCGCAACGCTTTCTCCAGAAGCTGGCTTCCCAGGCCGGCAGGACGGGCCGATGATGGATCCCGACAGGAAGGAATCAATGCGAAGTCACAAGAAGCCCACACACTCTCTCCTCGGCCTGGCCTTGCTCCTCGGCCTGGCCCTGCTCCTCGGTGCAGGCGCTGGCTCGTTGGTTGCTGGATCGCCCGCGAGCGCGTCCAAGCCCCCCGCGAGCCAGAAGGGTCTGAGCCAGGACAAGCCCGCCAAGGACAAGCCCGCCAAGGACAAGCCTGCCAAGGACAAGCCTGCGAAAGAGCAGGCGCAGAGCCAGCCGGCCAAGAAGTCGATGAGCGCTGACCAGAAGAAGGAACTCATCAAGATCCTCGCGGCCGGGGGTGTCACCATCGACTTCAAGAAGGCCATGGTCAGCGTGGAGGCCCGGGTCGGCACGCGTGCGGACTACATCGAATACCTGCTCATCGGCCCGAGAGGCAAGAAGCACGAGGGGCTCTTCGTCACGGCTGCCAAGCCGAGTCTGATCCATGCAGCGATGCTGGCGCTCGGATACCAGAAGGGCGTCAATGCGCGTGCCGTGGCCAAGGATCCCTATCCCACCGAAGAGGAATACAAGAAGGGCGCGGAGACGCATGACCGCTTTCCGCCCAAGGGCCAGGAGGTCTTCCTCACCGTGCAGTGGAAGGACGAGAAGAGCGGGAAGACACTGACCTATCGCGTGCAGGATCTCTACCACGACCTCGTGCATGGGGGGACCGTCAAGAACGCCCACTATATCTACATCGGAAGTCGCATGGCGCGCCTCTACAAGGGCGAAGAGCCGCAGTACATGGCCGACGTCGAGCAAAACCTGATCTCCAACTACTACGTGATGCCCAACAACCAACTCGTCACCGTCGTGCACAAGCATGCCTGGGACGATGGCATCTGGTTCCCCGCCATGGAGCGGATTCCCGACAAGGGCCATCTCGTGACCTTCATCTTCTCGCGCAAGCCGATCGCCAAGCCGCAGCCGCTGGCCGAGCCGCAGTCCAAGAAGGACGAGAAGCAGGACGAGAAGCAGGACGACAAGAAGGACGCCAAGGACGACGACAAGAAGCTGCCGCAAGAGAGCGGCTGCTAGGCAGGCAGTCGTTTGGAGATGGATCAGGAAGGGGATCGTCCGCAGGATCAGCCGTCGGATGGTGGCGAGGCGGGCGAGTCTCAGGAACAGGCATGGTCCAAACCTCGCGGAGACAGACCCGGGCGCCTGCCGCTCTATCAGTTCGTCCTGGCGAGTCTATGGCTCGTCGTCTTCGTCGGCGCGTCACTCTTCCTGATCGACCGACAGACACGCCCGCTGATCTACGCCTTCCTCATGGCCGGCGCATCCTTGCCGTGGTTCTGGCTGGCCTTCCTCCTCTTCAAACGCGAGCGTTGGGTGCCCTGGCCTTGGGTCCTCGTCACGGCGCTCTTGCTCCGCGCACTCGCCCTCTTCGGTACGCCCGCTCTCCTCTCCGATGACCTCTATCGCTACGTCTGGGAGGGCCGTGTGCAGCTGCACGCGGATGCCAACAAGCGCAACCCCTTCCTCAACCCGCCGGCGGACTTCGCCGAGGAGGCCGCACGCGATCCCATCTGGATCCAGGTCAACCACAAGGAGGTTCCCGCCGCCTACCCGCCTGTCTGCCAGCTCTATCTACGGACGCTGGCAGTTCTCGACTTTGGGATTCCGGGCTTCCGCAATGGCTTTGCGCTCTTCGATCTCCTGCTGGTCTTCCTGATCCCGCACTGGCTCTCGCGTTTGCGAAAGGCGCCGGGCATCGCCCTCATCTACTCCCTCTGCCCTCTGGTCCTCGTCGAACTCACGGTCGAAGGGCACAACGACGCGCTGGGACTCTTTTTCCTCGTAGCCATGTTCTGGGTCTTCGGCAGGAGCCAGAAACTCACGACCTCGCAGATCCTCCTGGGTGGCGTTCTGTACGGCCTCGCGATTGGCTCCAAGTTCCTGCCCCTGATCCTCGTTCCCTGGATGCTGCGCAAGGACTGGCGCCTCTTGGTTCCGGCCGCCATCACAGTGATCCTGACCTACCTGCCCTATCTTCCCAGCCCGGAGCAGTGGCCAGGGCTCCTGCAGGGGCTCGGCAAGTACGGAGAGAAGTGGGCCCACAACGAGACGATCTTCGCCCTCATCAAGGGCACTGCGGTCTATGCGCAGCAGGCCCTCTCGGATGGGGGCGTCACCGGCTGGCTCGTGGACGGCAACAACACCGATGCTTTGGCGAGACTTCTCCTCATGGCCATCTATGGCCTGGGTCTCGTCTTCTTGTTCTGGCTGGAGCGGGATGCTGCATCCGCCCTCGTGCCCATCCTCGGTCTGCTCTATGCGCTGAGCCCGGTCGTCCATCCCTGGTATCTGGTCTGGGTCGTCCCCTTCCTCTGTGTCAATCCTTCGCCAGCACTCTTCGCTCTGCTGGCGGGCGCGCAGTTCAGCTACATCGCCCTCATCCGTTGGCAGGGTGGCAAAGGCTGGGTCCCCGCCTATTTCTGGCAAGCCGAGTGGTTCTGGAAGACGATTGAGTACGTGCCCTTCTACGCCCTGACGCTCTGGGGTTGGCTCAAGAAGAGCGTGCGCCGCAGCATGAACCACTGACGCGGTTCTGCTCGCGACTGTCGCGTTTCTCGACAGGCCGTGTCGACCGTGTCGCAGTGGGTTCAACCCAGGCTCCGCAAGCGCCGATAGGAAGGGCATGAAGGAGTTCCCGAAGTTCCCTCTCCCCACGGCGGAGATCCATGTCTGGGTCGTGTACCTGAGTGCGCGCTGCAACTTCAATTGCAGCTACTGCATCCAGAAGCAGATCATGAGTCCGGATGAGACGCGACGCCCCTGGGCCCGCTACCAGGAGTTGAGTGGGAAGGAGTGGGTGGCGGCCTTCAATGGCCTCTCCACGCGACCCGAGCACAGTCTCATCCTGACCGGCGGCGAACCCTCCCTGCATCCGGACTTCTACGACATCTGTCGGGATCTCGAGGGCTACCAGCTCGAGATGACGAGCAACCTCACCTTCGATGTGGATCGGCTCATCCAGACGATGCAGAAGGCTGGCAAGCGCTTCCACAGCGCCTTCCATACCTATCATCCCAAGTGGATGAGCCCGGAGGACTTTCTCGAGCGTGCGGAGAAGCTGCGGGACTCGGGTATCATCGATCAACCGATCTTCTCGATGGTGGACCTGGATCGCTTTCCGCACTTCCGCGACAAGGAGTGGGACGAGCAGCAGAAGCGCTTCTTCGACCTGGCGCGCAAGCGGGACTTCGCTACGCAGCGCAACGAGTTTCGCGGTCACCACATGGGGTCGGCCTTCGATCGCAATGCCAAGAAGGAGATCGGGTGCACGAGCTCCTGGGTCAACTTCGCGCCCAACGGGGACATCTTCAACTGCCAGTATCACCTGGAGTCCGGCCAACACGCCTTCGGCAACATCACGGCCATCGAGGACTGCAAGCCGCTGCCGCAGATGGGGGAGTGGTTCTCCTGCTCGGACTTCGGTTATTGTGATCCTTGCCACGAGAACTCGGGGCACGGCGCCTTTCGTGATGCAGACGGGCGGATCTTTCGGCGAGACAGTGACGACGCCCGCGTCTACCTGCAGTGGATGAAGCCCGAGAGCCTGCGCTCGGTGGCACGCCGCTTCGAGGATCAGGGCGACTACGACGAGGCGGCAGCCGCATGGCTGGCCGTCATCGGCAAGGAGAAGCAGGAGGGAGGCGACGCGAGTCCCGAGAGCTGGGCCGACTTGGGGATCACGCTCTGGGAGGCGGGTCAGAAGAAGAAGGGCCTGGCCGCCATCCTGCACGCACTGGAGCTGGGTCACCGCGGCATGGACGCGCTGGTGGCAGCCGTGCAGATCGGACGCGAAACCGATCTGCTCGACGACATCCGTGATCAGCTCTCCAGCTATATGGAGCGCGAGAAGATCGTCGAGATCGAGCAGGCAGCCATGGCGGCCTTTGTCTGATCCAAGCCCGGACTGCCTGGCCCATGAGTGAGACCGACGAACCGATCGAACCGATCGAACCCACAGGAGCGACGGAGGCGACCGAATCGGAAGATCCACCGATCCCTGAGAGTATCGGGCCCTACGAGATCCTGGGTGAAGTCAGGCGCGATGCGGCGGGCTCGCTCTATCGGGCGCGTCATCCCAAGGATGAGGGCGAGCTGTTGCTCCGTGCCATGAGTCCGCGCTGGTCCCTGCGCGAGGGGGCACAGACACGTTTCGTCGAGCTGGCTTCCAAGCTCCGGCGCGTGGCACACGGAGGCATCGTCCCCGTGTTGGATATCGGTGAACACGAGGGGCTGCCCTGGTTCACGATGCCGAGCACTCAGGCCATGAGTCTCCTGGAGATCCTGCATGCGCTGGATGAGCAGGAGATCTCCCCGACGCAGGCGGGTGCCCGCTCGGTCGGCGAGATCCTGGTCGGGCGTCGCATCGACAAGGAGTTCGAGGAGACCTGGAGTGGCGATTGGTACGATCTGATCGCCGACATCACGATGCAGGTCGCCAAAGCTCTGCAGCATGCACACAGACAGGGCGTGTTCCACGGAGACCTCCGACCCTCCAACATCCTGCTGGGCTCTGACGGTCATGCCAGGCTGACGGACTTCGGCCTCTCCCGGATCGAAGCCCACGCGGTGCATCAGGCCACGGGCAAGTTCGTGGGCGTGCCGCTCTACCTCTCACCGGAGCAGATGCGCTGGGAGGACGAATGCCCGGCCAGCGAGGTCTGGGCACTCGGGGTGTTGCTCTATCGCCTGGGCACGGGCCGCCTGCCCTTTCCTGGGTCGACGCCGGACCGTGTCTTCGCCGCGATCCAGGACAAGGAACCCAAGCTGCCCTGGAAGCAGAACCCGAGATTCCCCAAGGAGCTCGGCAAGATCACCTTGCAGTGCCTCCGCAAGAACGCTTCCGAGCGCTATGCCTCGGCCGAAGAGCTGGCTCTCGACCTGGAGAGATTCCTGGACGAGAAACCCGTGCAGGCCCGCTTGCCGGGCCCGATCGCGCGGGGCATGGCCTGGGCCATGGCGCATCCCCTCCAGGCACTTCCAGCGTTGCTGGCAGTGATCCTGATTGCCCTCATCGGATTGCAGACCACGGCTTCCACGTCGACCGAGGAGCGCGGCAGCACGGCGGGCTCGGGCGAGAAGCGTCGTGTCGAAGAAGAGCAGACCGCGCGCCAGCAGATCGCGGCAGAGAAACGTCGCTCGGGTAGCCTCGCGGAGGCCATCGCCGACCTCATCCGACGTGCGCGTCGCCCACGGGGCACGATGCGCATCCTCTTCGTTGGTATCGATGACGAGGCTGGATTCGGACGTGGTGAGACTGCGAAACTGATCGAGCAGCTCCGCTTCCCCGGCACCGTCGAGCTCATCCTCCCGCATCAGGCGCGCAAGTTCCTCTC
>JAJRTL010000255.1 GCA_024278315.1 Planctomycetota bacterium | reverse complement strand
GACTTCCCCGCATGGTCGTCTATCTTTGCGAACACTGTGAGGCGAGAAACAGTCGTGGTGGAATGTGCACGATGTGTGGCAGATCCCTCGGGTCGATCCGCGATGCCATCGTCGCAGCTTCCACGGCCACGACGATCATGTCCGTGCTCTGGGTGGGGCTGAGCTGGCTCATTGGGATGACCGCAGTTCCGATCGCCATCCTCTTCGGGGCTGCCATCAGTGGCGCGGTCGCCCATCGCACGGGGGGGCGAGGTTTCTTCTATCAGGCGATTGCGTCTCTCTTCACGATCACTTCACTGGCGCTCTCGGATGCGATCGTGGTTCGGATCCACTGGTTGGCGATCAACCCCGACTGGCCACCAGGGCACCCGTTGCCGGCACTGTTGGACCAGATCCTCTATCAGGCCCAGTGGGATGGCATCCTTCTGGTCGCTGTCATCCTGGGACTCATCGGTGGATTCTGGCTTTGGCGCTGACCGGCAAGAGCGGATCAACGAGCGCTACTTGCTGCCCCGTATCTGGAAGCGAAAGGTCTTGGTTCCAGCTCGAATCAAGACGGTGGCATCTTGCGGCCCGCTGCCCTTGGGTCTGAATCGGATGACGAACTGAGAACTTTCGCGGCTGCCAAGCCTGCTCTCGGGTCTCTCGATGATCTTGAAGCTCTTGGCCTGCTCGCCTTCGAGGACGATGCGCTTCTTCTTGTCGAGTCGGAGGAGCTTGTCGCCGCTGTTGATCAGGACGAATTGCCGCGTCATCGAAGGTTGACCATCCAGGGATCCGAAGTCCGTGTGATCGAAGAGGCTGGGTGTCTTGTCCTTGTTGGCGATCTGGACTCCATTGCCTTCCACACAGAGCCCCGCAGGACGCAGGGATGCCTTGTCCTTGGTCACCAGTATCTGCAGCATCTCGGTGTCGGCATCTTTGCCATTCTGCACCGTAAGGGTTACTTCGTAGAGCCCGGGCTTGTCGAAGACATGCTTCAGGTCCTTGCCCGTCCTCGGTTTCTGCTTTGGCTTGGCCTTCGCCTTTTTTTTCTTCTTCGGTTTGGCCTTTCGACCGAGCGCGGGTGTCGTGACGAGCCAGGAATATTTCGTCTTGCCTCGGGGAGCGAGTGACTTCTTGGCGGAGAAATGGACCCTGAGAGGCGCCTTTCCGGTGAGCTTGTCGGCGCTGATCTGGGCCAGGAGCGAGGGTTTGCCGATGTGGATCTGGATCTGCTTTCCCGCATAGCTGTTGCCACTCGTGCCATCGGAACCGAGGATCGTCACGGTCTTGCTCCCCGCAGGCTCTTTGCGCGGACACTTCCAGGTGAAGACGTTCCCCTGGATTTCACCCACTTCGCCTGCCCGCTTGTAGAACGAGACAGAAAAACCCTCCGGATCGATGGCGTGGAGGGGGATCTCGATCGTCTTGCCGGGTCTTACGTACTGATCTTGAAGGCCAAGAAGCACGGGGCGCCGATTGCCAGCTTTGATGTCGAATCTGTAGTCGCTGTATCCTTGTCCATTGGGTGGAATCTTCCCGATCTTCCGGTAGATCGTGAGCAGGGCAGGGTTGCTGTCGAAGCGACCGTTGTTGGCGGTCAGCGCAAGGACTGTGCGTCCTTCGGGCAGGGCATCGTCCCAGGGGACGGTGACGAGGAACTCGCCTTCCTTCTCCGTTGCCTCCAGCCGGAGTTTCTTGTTCCCGTAGAGCAGCTTCCATCGCAACGTGAGCGGAAGGCCCTGGATGTAGTAGCTCCTTTTGGTCGAGACGCGGATCGTCACCTCCTCATCCTTCTCCTGGATGATCGTGGCAGCTTTGTAGAGCGCGTAGCGCTGGCTCCCCCCTTCGACTTCCAGGATCTCGAAGCAGGCCTCCGGCAATGCGACATCCATGGAGCGGGTGATCGCGATCATCCTCCGCATGTGCTCGAGGTCGTCGTACTGATGGAAGGGCAATGAGAGATCCCCTCTCTCGATCCCTGCTGCAGAGTAATTCTCTGGATACAGTTTTCGATCGCCGACCGACTTGTAGCAGACCCGGTGCTTGAGTTCATGGTCGTAGGGTACGTCATAGGGCATCGCTGCCTTCCAGACGTAGAGCATCGCTGCCGGATAGAGTCCATTGCGTTTGAGTAGCCGCTTCGTCTTTGGCGGGAGGTAGCCACCCGCAAGGATCATCTTGGTGATGGCCATGGTCTCACTGTTGGACGACCCCAAAGAGTTGAAGAGGGTGGGGCTGTGCGCGATATAGAGGTCGGTGCTCTGCGCGGCACCCTGATCCCCGAAGGTTGCATGGGCGGGTGAACAGACGAGCAGGTCAGCGAAGTAGAGCCGCTCGTAGGTCTTCGTCATCCCCAGGCTGTAGCCGTTGGTGATCGAGTGGGCCATGCCTGTGGTGCTCTGATGGATGAAGTTGACCCCACACCTGGTCATCTCGCGCTTGCGGGCATCTACGAAATGGATGATCTGATCCCGGATGGCGACCTTGCTCTTGTCCACCCCGCGCCAGCTCGTGCGCACGTACCCATGCAGGCCCGACCAGCTGCTGTAGACATCGTCCCAGATCCCGGCGAACTCCTGACTGGGAGTCTTCGAGACCTGATACTGGACGAGTGGATCTCCTGCGCTCTTCGGGAGCACGGGGTAGATCCGTTTTTCCATCGGTGGCGAGCTCAGATCGATCTGGACGGGGACCTTGTCCTTGCCCTTGCGCTCCATGGATGTCACACCCTTGACGGGACTCGCATCATCTCTCCAGACCTTCCAGCTCGTCTTCTCGAAGTAGGGGTTGTGGATCGCGGGCTTGCTTCCACCCTGGCTGGGATTCTGCCATGCAAGAAGGGCTGGTGAGCAAAGCGGGGCGAGGAAGAGGAGGAGATGTCTATTCAACATGGCTGCTGATCTGGGAGGTATCCGCTTTGCGCGGGAACGAGCCTGACCTGGATGATCCATGTGGTCTTTGTGAGCGTGCCGTCACATATGCGGTTCCGCATCGAAAGTTCCCCATCGGACTCCTCGAGGCCATGAGTCATACAGGTTAAGGGGGAGGTGGTTCGCTTGGCCACCTCTGACGCCCTCTTTTTACGTTTGCGGACTGATAGCCGGGTGTAGAGCCTGTGAACGACCCTGCACGACTGTGGTGTCCCACACTCATCACTCATCCCAGTCCACGCTCATTGGTCCCATGGCTCACGGGGCTCATGCAGCATAACCCGAATGATTCATGGCCTCGATGCGTCTGGCGGCGTCTTTCGGTCCAGGACCGCGAACCTATTGGTTCGCTCGGCATTGCTTCGATTCGACGACCCTCTTGGGTCGCTTACATCTCGCGCAGCCGTCCTGAACTCGAAATCCGCTCGTCGGACCGCAAATGCGAGATCGGCTGCGCCGATCTCGCATTTGCTCACAACGATCTCATGAATCGTCCGGGATAAGAGGGTGTTGAACTCGCTTCTCTCTCACGGAGCCACAGAGAAGACACGGAGAGGCATCAAGAGGCCCCGCCATTCAAGGCGACCTTGGAAGCCGCCTCCCTGTCTCCGTGCCCCCTGTGAGAGAGAAAGAGTCGATCGAACGGCGGAGCCCTCTCCCGGCATCAAGAGCCGGGAGGAGCAGGTTTGGTTGCGATCACAGGTCGCGCTGTTTCCTGCTTGCCTCTGTGGTTGAACACCAGTCTCTTGGGAGCCTGAGATACGCACAGGAGCCTGCTCACGCGATCGCGGAGCCGGCTCTTGTGTGGATCCCTGTGCTCGCGTCGATCAGTTGAAGGTGAACTCGGTCACGTGACCGTAGCCCTTGCGTGCGAAGCCGGTCGCCGTGCCGGTGTAGCGCGTCCTGTAGACCGAGGATACGGGGTATCCAGTGGACATGAAGAAGGGCATCGTGAGCGTGGTCTTCTGCGACGTGGCGAAGCCAGGCTTGTTGACGCCGGCGTCGACATTGAAGCTCTGTATGATGAGATTGGTGCCATTGAAGCTGGTCTGCCAGGGGATCTCGAAGTTCACGCGCTTGCCGCCTACGTTCGGGAAGAAGCCGAATCCGCGGGTGTCCAGGACGGTTGGAAAGGCCCAGAGGACTTTGCTCGGATCGATGTAGAGCGAGCATCCTCCACCCAGAGGGATGGGGGCGCTCAATGCTCCAGAGGTCGTGATCTGGAGGGCGATGCTCCCGGGGTTACCGTTGAAGACGTTGCCGTTGAACCTGATCTTGTTCGTGATTCGGTTGAGCCAGGCGGAGTTGCTCTGGTAGAAGGGCAGGAAGGCCCTCGACTTGGATGGGTAGCAGGCCCGTCCTTCGTGAGTGATGGTCGAAGAGGTCAGTTGATAGGCTGCTGCATCGGGGTAGAACCTGCGCCAAACCCGCTTTACCGAATCGTACAGGTCATTGTCGGACTGGACGAAATCGAGGAGAAGGGACTTGTTGCCTGCGAAGGCCAGGACCTTGTTCTTGTCGAAGGGCAGCTTGTAGAAGAGGGGCTGAGGATCCTTGGGGAGAATGGGGAACGACCCGAAGGAGATCTTCTTCTTGGCGATGACCGTGGTCACGTCCTTGCCAATATTCGAGGCAAAAGTCGAACTCATCTTGTCGGCCTGGTTGTTGGCCGTAGAGATCTTCAGCTCGATCACGGTCCAGAACTTGGGCGGTGCGCCAAAGTTCGTGTGGTAGGAACTCGTGCGCATGGCAATGGCGCTGAGCTTGCCTTTGGCCGTGGCAGGAAGATTGTGGATCTCCTGATAGCGTGTCACGCGGCTGGCGGAGGCGCTGGAGACGGTGAAGGGGAAGGAGTGCCACTGGTAGTTGCCCGCCTTCTTGGCGAACATCGATGGTGACATGTACTTCGACTGTGAGGATGCCGTGCCGGCAAGGAGAGTGGCAGCGGTGGCCGCGAGAATGATTTTCTGCATTTTCTTACCTCGAGGAGATGGAAACGGGAACTTGGAGAGCCGTTCGTGAGGCGCGTCGAATCTGCACCGTTGCATACGGAGCAAGGATTCGGATCGAAACACGACGTAGGGAGAATGTTCCGGAGAATCCGGAAAGGGATGCCGCCTTCCCATGGATTCAGGCTGGGCGACGGCGAGTCAGGAAGACTGAACGGCTTCCATCTCGTAACTACGCCGAGGTTTCACGGGGTTCCCGCGTCTTTGGTTTTGTTTGTAGATCCGGCCCGGGAGATTTTCCGAACCTGGTTGTTGGTCGGACTGTGAGTCCCATGGGGTTGCGCTGCGTGAGCCTGTTCGAGAGGGCAATCCCAGAGCCGTCCAAGACAAGTTCGAAGGACCAGAAGCCGGGGTTTACCTCGAAGGTCACGAAGGAAGAATGGGAATCCGATGAGCCGATCCTTGCTACACGCTCAGGCTCGCCCGGATGATTCATGAGATCGTTGTGAGATCATGAAGAGTCCGGGCTGGCAGGAGGGGGGGGGCTCAGGACGAGAACAGCGTTCCGAGGATTCGTGCTGCGAATGCCTGTGGAGTCGAGCTCTTGGCTTCGCAAGAACCCCGCTCCGTCGGAAGGATGATGCTCACTTCACGGGCTCCCCGTTTCTTGTCTCTCGCGATCAAGCTCTCGAGATCTCCGATTCCAGGCGTGGGCAGATCCGCAAGGACCTCCTGGGGCGTCGACGGCATCCGGAAACGTTCGAGCAGCAAGACGCAACGTTCGAGATCGAGATCGGAGATCAGCTTTCGGTGGTGCGCCTCGATCAGTGCGACGCGCAACCCCAGGCCGACCGCTAGCCCATGGGAAAGGAGTTGTCCATGTCGTGCGGCCCAGGTCTCGAGCGCGTGCGCTGTCGTATGTCCGAGGTTGAGCAGGATCCGTCCACCTCGCGTTTCCATCGGGTCGGACTCGACGACCGAAGCCTTGATTCTCAGGCAACGTCCGACAATGGATGAGAGAAGGTCCTGATCGCTCTCGGGTCCTAGGTCTGAGTGATTCTCCAGAAGGCCGAAAAGGTCGGTCGAGAATCCAATGGCGTACTTGAGGACTTCGCCCATGCCTGACAGGAACTCCTCCGGTGGGAGTGTGCGGAGGAAGGCCGGATCCACGATCAGGAGTCGCGCATCGTGGAATGTACCGACCAGGTTCTTGCCCTCTGGTAGGTTCAGGCCGCATTTTCCCCCCAGGGCCGCATCGACCATCGCCAGGAGGCTCGTGGGCAGCAGGGCGACACCGATGCCCCGATGATAGGTAGCGGCAGAGAAGGCACAAAGATCTCCCGTGGCACCTCCGCCGATGCCGACCAGGAAGCCCTTCCGGGGCAGGCCCGCGCGTACGAGGGCGCGTTGGTTGTAGACCCAGCTCTCAGTGTTCTTGGCCTCTTCTCCTGCCGGTAGGGCCAGCATCGTGAGGGGGCTGGTGGTCAGCCCCTCGACATAGGGACGCCAGGCTGCAAGCACTTGTTCATCCACGAGGAGGGCGAACGGAGCCTCGGGGAAGGCACGGGCCAGTTCCGAGCAGAGGGCTTTTCTGGAGCCGACGCCTATGAGGATCTCGGTGCCTGGCTCCTCCGGCCGGTCCGGGTGCGTCTGGAATCGAAGCAGCGAGACATCGGTCATGATCGTCCCGGGTTGGGGATGCTAGGAGTTGCGGGCCTTTTCGCGGCGGCGTTTGCGAATCTCGAGAACACGCTGTGTGACTTCACGGTTGCGCTTGTTGTCACTCCGGACCAGCCAGACGAAGAGGAGGATCAAGAGGAGGCTGACCAAGCCCATCGACCAGCGAAAGATCTTGGTGGAGAGGGGGGTGATGAGGTTGAAACGAAGGAGACGTTTCGCCACGAAGAGAGGGATCTTGCGGAAGCGCTGTCCTCCCTCTCGGTCCGGACTGGTCTCGTAGTGGATCTTCTTGAGGAAGTGCGCATAGACGACGACCACATCGTCGACCTTGTATTTCGTGATGTCGATATACCCGGGAATGCGAACCTGGAAGAAGCCCATACCTGTTCGGTAGAGCCAAACGCGTGACCATTGCTCGACTCCCAGAGGATTGCCTTCTGCCGCCTTGACCTGGATGTGAGCCAGGGCCCCCACGATCATGAACCCCTTGCCACGCATCAGCTCGGGGTTCTCCTTCATCAGCGTCTCGTCCTTGGTCGTGATCTCTGGGTAATCGCTCCGCCAACCCTTCCTGGAATAGCCCTTGTTGAGTACGTAGGAACTCAGATGGTAGAGAGGTAGGGGCTCTACCAGGCGGGCTTCAGCGTTGGTCTTGTCCTTGACGGTCGACAGGATCTGGGGGTCGATCTTCGTGACGGGCTCGAACTTGCGGAAAGCCTCACGCAACTTAGGGCCGAGGATGTAGGGGGCCTTCTCGAGCTTGAGGAAGGGGTCGTCCCTGAGCTTGAAGAAGAGTCCCTCCACCCTGACGAAGGAGCCCGGAATGAGGTTGGGGGGCACGGGGTCGAGGACGCCGAAGAGGATTGTCTCGCCGTTGTCCGTGCGCAGACGCCCTCGCGTGAGCTTGGTCCCGGGGAGTGTCGGGATGGGCTTGGGAGGGTCCAGCGAGACCAGCTCTCCGGCAAACCAGAGGGGCTTGGCGCGATACCGGTTTGGATCCGTCCGGATCTTCGAAACGGGGACCATCTCCTTCTGCATGCCCAGGGCCTGCAGCGTGGCAGGATAGAGCATGTTGGCGACCTCCAACAAATGTGCGAAGGGGCCGGCCTCGTCAGTGTACCTCTGCTGCTTGTTCTCGTCCTTGATTTGGGCGACCAGGTCCATGTTGATCTTGGGGATCTTGATCTCGTCGTACTCGCCCACCGATTTCGGGGTTTCGGTGGGCGTATCGTGGAACATTCCCAGCAAGATCTGATCGATCCCACCACCGAAGAACAGCGTGATGAGGATCAGGGTCATGACGACCAGGATGGCGAGCTTCCATCCCTCACGTTTCTGCATGCCCTGTCGGCTTTGCTGTCTGAGCTTGTCTTGGTAGGTGCTCTGTTTCATCGCTGTGCGTCTTGGGGCCTTGTGTCCCTGGGTTTCAGGTGCCATTGGGCATGCCTGCACTACTCTGGTCTTAGCTGGTACTGGCTGCGGCTTCCACGAGTCTTTGGATCAGAGCCAGCCCACCTGGGCTCTCGGGTTGGACTTCGGGGTGCCACTGGCAGGCGAGGAGAAAGCGGTGCTCCGGCGCCCTGAAGGCCTCCACGATGCCGTCTTCGGCCCGGGCTTCCGCAACGAGGCCTTGGCCCAGGCTGCGCAGGCCTTGGTGGTGATGACTCATGAGACTCTGTGATCTGCCCCCCCATGAACGGTCCAGGAGCCCACCGGGTTCGGGATCGACCCGATGAATCTGGCCATTGCTGTGATCGACGGCACCCTCATGCTCGCTTGGAATGTCCAGATAGAGCTCTCCGCCAGCGGCTACGTTGATGGACTGGAAGCCCAGGCAAACAGCCATCGTGGGCAGGTCACCTCCCAGGAGTGCCTGGGCCAGGGGGAGTACGAAGCTCTCTCGACGCACCGTGAGCAAGGTCATCGGGAGGCCCTCTGATTCTCGGCCCAGCACATGTGGATGGAAGTCGTCTCCGCCCGTCATCAGGAAGCCATCGAGATCGGAAAGGATCTCTTGGAGGGGGCGGGGATCTCCGGTTGGGATGAGGATTGGCTGGGCACCCGCAGCGATGAGCGTGTCGACGTAGGTCGTGGAGAGCTTGTGGACCCAGCGTTTTCCGTCATGTTCGAAGTCGAGATCGAGACCTATTCGCGGGCGGCGTTTCATCCGCGACCCCTGAGCCAGATGGTTCCACCGATCCAGAGAACGTGGCAGCAAACGAGGATGATCCCGCCGCTTCGTTGCAGCATGAGGCGGTGCTTTCCGTGCCAGACCAGGGGGAAGATGAGGACCGTTACGAAGATCATGATCGGCATGTGGTAGTAGAACTGCAGGCTGTCGATCTGGAAGGGGCGCAGGATTCCCAAGGTGCCACCCACGAAGAGGATGTTGAAGAAGTTGCTACCCAGCAGGTTGCCCAGCGAGATGTCGACCTCTTTTCGCAGGGCTGCCACGACCGAGGTGATGAGCTCGGGGAGGCTCGTTCCGAATGCCAGGATCAGCAGCCCGACCTCCTCATGGCTCAGGCCTGCCCGGATGCCGATGACCTCCGCTCCTCCGACGAAGACCTGGGCGCCCGCTGTGAGGCCTCCTAGGCCCAGGAAGGTGAGGCCGATCAACCAGCCCTTCTTCTGGGGCTTGAGCAACTCGGTCAGGTCCTCCGTCTCCGCGATCAGTGATTCGCGTGACCGCAGGGCGTCTCGGATGAGATAGAAGTAGAGCGCGGCGAACGTGATCAGCAGGAGCGCTCCATCCAGTCGGGAGATCCCTCCTAGCCAGGCCACCAAGAAGAAGAGGGACTCGGCGAGCAGCACCAACGGGACCTCTCGTCGGTATACGCTCTCGCGGACCACAAGGGGCAGCACGGTCGCGGTGAGGCCGAGGACCAGGGCGATGTTGGTGATGTTGGAGCCTATGATGTTCCCAAGCGCCGCTCCTGGTTTGTCATCGAGTGCCGCCGTGATGCTGACGACCCACTCCGGAGCCGAGGTGCCAAAGGCTACGATGGTGACCCCGATGATCATGGGAGAGAGGCCGAAATCGCGAGCCAGACCAGCCGCTCCACGAACGAGGGCTTCGGCGCCACCCCAGAGGAGGAGGCTGCCGAAGATCAAGAAGGCCCAGGGCCCCCAGTCAGTTTCCAGTGCTTGGGTCAGGAAGTCGAACACGCCGGCACTATAGCCCGGGTCCTGGATCGAACGGAAAGCATCCTCTGTCTTCCCGCCCCCAGATCAAGTGTCGGTGTGCGGCAGGGCGAATCCTCTATCCGGTTTCGAGATGCATGCGCAGGCGAACCAGACTCTCCCTGTCCTCCGAGATCTCCATGGTCTCGAAAGCCTGATCGAAGCTGGCCCAGAAGCTCTCGGCGATGCAAGGACCGTGGTGGATCAACACCTCTCCCTGGGGAGCTTGGAAGGCGAAGTCCCACTCGATCAACCCTTCGTCTCCGAAGCAGAATCGGCTGACATGCTCCAGGTCGATGAGATGGGTGGGACGTGCGAGACCTGTCTCCTCACGAACCTCACGGAGAACGGCATCCTGTAGGTGCTCAGAGACGCCAACCGTACCCCGAACGGGCCCGTAGCCATACTCGCTCAGGGGCTTCCTCCTCAGAAGGAGGTAGTCCCAATGATCGCCCTCGAAGCGGAAGACGAAAACCCTTACTTTGTGATCCAGGACCATCGTGGATTCCTTGTTCTCTCCTGTTGTCAACTGCTCTATCTATATCGGCACCCTCGCGAGGTTTCGCAATGATCTGCAGGGGACCTTCCCGTAGAACCCCCAGGGATTCCACCTGGGGATGCGTTGCGCCTCCGCTGGTATGGGCAAATGGATGAAACCGAATGAGTCCTTTTGATCTGGCCTTCCAGAAACTCGCCGACTTGACCAACTACGAGCGCAAGCGGCCGGATGCTCCCTACAGATTTGATCTCTCGGGGATGCAGGGCTTGCTGGAGCGGCTCGGCCATCCGGAAACGAAGCTCCGAAACCTGGTCCAGGTGGGAGGGAGCAAGGGCAAGGGGACGGTCTCGGCGTTGATGGCGGGTCTCTGTCAGGAGACGGATGCGATCACGGGAGTCTACGCGTCACCGCATGTCCGCGATCTCACCGAGCGGATCCAATATGCGGGCCAGCCAGTTCCGCGCGACGAACTGTTCCCCCATGTCGAGCGTGTGGGCGAGGTGCTGATCGAAGGGCAGACCTGGTTCGAGGCTTGGACCGCCGTAGCCGTCCTGCTCTTTGCAGAGCGGGCCCCCGATGTCTGTATCTTCGAGGTGGGGCTGGGCGGCCGTTTGGATTCTACGACGGCGTTGCCGCGACGGGCTTGCTGTCTGACGCGAGTGGAGCTCGAACATACGCAGGTGCTCGGTGAGACGATCGCCGAGATTGCGGCTGAGAAGGTCGGCATCCTTCGCCAGGGCATGAGTTGCGTGACCGGCTTCGAGGACGTGGCTCTGGAGGTGCTGGAGGAGAAGGCGCAGAGTCTTGGAGTTCCCTTGCAGATCCTTGGACGTGACTTCGATTTCGACCTGATGGAGCGGACGCCAGACGGTTTCCGGGTTCGATTCGAGTTTGGTGGAGTCGAGAGCGAAGTGTGCCTGGTGCCTCTCCATGCCGAGGTGCAGGTCGAGAGTCTCACCTTGTCCCTGGCACTCCTCAGGGAGATCGACGAGGGCCGATTCGCCAGGGTCATGCAAGTGGGTTTCGGCTCATGGCTGCGTGAGTCACTGCCACCTGCACGATTCCAGGTCCTCTGCAACGATCCTCCATTGGTCATCGATGGGGCTCATACCGATGCTTCCCTGGGGTTCCTGGCGCGGGATCTCGAAGCCGCCTTCCCAGGGCGCCGCTTCGGAATGGTCCTTGGCATGGCTGCTGGCAAGCAATATCGATGTGGCTTAGGGCGTCTCGCATCGCTAGTCGATAGGGCATGGGTCGCACCGATCACTGGCAAGCCAAGCCAATCGCCGGACGAGCTGATGGGCTTCCTTGAAGAAAAAGGAATCGCCTGTCGGCTCATGTCAGGCATTGGAGAGGCCGTCAGATCGGCTCGGCAGGAGCAAGAGGGCGCCACGGAGGCGTCTGGGCTTCCTGCGGCAGGCAGGTCCGGGAGTCCCGGCCTCCTGGTGACGGGTTCGCTCTATGCCGCGGGAGAGGCTCTCGGGGTTTTGGATGAGGATTAGGGTCGATCGCACTCGGAGCGTGACCAGCCGAGGGTCGAGGAGAATCAGATGACGGACGAATCGAGTCAGCCTGAAGACGATGGGCTCATTGGCATGAAGACCCTGGTCGAGGACCTGATCCTCACGGATGCATTCCTGATCAAGGGCAAAGTGGAGGGCAAGTTCGGTCGCCTCTCCAAGGTCTTGGAGCACTACGAGAAGCGATTCTTGGTCATCTCGTCTGCCACCATGATCGACCTGCGTCGCGGGGACGTCATCCATACGCCTCGGGTCCACGTCAACGTCGATGAGCTCGTTCTCCTGCATGAATTCGTCGATGCAGGCGGAGACATGTATCTACAGAATCTCAGTGAGAAGAAGAAGAACGTCAGGATTCGTGCCTTCGTGCATGGCGTGGTGAATCTCGAGCTGGCCGGGATGATCCGATCCGGCGCCTACGAGGCCGGTGGTCTCGACAGGGGACGTTTCTTCGTGATGGAAGACTGCTCGGTCCGAGGGTTGGAGGATGACCTGGCAAGGGATTTTGCACCACTGACCCAGATGTCCTACGCGATCATCAACAGTCGCAAGATCGCCTACATCTACGACTTCAGTTGAGACTTCCATCGGGCCTGGTTCATTGGTCGCATCCAAGAAAGCATCGCTACGGAAGGACCTGCGGGTAGCCGTCAACTTCCCTGTGCGGGTCACGGATCTGGAGACGGGTTCCTGTGTCGACGCCCGCGCGTGGGATCTCTCAGGCAGTGGCCTGTTGCTCGCCCTGGCTCACGACTATGCCGTCGGTTCCCTCGTGGAACTCGAGATGAATGTCCCCGGAATGACAAAGGCTCTTCGCCTCTCGGGAATGGTTGCCCGTGTCAGTCCCCAGGGCGATGGAAGCGAGGTCCGCAGATACCTGGTGGCCATCCGATTCATCCAGATCTCCACGGCGATGAGTCGGCAGATCAGGCGCGTCGTGACACAAGCGGTGCTCGAAGTCGGGGATCTGCTCCGCGAGTTTCCGGCTTTTGCCGGGTTGACCGAGTTCGACTTGCTGACCATGTCTGGCATCTGTCATAGCATCCACCTGGACAAGGGTGACATCCTCCTCAGGCACGGAGATGAGGCCAGTGCCTTGTATCTGGTCGTGAAGGGGATGCTGCGTCTGGCGCCCGACGATGTGGAAGATCACGAGATCGAGTGCCAGGAAATCGTAGGCTGTGGGCAGATCTTCGGCGAAGTGCCCGCGCTGACAGGCTTGCCCCATGATCTCACGGTCAAGGCCCTGGACCCGACGCACCTCATTGCCATCTCGAGTTCGGGAGTGGGTTTCCTGAAGCGGAGTCACCCCGAGACGATGTTGCGTCTCATGGAGGTGTTCATGCGCGTGACGGGCCTGCGGGTCCGAAGACTCACCCGCAGGCTCTACACGCCGATCCGCAACTGAACCGCCGAACCCCAGGCGGTTACTTCACGAAGTCGAGCTGGACGGGATTGCTCGCACGGAGGATTGCCGAGAAGTCGGACTTGATGATGACGGTAGCCAGGTGCGACGAAAAAGGCCTGAGCTTGAAGGCCTGGCCAAGGAAGACCAGCGGCGTGCTCTGCCCAACAGAGTCCAGTGTCGAGAGGAACAGGTAGAAGGGCCCGCTGTTGGCATTCGCGATCGAGAATGGCGTCGCAATGGGATCGAAGTTGAGAGGGATGGCTACGTTCCCGAACTTGAAGCCCGGGCTCGTGCCCTTGGTGCTCCAGAGCACGAGGGCCCAGTCACCTTTGTTGCAAGCTGCCGTGACGCGCAGGTTGGTGACTCCTGGCGCGGAGAGTTGGATCTTCGACTTGTCCGCAGGCCAGACGAAGGGGTCGCTGAACTCGAGGATGGCGAGGCAGCCGCTCGGTGCCGTCAGGGTCAGCGAGGTGCTGGCCTGGTTGTTGGAGCGTTCCCCTTCCTTGATGGTCTCGGCTCGATCGGCATAGGCCAGGATCGTGGCCCGGCCCTGTCTCAGGTGATGGGGGATCGCGAGGCTACGTTTGATCTGCAAGCTCTTGCCCGCTGCGATGGCCGGGACGGCAACCGAGCCCAGATAGGTGCTCGTGGTCCCGGCAGAGGTTCCGCGAGACACGAAGTGCTCCAGTTCGAACGCCGTCGTGGCGGTCTTGCCCTTGTTCTCGAGCGTGGTCACCAGATTGATCTTGGTTCCGTTGGCGGCGCTCGTCGGGACGGTGAAGCTCTTGATCGCGAGGTCCGCAGCATTGGGGTCGAGGACCTTCAGCTTCCAGCTCACTCTGCGCGAGGGTGTGCCCTTCCGGACCTTCGCCGTGGTGTCGGTGACGATCAGGTCGAGATCGGAGAGCCCGATGGAGACCTTGCTGCTGTCGAGGACGAAGCTGGTGCCTCCGGTCTGGAGGAGCTTGCCTCCGACCTTCCACTCGATCTTGCCCCCGCCTGGCACGAGGCTCTTGAAGGTGATGGTCTGGGTTGCGGGGACTGTCAGGGTGATCAATCCCACGGCCGGGCTCAGGCTCTCGATGGGGTTGACCTTGCCATAGCCCTGCTTGGTGACTTCTTCGATGCAGACGTGGCAGAGGGGGCGCCCCAGAGAGCGCATGAGACAGTTGGTTTCGGAGCGGTAGATACCCTTCCTGTAGTAGCGGGCACCCTCGTAGACGCCGATGCCCTTGTAGCCCATCCAGAGAGGCCACTTGGTCTTCCCCGTCTTGTCGGCTGTGACATTGGCCTGACCTGGTTCGCCACCGCTGTAGGTTCCCGAGCGGCCGTAGCTGTACTCGTCGGCAAGGCGCCCGAAGCTGTGCCCGAACTCGTGCGATTGCACTTCGGCACCCGATCCGCCGTTGTAGGATACCGCGTAGGTGCCAGCACAGCCCCCGTATCGGGAGTCATTCACGAAGACGACGATCCGCCCTTCGACGTCCGGTGCGAGGGCCGCATCCTTGAAGGCCTGGCTGCCGTTACGGATGTAGAGGCAACGACCGGTGCCGCCCACGTTGTAGCTGGCGTTGTAGACCGTGTTCTTGACGATGGGGGGCTTGCGGTCGGGGTGGTCTGCGCCTGATTCCTTGCTCGGATTGAAGACCGAGTGGACGTTGAAGAAAGGCTTGTAGGTCTTGAAGGGTTCTTTGTTGAAGAGGTTCTTCATCCACTTGGCGACATCTGCGTAGAAACGCCCCTGTTCCTTGGCCTGATAGCCATCGCCGAGGATGACGATGTCATAGCGGTTCTGGACGGGGCCACTCTTCAGGTGGGTCTTGACCGTGGTGGCCATGGCCTGGAACTGTGGCAGCAGGAGCTGGTTCAGCGTTGCTGCACCCAGTCTGCCGACCTCCGTCCACTTCTTGCCCTGGCGCACCCGGAGGTGCAGGCTCGAGATCCGCAGGCCCAGGTCGGGGATCTTGGTGAGCAGGGTGACCCGTCTTTCACGGATGACATCCCCTGTTACGTCCTCCGTAACACCTGCGAAGAGGAAATCCGAGAGGTCGAGTCTCTGTCGGTAGACAGCGTTGCCCCTGAGGTAATGGAGGACGATCTCACCATTGAATCTCTCCTCCTGGATGGGACGCAGGAATGGCACTTGCTTCCGCCAGGCCTGGGTCACCTTGAGGGATCCGGTCGTACCTTCGATCAAGAGCAGGACGCTGGTCTTGGAGGGTGCGCCGATGCCGACCGTCGTGGCGGGGAGCTGGGAGGGGAGAGCCCTGGGCAGAACCAGGAGGGACAGCAGGAGAATGAAGCGCATTGCAGGTGCAGGCAGGAGGAGGAAGGGAAAGGGTCGGATGGAGATCCAGAAGTCTCTATTGTGCGCCTGGGCCCCACTTCTGCACATAGGTCTTGGGGCGGAGGGGCAAAAAAGTTGCACGTCTCAGTCTTTGCCAGCTTCTCTGAAAGTCGGCCCAGGAAGGAGTTTACCATCCTTCCGCAGGAGAAAGCGGTCGATCATGGGGACAGAGGCCTTTGTGTAGATCTCTTGAAGGGCCCGTCCCATGTTCTTGACGTTCTTGGGTTCATCGACGATGAAGAAGAGCAGGGCTCGACTGGGTAGGGCAGCCCAGAAGGTCTTGCCGTTGGATTGTTCGACAAGGTAGTCCCAGAGTTCTGGAAGCAGGATCAGGGCTTCTGCGCCCGGACGGTCGATGGGAATGATGAATGCCGTCAGTGTGTTTCCGGATGCGGTGCCTCTGGGGTGGATGGGCGGCTCCTGGTCCCTGAGGGCTTTCAGGTTGTCCGAGACCCGGCTCCAGATGGGGATCCCAAGCTTCTCGAATGCCGCAAGCTGTTTGGTGGTAGGCAGTTTCTCTGTTCCTCCGTATCCCAGCACGAGTCGGACACGAAGGGGTGCCTCTTGGGGCAGGTTCAGCAGCGGGCTCAGCGTCTGAGCCGGAGCTCCCTCAGCTGGGTCGGCGATCTCCAACCTGGGACGGAGCCTGTAGGCGAGCTGGGCTGGTGTCTCTTTGGGCGCCGTGGGCTTCTTGCTCTGCTGGTCCGGTGACCTGCGGTCGGGAGGAGACCCCCCACTGTCTCTGGTGCAGGAAGCCAGGAGGGCCACCAGGAGTAGTAGGCTTCCCCACAGGGCTACTGTGGAAATCCTGTGGATAGAAAAGTTGCCGTTGGCCATGTCGTGCTTGATTCTCACTGTAAGCGCCTGACAGTCAAATGGTTATCGTTTTCAGTCTGGACCTTGGCGTGCATTTTGAATTGGGATGCCGGAGTGGGCGCTGATAGAATCCCGCCCGAGATCTGGTCCCCATACCGGATCCTCTGACCCTCTGCGGGAGACTCCCCCTCTGGATCGTCTCAGGTGAGGGAGCCGTTGCACGGACCCAGATGATGAAAGCAGCATGAAAGATACGCTCTCCGGCATCGTTTCCATGTTGGAAACCGGCAGTCCCGAGCAACGTGTTGCTGCCGCACAGGTTCTGGCCTGGTTGAAACCAAAGACGGCTCAGGTGGTCAAGTCTCTCGGGCAGGTGGCTCAGGACGGCGATCCTTTCCTGCGCCCTTACGCTGTCGATGCCTTGGGGGCGATCGGGAATGCGGCATCCTTGGTGGCGCTGATCCCCTTCCTTCATATCGAGGGTCCCATCCGCAACAAGGTCGTGCGGATCTACGCAAAGGCTGGGAACACTGCGGTTGCGGTGCTGATCAAGGAGTATGCCAAGACCGATCCTGTCACGCAGATGACCATCCTCGAGATCCTGGCGAAGGTCCGGAGTGACGAGGCCCTGGGGTTGATCTACGGCATTCTCAAGGACCCCGGTCGTCCTGGCGATGGCGAGAGGTTGTACCGGATCCTTTCGACCGAGATCTCGAACCTGGATCTCGAAACCGAAGATGGCCAAAAGGGGGTCGAGCGTCTCCGTGGCCAGCTCGCCGCCTGGCAGAAGGGGCTTCCGAAGAAGATCACGAGTCAGAGTCGGGCCTGGATCCTCGATCTCCTGGCGCAGGTTGGTGATGCGAGTTGCCGAACCTTGTTCGTCTCGCAGTCCGCGCCGACGCATGCTCCCGAGGTTCGATCGGTGGCCCTTCGCGGATTGCACGGTATGGATCTCACGGAGGCTCAGACCAGCAAGCTTCTCGCGTATCTCAAGGAGGACGACTTCCTGCATGTCGTGGGCCCGACCCTGGATGTCCTCGAGGAGTTGGAGCCCAAGGGTGCGCAGATGGCCAATAGCTTCGCCAAGCTGCTCGAAGCCGAGAGGCCGGAGGTTCGTCTCTTTGCGATGCGCATGCTGGGCCGCTTCACGACCGCTGCCGCGGCGAATAATCTGATGCCCTTCCTTCATAGTGACGATCCCCAGGTCCATGAGCTGGCGTCCAAGGGGCTGGGTGGCAATCCAGAGGCTGCCGAGGGTGTGCTCAAGATCTTCTTGGCTGCTCGTGACCTGGAGGAGGTGTATCGGCCTTTCGATGCGCTCCTGCTCTTGGCTGGCCATCTCGATACACCCAAGCTCAAAAAACTGCTGGATCGGTACAAGCTGCTGGTCGCCGCAGAGGACCCCGTGCGTGAGCAGTATCGCCAGGTCCTCGCCAAGGCTGACCCGGAACAAATAGGTCCCCTCCTCGGGAAGGAAGCCCACAAGCTCCGTCTGGCCGGCGATTTCGCTCATGCGCTGGACATGCTCGCTATCCTGGCCGCAGGGAGAGGCGGGCAGCTGGAGGGTGAGGCTCGTTATGAGCTTGCCGTGACCAAGATGCTCATGCGGGCACGCATTCCCGAACTCACCGAAGGGGACCCGGTCATCGGGCACCTCTGCCACCTGCTCGCCTCCGACTTCAAGCTTCTGGAGAGGATCAAGAAGGAGGAGATACTCGGCCCGGATGAGGTCTACTACCTCGGACAACGGTTCGTCGAACGCCTCAATGCCGAACGACGCTTCGGCGAGGAGCTCCTGCAGTGGATCATCCAGCAAGAGCCCGAAGGCAAGGCCTCTGTGCAGGCCTTGCAGAAGCTCAAGGTCGAAGGCCTCGCCTGAGGGGGCGTCCATCCAGAAGGTGAAGTTGTTCCTGCGCGGCTCCTGAGAGCCGACGCGTGGGAGGCGAGCCGCCCCGACCCACCTACTGTGGGCGGAAGGTGGCGGATTCGAGGTGTTTGAGATCCTCGCCTTCGCTCCGGCCGATGATCGCGCAACCGCAGCTGTCGGACCAGACGTTGATCGTGGTGCGCAGCATGTCCAGCGGCCGGTCGATGGCCAGGAGCAGTGCAGCGCCCTCGAGGGGCAGATGCAAGCTCGAGAGGATGATGAGCATCATGACCAGGCCAGCCGAGGGGATGGCAGCCGTGCCGATCGAGGCCATGAGTGCCATGAACACGATCAGGATCTGATCGCCCAGGCCAAGCGGTGCTGCGCCTACGCCGGCGTAGTACTGGGCCAAGAAGATGACCCCAACACACTCGTAGAGTGCCGTGCCGTCCATGTTGATCGTTGCGCCGAGCGGCAGAACGAAGCTCGAAGTGCGATTGCTGACACCTCCTCGCTTCTCCACACATTCCATCGTGGCAGGAAGGGTCATGGAGGAGGAGGAGGTCGAGAACGCCGTCATGATCGCGGGGGCCATCGCTCGCCACCAGGCACGCGGGCTCACGCGGGCCACGAAGCGGAGGAGGAGTGGAAGCGTGATCATCCCGTGGATCAGCAAGGCGGCAATCACCGCCAGCATGTAGACGCCCAGGTCCTGGAAGAGGGCGATTCCGGTGGCTCCGACGTTCTTTGCCAAGAGACAGAACACACCATAGGGGATCAGTTTCAGGACCAGGTCGGCCATGCGCATCATGATCTCGAAGGCCGATTCGAAGAACTGGGTCATTCGGCTCTTGTGGGGTTCCTTGGCGAGTGTGATGCAGATCCCGAAGAGGATGGCGAAGAAGATCACCTGCAACATCGAGGAGTTGCTGACGAGCGATTGGAAGAGGTTGGTCGGAATCATCCTCTTGATGAGCCCGAAGAAGTTCTGGGATTCGCTGCCACTCATCTCGGCCGAGTAGGGCAGACCGAGGGCCGCACCCTCGCCTGGGCGGATGATGTTGATCACGAGCAGGCCGACGATGATGGCCAGGAGGCTCGTTACCACGTAGTAGGTGATCGTCTTCAGGCCGAGCCTGCGTAGGTCACTGGCGGCACCCACACCTGCAACTCCCGTGATGATGGAGGTCAGCACGAGAGGCACGATGAGCATCTTGAGCAGGGCCATGAAGATGTCGGCCAGGAAGGCGAAGGCATCGATCCATGGCTTGCGCGGAGCTTCCTCGGACATCATCAACATCAGGGGTTTGGGCTGCGACCTGGCAGCCTCAGCGGTCGCTCCCATCTCGAGATAGAGGACTTCTCCTACACTGCGGTCGGCGACGACGGCCTCCAGGTCCTTTTGCTCGGTGATGAGCTTGCGCGCTTCCTGCCCATCGTCCTGCTCGTAGTGGACGGCCCAGACGCGCTTGCCCGGCAAGAGCCCCGCCTTCCTGGCGATGGAGGAAGCCTCGACAATGCGTGCATGGTCCCCTGCTTTCTCCAGGGTGAGCCCCGAGCTGGCAGGTGCCGCGAGGAAGAATTGAAGGAGAACGCCGGCCAGGATGCCGCCGAGCATCCAGATGAGGATCTTCCAGTGTTGTTGCATACCCCCCTTCTTAGCGACAGCGATCGAGGTCGACCAGCGCTTAGGAGCCTCCGGGGGCTTGTTTCTTTCGGAGCATCTCGCATGCTGTGCGTGGCGCCTGGGTGGTCCAGGGCCTCTTTCCATGTCGCTGGCTCAAGAACCACCAAGTGAATCCGAGCGACGGCTTTCCGGGATCCGGCGAATACGGCACGGGGGATCCCTCATCCTCCTCTGTGGGTGAACTGACACCCAAGCCACAGCCAGCACCGATCGAAAGCGACCTGCAGAAGGGCAAGGTGGCGATCGTGACCGGCGGCGGCTGGAACATCGGCCGTGCGATTGCCCTCAAGCTCGCCCGCGAAGGCGCGCGCGTGATCATCACTTCGCGCAACCGGGACAATCTGGAGATGACAGCCGCCGAGGCGCGTCGAGAGGATCTCTACGTCCGCCCCGTCATTGCTGACCTCATGAAGCCCTCGGATGTCCACCGCATGATCGGTGGTGTCCTGGGCAAGGAAGGTCCACCGGACATCCTCGCTTGCATGGCTGGTGGGTTCGGTTGCGGCGTGCCGATTGCCGAGTCCGATCCCGATGAGTGGCGTGATGTGCTCTTGCGCAACGTGTTCACGACCTACCTTTGTTGCCGCGCGGTCCTGCCGCCCATGTTGGAGCGCCAAAGCGGAGACATTCTGACCTGTGCCGGCGGTGGAGCTTTTTTCCCCATGGTCGGAGTCAACGCGACGGCCTATGCGACGGCCAAAGCCGGTATCTGTCGATTTACGGACCAGCTCTATGTCGAGGTCATGGACATCCCGGGCATCCGCGTGAACTGCATGGAGCCCGGGATGACCTGGAGTCCGCGCGATCTGGATCGGATCATCGAGGAGGAGAAGGCTCTGGGAAGGCCTCATCCCCTGCGCGAGATGAACCATCCTCCCGAAGATGGGGCTCGCCTCGCCTGCTTCCTCCTGAGTCCCGAAGCCCGCTGCCTCAACGGTCGTATCCTCTCGGTGGACGAGGATTGGTGGCGTGATCCCTCGAGGGTAAAGCAAGTATCGGAAACCGACCTCTACCGGCTACGCCGTACCTTCGACTGAGTGAGGACCGAGTAGTGGTGAGTCTCCGGCGATGAGTTTTCTTCTTTCCCTCTGGCATCCGATACCCTGGACGTCCATCGGCCCCTACGGCGAGCGCAGGAGCCTGCGCCACAGAATCTGCGGCCCCAGATCGGTCCGCCAGTGAAGATCTATTGGCCCTGCTCAATCCGGAGAAGCCTCGATGAAACGGTGGCTTCACCTGCGTTTCTTCGGGTTGACCAGGGCAAAACTGAACTCGACTGG
>JAJRTL010000254.1 GCA_024278315.1 Planctomycetota bacterium | reverse complement strand
TCGAGGAGATCCGTGGAGGTCAGCTTCAGGGATTCTGCAGCCTCAGGGGCCTTGTCCCCGCTCTTGTAGAGGATGGCGGCGCAACCTTCGGGAGAAATCACCGAGTAGTATGCATGCTCAAGCATGGCCACACGATCCCCGATACCGATCCCCAGGGCTCCACCCGATCCGCCTTCGCCAATGACCAGGGCCAGGATGGGCACCCGGATCCCGAACATCTCCATGATGTTGTAGGCGATGGCACGGGCCTGTCCCCGCTCTTCGGCCCCGATACCCGGATAGGCACCCGGCGTGTTGATCAAGCAGAGGATCGGAAGACCCAGCTTCTCCGCAAGACGCATTTTCTCGATCGCCTTGCGATACCCCTCTGGGTGAGCGCATCCGAAGTTGCAGCGCAGACGCTCTTTGACGGTCTTGCCCTTGCGATGCCCGATGAAGAAGACGCGTCGGCCCTCGATCATCGAGAAGCCAGTCACGATTGCAGGGTCGTCCGAGAACACCCGATCACCATGGAGCTCGACGAAGTCGTCCAACAGGCCCGCGATGTAATCGCTCGTCACCGGACGATCGGCGTGCCGCGCGACGCTGACTCTCTCCCAAGGTGTCAACTTCTTGTACACCCCAGCCGTGACCTTCTTGAGTCGGGCTTCGAGCGCGACGACCTCACCGTTCAGGTCCAACTGGGTCGACTTGGCCAGATTCTTCAACTCGTCGATCTTGTACTCCATCTCCAGGATGGGGCGTTCAAAGATCGGCGACGCCTCGAGTTTCCGCTCCAGCGTCTTGTCTCCGTCCTTGGAACCGGACTTTCGGGGCTTTTCTGACTTCTTGGCCATGAACCTGATGGTGTTGGAGGAGGGATGCAGACACAGGAAGGTTGCACAAGCCGAATTCTAGGTCGGGATGGTATCGGACAACACCCTAACCCGGATTATTCATGAGATCGTTGCGAGCAGATATGCCAATGGCGAAGCCTGTGGCATATCTGTGGTCTGACGAGGAGATTTCGAGTTCAGGGGGGCTGCGCGAGATCAAGGCGACCCAGGAGGGTCGTCGAATCGAAGCAATGCCGAGAAAACTGCCAGGTTTGCGGTCCTGGACCGAAAGATCCCCGTCAGACGCATCGAGGTCATGAATCGTTCGGGTCAGCCCGGACGATTCATGAGATCGTTGTGAGCAGAGGTCCTGGACCGTTCGGGCTGGCCAAAGCACTGGTCCGGCCTCAGGTCCTGCCAGATTCCAGGGTTGTGGGAATCACCTTCGTAGACAATAGATTGTCCTGATCCGGACAAAAGGGTAGAACCCCGGGCAGTGAACAGCCGATAGGCAGTTCCATACGAGCCCCGTAGAATCGTCTCCTCCAGGAGGCGGTAGCTCTGCGGGGAGAACGCTTCACCCCGACTTCAACCGGAAATCCGTCGGGAGGGCGCCTCTGGCCACCAGGGTGGAAGAGGGTTCCGATCGAGCCAAGGCTCGGGCGATGACCCCACCCCGGCCGTCCGGAGCAGGCCCGGATACGGATACCTCCGAGTCGTCGGTTCCTGAAACGCAAGACAAGAACAAGATGACCCAGATCCCCACCGTGGATTCCCTGGTGGCCCGCGTTTACGAAAAAACGGGCATTCCCCCGGAATCTCTCGATCTTGACGCAGTCAAGATCATTCATCGCCTCCGCCGCAAAGGCTTCGAGGCTTATCTCGTCGGCGGCTGTGTCCGTGACATCCTTCTCCGTCGGAAGCCCAAGGATTTCGACATAGCCACTTCGGCAAGACCCCGACAGATCAAGCAGCTCTTCCGGAACTGCCGCATCATCGGTCGCCGCTTCAAGCTCGCCCATCTCCACTTCGACGGGAAGATCATCGAAGTCTCGACCTTCCGACGTCGACCAGACATGGATGAGGACAGCGACGATCTCCTCATCACCAGCGACAACGCATTCGGTACAGCTGAGGAGGATGCCGAGCGTCGCGACTTCACATGCAATGGACTCTTCTACGATCCCGAGGAGGACTGCATCCATGACTACGTGGATGGCGTCAACGACATCGAGAAGAAGTTGGTCCGGACCATCGGAGATCCACCGACACGGATCCAGGAAGACCCGGTGCGAATCCTGCGAGCCATCAAGTTTGCAGCGCGCCTCAATCTCCGGATCGGCAAGCAGACATGGAAAGCCATCTGCAGCAACGTCGCTGACCTCAAGAAGGCGGCAGCTCCCCGCATCCTCGAGGAGATCCTGCGTCTTCTGCGCACGGGCAAGGCTCTGCGCGGATTCCAGCTCATGCGCGAATGCGGAGCCCTGGAGGTCTTGCTTCCCGAGATCAGCGAGTTCCTCGAGAAGAGCGATCGCGAATCGCAGATGAAGTTCTGGCGCATGCTGGAGGCATTGGATGCCTATCTGCTGCAGCACCGTCTGCAAGAGGGCATCAAGATCCGCCCCCAGCCCAGCACACCCGTGATCCTGGGATGTTTCTTCCACTCGCTCGTCGAACAGGCACCACAGGAGAGTTCGCGCTCGCCCAGAGAAGGAACTCGTGGACGTGGGAGAGGCCGGGGCTATGCCTCGGACACGGACCGGGGTCGTTGGATAGAAGACGTGATCGGTCCGATCTTGAAGGGGCTCAATGTCTCACGCGCCGAGTCCGGACGACTCAAGCGAATCCTCGTCGTGCAGAGGCGATTCGCCAAGGACGGACGAAACCGGGGATTCAAGCCGGGAAGTTTCGTACGTCAGGACTACTTCATCGAAGCCCTCGAGTTGCTACAGATCCGCTGCCTCGCTGGTCAGGCTCCCTGGGCCGAATACGATCTTTGGGAGGAGAAGCTCCTGGACAACCGGCGGGCCCCCACCCTTCGCGAAGAAGGAGTGGCTGACGAGGCTCCTGCCCGGGCCGCCGTGGCTGAGCCCGTTGCTGGCAAGGAAACAGGCTCGCGCGGAGGAGCAAGCTCCTCCAGGTCCAGGCGAGGGTCTTCCCGCAATCGAAAGGGTTCAGGTCGCCACAGTGAAGACAAAGGACGTGAAGACAAGGGACGTGAGACCAGGCGACGCGAGCCCCGGAAGCCCGAGGAGCCCATGATGGCGCCACTCCCAGAGATCGAACTGGATCCCAACCTGGTGCCCTCCTATGGATCGGTCCTCGGGGATGCTGGATCCGACGCAAAGATCGAGCTCGAGGCCTCCAAAGGCAAACGCACACGACAGCGCGGAGCCAAGCTCGAAGAGCCCTATGTGCCCCCCCCACCCCCCGAGGATGGAACCGGAAACAAGTCGGATTCCGAGGATGATACCTTCGGAGACTGGTAGGCTCTGAGCCTGTGCCAGTGAAGGGAGATCGGCATGAGTCAGCACCAAGAGCTCAAGAAGGTCACGACCGAGAGCCTCCGGCTCATGAAAGGCAAAGGGCGCAAGATCGCATGCCTCACGGCCTACGACGCGATCATGGCCCAGCTCCTGGATGAGGCGGGCATCGATCTCCTGCTCGTGGGAGACAGTGCGGGCACGGTCATCCAAGGATTGGCCACAACGATCTCGGTCACGCTGGATCAGATGCTCTACCACTGCCGCATCGTCTCCAGGTCCGTGAAGAGGGCTCTCGTCGTCGTGGACATGCCCTTCCTGACCTTCCAGATCAGCGCGGAGGAGGCCCTTCGGAATGCCGGCACACTCATGAAGGAGGCCGGGGCGGAAGCCGTCAAGCTCGAGGGCGGATCTGTGTTCTGCAACGTCGTTCGGCGACTCACGGATTCGGGAATCCCTGTCATGGGGCACCTCGGACTGACTCCGCAATCCATCCACAGTTTCGGAACCTACCGGGTCCGAGGGAAGACCGAGGAGGAGTCGGACAAGATCCTGGAGGATGCCATCGCGCTCGCGAACGCGGGAGCCTTCGCCATCGTTCTCGAGAAGATCCCCCTGGAGCTAGGCAAGAGAATCACCGAAGCCATCGCGATCCCGACGATCGGCATTGGCGCTGGGCCCCACTGCGATGGCCAGATCCTGGTCACCCATGACATGTTGGGGCTCTTCACGAAGTTCCACCCTCGATTCGTGAGACACTACGCGAACATGGCCGAGGACATGCTCACGGCCTTCCGGAGCTTTTCGGAGGACGTCCAAGAAGGCCGTTTTCCGGATGCACACGAGTCCTACTAGGGAAGCCCAGATGAAGATCAGCATCACCTACTGCCAGATGTGAAACTACAAGCCACAGGCCACCAGTTTGGCGGCCGCCATCCAAGACGCACACGATGTGCAGGTGGAGCTGATCGCTGGCAAAGGCGGAATCTTCGACGTCGTCGTGGACGGCGAGCGGGTCTACTCCAAGGACGAAACCGGGCGATTCCCCGAGAACAGCGAGATCCTCGATCAGCTGAGCTGAACACGATCGTCGCGAGAGGGCGACGCGTCCGACTCAGGGCTTCCGTCGACCAGGGTGAATGAACAGTTCGGTCTGGGGCTTCGCGATCTGGATGCCCTCCTCTTCGAAACGGCTGCGTATCAAACTGTACATCTGATCCTTGAGGCCTGGACGATTCGTCCGGTCATTGGTGAAGAGCCAGATCTCGAAGTTGACGACTCCGGCTTCGATCCCTGTACAGAGGACCCTCGAGGGTGGGTCCTCGATGACGCCCTCCGCCTGCTCTGCGATTTCCTCGAGAACCTGCCGCACGAGCTTCGAGTCCGAATCGACAGTCACGGCAATCGGCAATTTGATCCTCACGACCGTGTCACTCAAGGTCCAGTTGATGAGGCGGGTCGTGATGAACTCCTTGTTGGGCACCAGGAGTTCCTTCTTGTCGAAATCCCGGATTACGGTCGCTCTCAATCGAACCTTGCTGACGCGACCCGAAGTCGTGCCGACCGTGACAATATCGCCCACACGGATCGGGCGTTCGAAGAGGAGGATGAGGCCGGAGATGAAGTTGGCGAAGATCTCCTGAAGTCCAAAGGCCAATCCGAAGGTCAAGGCAGCCACCAACCACTGGATGTCGCTCCAGTCGAGATTCAAGGCTCCCGCCATGCTCACGATTCCAAGAGCCACGACGACGTATTGAATGAGGGTCTTGAATGCAACGCGGGCACCTTAGTCCAAGCGCAAGCGACGCAGCAGCACAATGTCCACCAACGTCGGGAGGTTGCGTACGCCCAGGATCGTGAAGCCCAGGGAGATCAAGAAGATCAGGAGCTGGCTCAGGGTCAAACTGGGCAAGCCCTTGGTGCCCACCGTGTCGGCCTGGCTCTCGGTCGACGGCATGGGCATCGGAGTCATCGTGGATGGGCTTTTCGGCTTCTGATTCTCGCCCGTGGCGGTGGATCTGGCCGGGGACTTGCTCGCAGACACCGAGGGGCCTTCGTCCATAGGGAGCTCGAGGATCGCGGGCGTCGGCAAGAGCTGGACCCGATCGAACATCTTCAGAGCGGGCATGACGTTAGCCCAGATGCTGAAGCTCGAGATGAGGAAAGCGACGATGGCCAAAGCCCTGAACAGCTGCGAGGTCTTGCTTCGGACCGCTTCGAGATCGAGTCTGGCGAAGTCCGACTCCTCCAATTCGGGCACCTCGCCTGCCTCTTCCAACGCCGCCAGCTCCGCCTTGCGGCGGTCCGCGGCACGGATTCCGGCCTTCTTGACCGAGAGGCGCACCCAACGCTGTGCGAGGGAGAAGGCCACCAGGACGAGAACGAATGCCCACAAGGACTGGTGGAAACTCTGCGCCAACCGCCTTGCGGTCAGGTAGTAGCCGAGGCTGGCCAAGACGATGAAGAAAATGGGCGTCCCCGACACAGCCACATACCAGATGTAGGCATTCTTCGAGAACCAACGGTCCTTGTTTCTCGTCAGGTAGGGTTCCAGGAGCTTTCCCCAGGGGCGGCTCGCCCGGAAGAGGAGAAGGCTGTAGAGACCGGCACCCAGGACGAAGATGACCCGGCCCAAGCTGTCCTTCCACTCCTGTCGACCCGAGACGTTGAGGATTCCGGAGAAGAGGAACAGGGGGATGACCAGCCAAAGGAAGCGTCGCACGGTCACCTGCAACTGCGCCACGCCATCCGCAGGCCACCTGAAATGGATGTGGCAGAGCCCTCCCGGCCTGAGGGCTTGGATCGTGATGCTGATCATCAGGAGAATCGTGCTGAGGTGGTCGAGGGAGGCAGCCACAGCCTCCCCAAAGCTACCCTTCTCTGCCGCAGCATGAAGCAGGGCCTTCATGCCCCAAGCAAGCAGAGGCAAGGGAAGCCCCAACACGATCGTGAGGATCAGGGCTTCCCAGGTCAGGCGATACCGGTCCTCCCGGGGTTGATTGACCTTCTTGCCCACAGCTACGAGTCGTCTGCCAAGCCGGGGAGTCAGGAGGACGATGATCAGACAGAGGAGGAATGGCCACAGATACACTCCCCAGTCATGGACGAACTGGGTCCACGCGGTCGACAGAGCCTCCCCCCACTGATTCGGGGAAAAGACCCATGCTGCGGCTTCGCCGAACCCACCCAGGTTGATCAAGCGCTCACTGGGAATGCTGGGCACCCAGAGGATGCGCTCCTCGAGGTAGTCCCCGAACTCCGCCGTGGTAGTGATCAGAAGACTCAGTTCACGGTCCATGTCCCAGAGACGTTCCCGCATGTTGGCGAGGTCGATCCCCAGCCGTCCCGCCACGTCGTCCTGCTGCGTAATGAGGTTCTGCGCGATGGCAGGCAAGAGCAAGGCGTCGAGCCCCCTCACGTCCTTTTCATGCCGCTGGATCAGGGCTTGGATCCGTTGTTTCTGGGTGTGCCCCGTCTCCAAGACGCGCTCGACGTTGTATTCCTCGAGGAGGATCTCGGCGACCCGCTGCTGGACGAACTTCTGCCGCTGTCGGAGCTTGCGGATCTCAGGCAGGGCCTCCGTCTCCTTGCGGATCAAATCCACGGTAGAGTTGTTCAGCCCCACATCACCGATCATCCGGTGAAGCGACCGGAATCTCCTTTGCAGCCGATTCCGTCTGTTGCTGACGACCTTGAGTTCTTCGCGGAACTCCTCCACCTCGGAGGCCAGACGCTCGCGTTCACGAGGCCATTTGACATTGAGGGCTGCGATCTCCCTCAAGTCTGCAAAACGCTCGACAATGGCTTGTCGGCTGAGTTTCGCTGCCTTCTCCGAACTCTTCTTCGCCTCCGCCTCGATGGCCTTTCGCGTGAGGTTCTGCCAGGCCTTCTCGAAGGCACGAGCAGATTCCAGCCTCACTTGTACCGCACGTCGGTCCTTGGGAAGGAGCTCGAGACGGCTCTCAAGGGCCCCTTGCTCGGCAATGAGCTCCTCCTGCTCCCTACGGAGCATCTCGAGTTCACAAAGAGCCGCCACACGACTCGCCTTCTCGACGATCGTCCGGGTACCTTCCCGCTTGGCCAGGCCACGACTTGCGTCCTGGATCAGGGTCTTGACCTCCGGCAGACGCTTTCCGATCGCCTGGAGGCGCTCACTGGTCGCATCTTTGAGGCTCTCGTAGGACCCCAGGGTTTTCTCGAGATCAGCTCTCCTCGCTTCTGCTGCGTTGGTGTCCCGCCTCAAGCTCTCCACGCTGGCGCCTTCGGCGGCCTTGACCTCGAGGACCTGGGGACCAGCCGCAATCTCCTTGTCGAGTGCCTTCTCCCTGTCCCCGGCACCACGCAGATCCCGGTTGAATGCGGCAGCCTGCCCAGTGTAGGCCTGGGCCTGCTTGAGAGACTCCAGCGCCTTCTCATAGAGGCGGATCGACTCGGCCTTGAGAGTGGAGGATTCCGTGCCCTTCTGGATGGCCTCGATCCGGTCACGGATTTCCTCCACTGAGGGTCGATCCTGGGCCGTAAGGCCGGGCTGGACTCCGGGCAGGAGACCCAGCCAACAGATCGAAGCGAAGAGGAGGAATCGGAATGTAGGCATCGAGTTGCGTCCCTTGGTTGCCTGCCAGTATCGGCGCGCACCCGGGCCGCTGTCCAAGCTCCTCCCACCCTTTCCGGTTGACCCGTCAGGCTTTGGTGGCCGCGGCGGCCGACCGACCGGCCAGGACGGCCGTCGAGAAGGCGATCCAGAAGGAGAATCCACCGATGGGCCCATCCACGTCCAGAAGCTCGCCGGCGAGATAGAGCCCGGGATGCCCGTGGACCTCCATGGTCGCAGGATCCACCTGGACCAAGGCCACCCCCCCCGTCGTCACCTCGGCCCGTGCGAAACCGAGGCTACCTCGGATGGGGATGCACAGGCCCTTGAGTTCTTGTATCAGAAGCTGACGCAAGGGGCGCGGGACCTGTGCCCCCTGGATCCCCATGATGTCCACGCGCTCGATCAGGACTCGAACCAGGCGCTTGGGCAGACTGAGCCTCTTCTGGAGGATCGAGGCAGGTTGTGAGCTTCCGCGAAAGAGCAAGGCCTTGAGTTCGCTCTCCTCATGGGCGGGAAGCAGGTCTACATGCAGGTTCCGAAAGCGCACAGGCTCCCGCTCGAAATCGCGGGAGAGATCCATGGGCCCCGGACCCGAGACTCCCTTGTGCGTGAACAGGAGCGGGCGCGCGCGGCGCCGTACGATCTTGCCCGACTCCTCTCGCAGCTGGAGCTCCACGTCATAGAGGGTCAGCCCGGCAAGCTCCTTCACCCAAGCGGCATCGGAGCTCAACCCTGCGAGAGCCGGGAGAGGCTCGTTCACCTGGAGACCCAGGTCCGAGAGCCAGCGATAGCCGTCCCCCACCGTCCCCATACCCGGATAGCTGCAGCCACCCAGAGCCAGGACGAGCTTCTGCGTGGTGAGCCACTCGCCTCCGACAAGAACCGACCAGTGAGGTAGAGTCGGATCGGGAGAACGAATGGCTTCGACGGGAGCAGACGTGCGCAGTACCGCACCCGAGTCGTGCAGGCGCGCCAAGAGCACATCGAGTACGTCCTGAGCCCGCTTGCTCTTGGGCCAGACCTTCTCGTACTCCTCTTCGACCGTCTCGACACCCCTCTCGTGCATCCACTCCCGGATGACGCGAGGCGGGGTGGTCCTCAAGGCCTTGCGCAGGAAACGGCCGCCTTCCTTGCCGAAGAGAGGCTCGGCCTCCTGCGGCCGCAGGGTGGTCGTCAGGTTGCAGTGCCCACCGCCCGAAACAAGGATCTTGAGTCCGGGCTTGGGCATCTTCTCGAGACAGAGCACACGCCCCGCGCCCGCCGCGCGGGCTTCGCGTGCGGCCACGAGCCCAGCCGCACCAGCGCCCAGGACCATGACGTCGAAGCGCACGGGCTGGCGCCGGTTTCCGCCTCGATCGCCACGCTCATTGGCCTCGTTGACGCGCAGGGCGCGACCTTCGTATTCGGTGCCGTCCAGAGAGCTGATGGCCTCTGTCGCAGCATCATCGTCCATCTCGACGAAACCGAAACCGCGCGAACGCCCGGTCTCACGGTCGGAGACGATGAAGGAATCCGCCACCTCGCCGAAAGGAGTGAACAGACTGGCGAGTTCGCCAGTGCCAGCTTGCCAGGGCAGGTTGCCCACGTAGATCTTCTTCATGATGATCCTGGGGCTAGCCCGTGACCGGGAACTTGAGGTGGACCCTCTTGGGCATGGATGCGGCAGCCTTCTTGTTCTTGCTGCTACAGCCTTTGCCCATGAACTTGCGCTTGGGGCGACCGTGGCACACCCCGCCGCCCTTGACTCTTGCTTTCGCCATGATTCTTCCTTCTTCGGAATCCCCTATTGGAATCCCACGTCCTTGAGACGGTTGGGGTTAGCGGCTCTTGATGGCCTTGCGGATCGTGAGATAGCCTTGGTTGTGTCCGGGAACCGCGCCCCGGATCAAGAGGAGGTTCCTCTCCTTGTCGACGGCCACGAGCTCCAGATTCTGGATCGTGACACGATCGACACCGTAGTGGCCCATCATCTTCTTGCCCTTGGGGATACCCTTGGCAGTCGAGTAGGTACGGCCTGTGCCTCCCATGTGGCGGTGACACTTTTTGGTTCCGTGACTCATCGGCTGGCGAGCGAAGTTCCAACGTTTGATGGTGCCTGCCCAACCACGGCCCTTGGTGATGCCGGTCACATCGACGAGCTTGAGCTCTTCGAGATCACCCACCGTGACCTGTCCTCCGGTCTCGAGCTCGGGCTTGCTTTCGTAGCGCATCTCGCGCACGTAGTAGAAGTCCTTGCCACCCTCGACACCGGCCTTGGCTGCGTGGCCAGCCGTAGGCTTCTTGGCGTTCTTGGCTGGACGCTCGTCGAAGCCGAGCTGCACCGCGTAGTAGCCGTCGGCCCGACGATTCCGCTCGGTCTTGCCCTTCTTCTTGCCCTTGTTGACGCTGGCCTTGCGATGCTCTTCGGGAAGCTCATCGAGGTCCTTGACCTTGACCTGGAGGACGCGGCAGGGGCCCGCCTGGACCACCGTCACCGGAACGACTTCGCCGTCCTCTTTGAAGATCTGGGTCATGCCCAGCTTCTTGCCTAGAATTCCAATCGTCATGCTGTGGACTCCGGACCCCATTGGGTCGGTTGTGCAGGTCGGTTCTGCGGGTCGGTTCTGTGGAGTAGTCTCGGGGGATCCGTCGGCCGGACATGAGGCGAGCAAGACGACTTTTCGTCCCGCCTTCCACCTGCTGCCGGGACAGAGCCCAAGCCTGAAATGGGCCGAAGACTCTATCGAGCCCAGGCTCCTCTGGCAAGAAAACTTGAGTCCTCAGCAGCTCCCCCGCTATCCTCTTCTGCCCATTCACGACCTAGCCCCAGGAGATCCCACCATCGCCGCCAGAAGGAAGACCTCATCCACGTCCCGATCGGAGACCCATTCCCAGGCCAAGGCCGCCCTCCTGAAGGACGGCAAGGACCTGCCCCGGGTGAACCATTTCGATGAAATGGACCTCTCCGATGACCTCCTGGATGCCCTCGATGACATGGGATTCGAGCGCCCGACAGAGATCCAGGCCTTGACCATTCCCCAGATCCTGGAAGGCAGGCACATCATCGGCCGCGCCGAGACGGGTTCCGGCAAGACCGTGGCCTTCGGAGCCCCCCTGCTGGATCGGATCGACGAAGCCCGGGTCTCGGTCCTGGGACTCGTCCTCTGCCCCACCCGCGAACTGGCCCTGCAAGTCTTCGACGTCTTCCAGGAGCTCAGCATGTACAAGGAGATCCGGAGCGTCCTGGTCGTGGGCGGGGAGTCCATGAAGGCCCAGATCGCGGAGCTTCAGAAGGGCTGCCAGGTCCTGGTAGGAACCCCGGGACGCGTGCTGGACCTCGTCAAGCAGAAGTGGCTCAGCCTCGCATGGGTCGAGACGGCGGTGTTGGACGAAGCCGACGAGATGCTTGAGATCGGCTTCCTGGATGATGTTACCGCAATCCTGGACGCCACTCCCGAAGAGAGGCAGACCCTGCTCTTCTCAGCCACCTTTCCTCCGGCCATCCTGTCCATCGCCGAAAACTACATGCAGGACCCGATCGCCATCGGCGCCATGGGGAAGGACAAACCGGCCGAGAGCATCGTCCAACGCTACCTCGAGGTCGACTGGCAAGACAAGGTCTATGCTCTCGAACGGATCCTCGACAGCAACGAGGAGGATCACTGCTATCTCGTTTTCTGTGATTCGCGCAACGAAGTCGACGACCTCTACCGGAAGCTCCGGAGCAAGCCCTATGGCATCTCGCCCCTTCATGGCGGATACGACCAATCCGTGCGCACGAGGATCATGAAGAGGTTCAGGGAGGGTGACTACCGTGCCCTGATCGCCACGGATGTAGCGGCCCGGGGGATCGATGTCAGCCACGTGACGCACGTCATCAACTACGCCCTGCCACGAAGCCTCGAGCGCTACTTGCATAGGATCGGCCGAACCGGACGTGCCGGGGCCAAGGGCGAAGCCATCACCTTCGTGAGTCGACGCGATTCAAGGGACTTCGAGGCCATGGTCAAGAAAGGAAAGCTCGAGATCACCGGAGTCGAGCTCTCCCGCGATGAGGCACGAAGACGCGGCCCCGGCCGCTCCTCCTCGGGGAGCCAAGACCGAGGTCGCGACCAAGATCGCGGCACCCGGGGGTCTAGACCCCCCCGCCGGCGATAGGGGCTGTCGCATCGAGAGATCCTTGTCCGTGCAGGACCACAGGACAGCGTACATAGGTTAGGCTATGAGCCTGTCGACCGGGTGCCTCGGTCGTGCGACCTGCTATCCCACCTGCCTGCTTCCTCCTTTTGTCAGCCCTCCTGTCCTTCTGAGCAATCTCCACATGCGTCCCATCCTGCTGGCCCTGATCGGGCTCTCTCTCTCGACCTTTTCTCTGCCTGCCCAGGTGGCCAAGAACACCAAGCTCCTGGGCTCCTGGTCCAAGGGCTCGGGCTACCGCTACAACGATTGTTGGGGCTACACAGCACCCAACGGCAAGGAGTACGCCCTCGTCGGCCTGCGGACCGGTTTCTCGGTCCTCGACATCTCCAACCCGAGCAAGCCCATCGAGCGAGCCTACTTCAAGGGCTTGACTTCCAGCTGGCGCGACATCAAGACCTATGGTCACTACGCCTACGTGGTCACCGAGGCCCGCGGGCAAGGAATGTGGATCATCGATCTCAAGGACGCCGACAAGCCCAAGCTCGTCGCGACCTGGGGAGCGACGACCTATCGCAACGCCCACAACATCGCCATGGACATGGACAGGGGGCATGCCTGGTTGGTCGGCACCAACAAGGGAGCGATGGTCCTGGACGTCAAGAGCAACCCCACCAATCCCAAGTGGATCGCCACCTATCGGAGCCCCTATCTCCACGACGTCTCGATCCAGCACGGAATCGCGCACGGCGCAGACATCTACGGCAACAACTACCGCATCCTGGATGTGAGCAAGCTGCCTACGATCAAGCAACTCGGAATCATCCGGACTTCGGGCACGAGGTACGCACATCAGACCTGGCCGACCTGGGATGACAACTACTGCGCCGTGACCAACGAGTCGGCCAATGGTCCCGTGGGTATCTACGACATCCGCAACAAAGCCAAACCCAAGCTGATCAGCACCTACCGGGCGGGAACCAGCAAATCCATCCCGCACAACGTGCAGATCCTGGACCGTCTCATGCACGCTTCCTACTACACGGAAGGTTATCGCCTCGTCGACCTCAGCAACCCGACCAAGCCGGTCGAGGTCGGCTACTACGACACCTGGAGTGGTGCCAGCGGCGGGTACAACGGCTCCTGGGGTGAATATGGCGGATTCCCATCGGGAATCGCCCTCGCCAGCGACCGCTCGAGGGGCCTCTTCATCATCAAGCCAACCGCCACGACGACACAGTACGGCACCGGCACAGCCGGAAGCCTGGGCAAGACTCCGGAGACACACAGCTTCGGAGCGGCGTGGCTCGGCAATACGAACTTCAGGATCGACCTGCGCAACGGCCTTCCCAAGAGCGCCGGGGTGCTCCTGGTCGGCTCCAAGCCAGCAAGCCTGAACATTTCAGGCTTCATGATCAACGTGAGCCTCACAGCGCCAGGCTTCTTCCTCATGAGCCGGCCCTCCGATGCAAAGGGCGAGGCCGCCCAGGCCTTGCCCATCCCCAATGATTCCAAGCTCAAGGGAATCGTCTTGAACACCCAGTGGGTCGTCCTGGACAAGGCTGGAAAGATCGGCTTCTCGAGCTCACGAGGCATGCGTTTCGAGCTTTTCTCGCTGTAATCTGCACCGGAACCTCCCGAGCCACGGTCCCTATAGCCGCAAGCCCCCAGAATCTCTCTTCCCCCCTGCGGAGCCATCAAGCTGCGCATCGATGAAGCCCGAAAAACGGGGGGATGCAGAAGCAACTCGTTGAAGCAGAGGCGAAGTGGAAAGCCCTGACCCTGGACAGTGGTCTGGAGCTGTGGTTCTGGCCGCATAGCGATACGGAACTCGCCACCGCTCTGTCCGAAGCCGCCGAGGTTCGTGCCACATCCGAACCTCTCGAGCGTCCCTTGGATCACGAGTCCAAGGTTTTCGTCGTCTCGGCGCATGCACCCGGAGCTGCCAACTGGATCTACGAACTCCGCAATGATCGCCTGACCCGGCTCTCACCGATCATCGCCATCCAAGGAGGAGATGTCGTCCCCGTCGAGATCCACGCGGCCGACCGCGTGATCCAACTCGATCCGACACACCTCCGCAGCATCATCCGGGACCTCGAGGACTGTGTGATCCGCATCCTGATGCTGCCACCCGCAGATCACATCTCCGTGTCCGAACAGCGTGAGCTCGACCTGGTTCGCTATTTCTATACGAGACAGAGCGACTGTGTGCGTGCCCGGTTGGATCCCTGCTCGAGGGTGGGTTTCCGTATTCCTCTGGTCGAGTCCATTCTGGGGTTGTCTGCCCTGGATGCCTTGGAGGCCATGGAGGAGTATCGGGAGCTAGGCTACTTCGACGGCGAGATCGAAGAGCAGCTCTACCTCTGTCGATCCTGCAAGTCGGTCCGCATGATCTTCCGTGAGACCTGCCCCAAGTGACATGTGCCTTGCCTGCAGGATCGGGTCACGATCCATCACTTCCGCTGTGCGTATGTCGGAGACAAGAGCGAGTTCGTGCAAGGAGATGAGCTCAGCTGTCCCAAGTGTGAGAAGCGACTTCGCCATGTGGGGGTCGACCACGACTTCCCCGAGGAATCCCAGTATTGTCCGCGCTGTGACGAGTCCTGGGCAGAGGGCTCGGTGGAGGTCTGCTGTCTCGAATGCGGTGAGAACTCGACCGTCGAACGAGCACGTCGCACGGAGATCATGAGCTACCAACCCACGCGGGCCATGCGTCGGGCGGCCAAGATGTGCCAGTCTCCGTTACTCACCAACAGCAAAGCCATGATGATGACACTGGAGTCCGTGGATCCCGCCGTCTTCAGGCTGCTCAAGGAGCACACGAGGACGGTCGCCAGGAGATATGATCGCGAGGCCAGGGTCATCCGGATCGACACCAGGGGACTCTACGATCACTACGACGTCGCGGGTCACGTCGA
>JAJRTL010000253.1 GCA_024278315.1 Planctomycetota bacterium | reverse complement strand
CGGCGTATTCTTCCTGAATCCCGGTGCTGGCGGGGATATGGACGTTTTCGACGAGTATGCCGACTCCGACCAGGAGGATGCAGTCGGGGCCTCGGCCAGCTTCTCGGAATCGGACGGCGATGTCGAAGCTCGCAATGCCGCTGCGGGTTTCTCGCAGACTGGCCTCGCAGAATCCGGCCGAAGCAGCATGGATACTGGTGCGGTGGGTGGAATCTACGGCCAGGTCCTGGACCTGCTGTCCCAGCCCGTGGCTGGGGCCAGGATCTTCCTCTACGGTCGCCGAGAATCCCTCCAGCAGGGCGCTCTGGCACCCGTCCTGTCCAGGGCCGTGAGCGACGACCGAGGCCGGTTCGAAATGCAGGGCCTGGAGCTCGCCAGCTACAGCCTGCGCGTCCGCGCCGAGGGCTGGGCGCTGCGTCAAATGGCGGTCGAACTCACCACACGCAATCCCGATCGTCTGGGCCTGCGCATCAGGCTCCACAAGGGTCACTCGATCTCGGGCGTGGTCGTGGATCCGGCGGGAAAGCCCGTGCCTGAGGCCTGGGTCGTGGCGAGCGACTTGCGGAGCCAAGGGGGTGAGCTGATCTGGGAAGAGGCGCAAGCCGACAAGGACGGACGGTTCGCATTCTCGTCGTTTGCGTCGACCAAGCAACATGTGCTGGCATGGTCACCGGGGCATAGTCTCGGCTTGGCTGAATTCGTCGAGGCTCAGGCCGAGTCTGTCCGTGTCGAGCTGCTCGCCCTGGGTCCCCACAAGATCTTATTCAGCTTGGCCAAACAAAAGGCAGGCGTGGCCAGCCAGCCAACCGACGTGACGGTCAAGATGCTCCTGACCGTCGGCGGCCGTTCGATCCCGCTTCCCAGCCCGATCCGAATGCTCCATGTGCCTTCCGGGGGGGTGGTCGAGACCCGTGGACTCCGCGAGGGGAGGTACCAGAGCCAAGTCCAATCGCGCGAGGTGGTGCTCGGCAAGACCTGGCAACAGGCAAAGTTGACCGAAGAAAAGCCCACGGCCAAGATTGAGCTGACCTGGACCGAGTCCCTCGGATTGGAAGGCCATCTCGTCTACAAAAATGGACGCCCAGCCGAAGGTGTCACCCTCCAGACCTGGTCCAGCAACAGCCGTGAGCCACTGTCGGCCACGAGCGACAAGGATGGCCACTTCGTCTTCCCCAAACGATTCTCTGGCAGAGGGACCGGAACCTACATCTCCCTGGCGGAGCCAGGCCTTCTCTTCGAGTCAGGCAAGAAAAATGCCTACTGGATCCAGGTCAAGCCCGGTGCAAAGGACCAGGTGTTCACAGTTCTGCCAGTAGGCGCGATGGCGGGCGTGGTTCTCGACGAAGAGGACCGACCCGTGCCTGGGGCACGCGTTTGGCTACGCAATGGGAACGGGGGCTGGGGCTCGTTTGGACAGGTGCTGACCAATGCACAGGGCGAGTTTCGACTCTCGGCCACCAATGTGAGCAAGAAGCCTCTTTGGCTGGATGCCACCTTCGACTCCCATTACTGTCCCAAGCCTCTCCTCATGGGGGACAAGGTGACTCTGGCCCAGGAGGGCTTGGTTCTTCGGTTGATTGCCGGGGCTTCGATCGCAGGCGAGGTCGTCGACGAGAAGTCCCGAGGCATCGAGGGCGTCAATGTCTGGGCCAGATTCATGCCCAAGGCTCGCCCCAAGGGCCGTCAGAAGCCGAACCTGGGCTGGAACCTGAATGGCAATTCACCCTTTGGTCGCAACCTCTCGGTCAGTGCTCGCACCAACCACGAGGGCAAGTTCCTGATCCGTGGTCTCACCCCGGGCTCGTGGCGCGTCACTGCCAACAAGACGGGCCGTATGAAGCTGGGAGTGGACCCTGTCCTTGAGATGGCACTGGGGCAGCAGCGCTCAGGAGTGCGGTTCGTCTTCAACGAGGGCTTGTCCATCGAGGGGCGACTGGTCACCGATACTGGCAAGCCGCTGCCGAATGCCCGCGTGAGTGCAAGGTTCGATGGCAAGCTGGCCAAGGGCGAATCCGGTGGGCGTGCGGATGCACAGACCGCGGCTGATGGCACCTTCACGCTTGGTGGACTGCGCCCCGGCAAGTTCAAGTTGACGGCAAGATTGTCCTGGAATATGCAAAACGAGCTTGGGCTTCGCAAGCCAGGCCCGGATGGCAAGCGAGCCATGCGTCCACGCTCCCGCATCGAGGCTACCGTAATGGCCGGGATCAAGGACTTTCGCTGGACCTATGCCTTGCCGCGCTTCGGTGAGATCCATGCTCGATTCGCCCAGAGCGGCCAGGCCTTGCAGCGCATACAGGTGGAGCTTCGCAAGGGCCGGCAGCGCTGGAATTTCGATCTCCCTGTCGTGCAGGGGGCAGTCACGATGAAGCGTGTCCTCGCAGGCTAGTACGACCTCACCTTCAAGAGCAAGCGTTATGCGGACGTGACGCTCAAGGTCCAGGTGCAAGCCGACCAGGTCGTCGACCTGGGCCTGCTGAATCTCGAGGATCTCGAAGTGGTGATGGGGCGCGTGACAGATGCGCAGGGCACGGCCATCGCGGGTGTCTGGATCAGTCTGGATTCACGCGTCGTCAACCTGTGGCCCAATTACAACCTCAGCAAAGGGGCCCTGCAGTTCGACGGAAGAGTCCTCACGCAGACGGACGCTCAGGGACGTTTTTCTGTTCCCATCAACGGACGCATCCGGGTCTACGGATTCAAGCCCGGCTATGCCCCCGGCACACTCTCTTGGTCCAAACCAAAGGCAAAGGACAAGAGCACATCCACCAGGTCCAAAGCGAACCCGGCCAAGAAAGCCGCTGCTCCCAAAGAGCTGATCCTCGTGCTCAAACGAGCAGGGGAAGTCTCGGTCCAGGCGCCAGTGCTTGCGAAAGGCCAGGCCAGTCGGTGGTATGCGAGGCTCACGAGGATCCAGATGGCTCCGCCTCCAGCAGGAAAGAAGGCTCCACGCCCTTGGACCAAGTCTATGTCTCTCAAGCCGGGTCAGCCCGTTCGCTTCCTGGGATTGCTCCCCGGCCGTTACCATCTCGAAGCGGTCAATTGGATCGGCGGCAATGCCGGCTACAAGAAGGAGTCGGTCCCCCACAAGAACTACTACGAGGAGCTCCTGATCCAGACCGGCAGCCATCGCCGCATCCGCATCCCCTGAGAGATCTCCTCGGGTATTGAGATTTCCGTACCCGAAACGCCGTCGTCGGCACTGTGTTCCCTGTGACACGACGGAGTCGAAGGCATTGCATGTGAATCTCGAGCAGCTCTTGCAGCACCGCGAGTTCTTGACCTCCTTGGCTCGCGGTCTGGTCCAGGATCCCCTGGCACAAGAAGAACTCCTCTGGGAGACCATGGGCGAAGGCGCGCTGCATCCTCCCGACCACAGCGCCCTCAAGCCCTGGCTGGCCCGCGTCCTCATCCACCGCGCACACGCCCGCCGCCGCGCCGAGCAGCGCAGGCTCCGGCACGAGCAAACCGGTTCCCAACCCGACCGGGTCGAGTCCGCAGCCGAAGTGGCCGCCCGCCTCGAACTCATCCAAGACCTCGCCACCCACGTCCAGTCCCTGAACACGGACCTCCGAGACGTCGTGTTGTTCCGTTTCTTCGAAAACCTCCCACCCCGCGAGATCGCGGTACGCCTCGACCTGCCGGTCGAGACCGTCAAACAAAGGCTACAGCGCGCTCTGGCACTCCTTCGCACTCGTCTCGACAAGGAGCACGGCTCGAGGGACAAGTGGCTTGGCAGCCTCGTCCCGCTGGCCTGGCCCGGTGCCAAGACCGCTGGAGTGGGACTCACAACAACAGGACTCAAGACACTGGGACGCAAGGCAATAGGAGCCTCGATGATGACCGCGAAGACCAAGACTGTCCTGACGGCTATCGCCCTCTTCCTCCTCTTGGGTGCAGGAATCCTGTATGCCGTGAACCAAACAGGAGATCCCTCGGATGCCGGAGGCACGGTCCAGGTCCCCGCCGACACGACGGCGCAGTCGGACTTGGACCAGGAGGGAAGTCAGGAGACCGCGCGCGAAGGGTCACGGGGCTCGGCCCGGGTCAGGGTGGTGGCTGGCCTCGAAGGCGAGATCCAGGGGCGAGGCCTGGATCCGCTCTCTGAGCCTGTGGCGAAGGCCAAGCTCTACCTCTATAGAAGTGCAGCCGTCGATGAACACGGCGCGAGTGCACCGGTGGTGGTCAGAACCGAGAGTGACGAAAAGGGTGTGTTTCGGATGCAGGGCCTGGCGCTCGGTCGCTACCGGATCCGCGTCGTCGCCGAGGGTTGGTCCGACAATCATGCTCGTGTGTCTCTCACTCGGATGCGTCCAAAGCTCCGGGGAAGGCTCATTCGACTCCACGCTGGCTCACCCCTGTCAGGAATCGTCGTGGATCCCGACGGCAAGCCTCTGGCAGGGGCTTGGATCCAGGCTTCCTGGTCGTACCTTCGTGGTGGCGAGGCTTTCAGCCCGGAAACAAGGAGTGACGAGGAGGGTCGGTTTTCCTTCTCTGCTCTTCCGACGGGTACCAATGTGTATTTCTTGGCCTGGTCTGAGGGACGCATGCTCTCGATATCCGAGAGGATCGTGGGGCGATCCGCACCGCTTCGCATCGTACTATCCGAGGCTGGCCCATATCAGATGACCCTCGAGCTCACTGAAGACAGCGAAGACAAAGGCCAGAAGCCAACCGATGTGTCTGTCTTCATCCACGTGATTGCAGGTGAACAGATCACACGCTTGCCCAGCCCCATCCGTCAGCTGAGGGTTCCGACTTCGGGGTCCATTCGTACGCGGGGTCTTTGCGCCGGGACCTATCGGCTCACCATGAAGTCCGAAGAAGCGGATCTCGGAGAATACTGGCGGTTGCAGCCTCTGACAGATCAGGCACCCACAGCTGCTATCGAGATCGTCTGGCGCGCCTTCCGGCGCATCGAAGGCAGGCTGATCTACCGGGGAGGCAATCCAGCGAAAGGCATTCGGCTCGGAGCGGCCCACATGTGGCAGGAGAGTTTCTTTGCGAAGAGTGACAGAGAGGGGTTCTTCCAGTTTCCCAGGCGGTTTGCACCGGATCGACAGGCGATGATCTTCTTTGGATCTCGTGGTTTCTTGTTCGAGACGGCCGGTTCCCTGTCGAACATGATCCAGACCCAGGCCGGATAGAAGGTCGGCGTCCTCACCGTACGGCGTGTGCCGACGCTCAAGGGCCGGGTCGTGGACCAGAAGGGGCGGCCGGTCGCGCACGCGGTCCTCGGGTTGCTTTCTCGAGACGACAGATCCCGTTCCTTCGGGACTGCGATTTCCAATGATCGGGGCGAATTCAGCTTGGTTCCTAGCAAGGAGACGGAGGGCCCTTTGTTTCTCGATGTAGTGCATGAATCCATGTACTGCCCCGAGCCTCTCGCCATGCAGGGAAAGGGTCTGAGTGCTCGGGAGGGCATCGTGCTGCGACTGGCTGAGGCCTCCAGCATCGAGGGAAGTATCGTGGACGAAAAGGGGACTGGCATCGCGGGTGTGATGGTCACGGCGAGTCTGCTTCCGGAAGGTGAGGACCAATCCCGAATGTCCATCGAATGGCTCAAGCGCCGACGTCGTTGGAAAGGGGACCAACGACGAGCCTTCAGCGACCATGCCGGTAGGTCCCGGATCCTTGGATTGGCTCCTGGTTACTGGATGGTCAGCGGCGACATCCTGGAACGCGAGAAGCCAGCCGTGCAGCCGAGGGTGAAACTGGCTCCAGGAGAAAGGCGGGTAGGTGTGCGCATCGTCTTGGGTGAGGGACTCACCATCGATGGTCGAATCGTGACCGATGGAGGTGAACCTATAGGCAACGCATGGATTACCTGGTTGTTCAACGGCGAGCTGCCTCGTGGATCGGTGAGGTCAGGCCAGCCGATTCGATCCACTCCCGACGGGCGCTTCGTTCTCAAGGGACTTCATGTCGGTGAATACTCCCTGATGGTGCAACCTCCTGATTCCTTGTTGCGCAAGATGGGGATCAACGGGATCGGATCCGACCGAGGTCAAGCGTTGCTCATGACCGAGTCTTTGGGGGCACGAGTCAGAGCCGGAACAAAGGGATATCGATGGGAAATCGTCCTCCCTCATTTTGGTGAGTTCCGGGCCCGGCTTGCGCATCGCGGCTCTCCGCTGCAACGCATCCAGGTGGAATTACGTTCAGTCAAGGACAAGCAGCGCTTCGACCTGCAGGTCCTGCAAGGCGCTGTGTCCTTGAAGCATGTCCTCGCCGGTTCCTACGACCTCACGTTCAAGAGTACTCAATTCGCCAACTTGGACTTGAAGGTCGCGATCCATCAAGATCGGGTCACCGACCTGGGCACCTTGCAACTGACCGCGATCGACGACGTGGAGGGCCGTGTCGTGGATCAAGACGGCAAGCCCATAGCCGGCGTGTGGATCGGTCTGGATGAGAAGCTCGCTAGACTCTGGGCAGGCTACGATGTGGACAAGGGTCTGGAGCAGTTCGATGGCCGAGTGCTCATGCAAAGCGACGCCAGTGGTGGGTTCCGCGTGCCAATCAAGGATCACACCCGAATCCTGGCCTTCAAGCCAGGATACGGACCCGTGACCCTCTCCTACCCCGGCACCTACACGCCCAAGGGATCGCCGCCGAAGGAGCTGATCCTGAGACTCTCAGAGGCAGCCGAACTCTCCATCCAAGCCCCAGCCGCACCCGGGGATGAGCCCACCTACTGGTCCGCTCGCCTCTATCGGCTAGCACAAGCCCCTGTGGCCGCAGGAAAGAAGGTTCCGCCCCAGTGGACGCGTGCCGTGGATCTCGAGCCAGGCAGGCCGGTGCGCATCATCGGCTTGCAGCCTGGAAACTACCGCTTGGTAGCGATGGACAAGGGAAAGGGCAGAACCTTCAGCAAGAAGACCATTCCCGGTGAGTCCTACTTCGAGGAGTTCCGGGTCCAGGTCGGCACGAAGCGTGTGATCAAGATCCGCTGACGTGCTCAGCCCGCCCGGAAGGAGTTCCATGAGCCTGCCATCGAAGCACTGCCTCCTGAGACTCTCGGTCTTCCAGGGTGATGATCGGTGAAACGGCGTTCGAACGCCGTTTCACCGACGTCTGATCCGACCTTCCCCTCGACCTTCATCCTCTGATCGAATGTCACTTGCTCCCGAAGTTGCCTTTGGCCCAGTCCTTCTTGAATGTCTCTCCCGTATCGAGGCAATGCTGGAGCAGGGTCTTCTTGAGTGCCTTGGGTAGGAGGGCGAGGTCGTCTGGGCGGCGCTGCGTGAATGGATGGCAACCGAAGAAGTGAGCTGCGCCCTCCTTGAATTCGACCGTGAGATGGATGTCGGCAAGGGCGGCCAGGACATCGGCGGTTTTGTACTTGTAGAGAAGTTCCATGGCCACGGACTCATAGCTGGGGTGGGCACTCCAGACGCCAGTGCCACATCCATACCAGTGGAGCAGGGCGCGGATCCTGTTGGGCAGGTCCGGCATGGCCTTCGCCAGCACCTCGTGCATCGCATCCACGTCTGCGGTGGGACGTTTCTTCCAGAAGGGCAATAGCGAAGGAGGCATGCCTTTCCGCCACTTCTCCTCGGCCTTACGGACCTGGAGTGCCTGCCGCTTCTGGCGCTCCAGGTCCTTGCGGGGGCCACTCACGCCATGCCGGTCCAACCAGGCAAGCGCGCGTTTCCTGGAATTGGCCGTCAGCTGAGCATCACCGATCCACTGGCCATCCGCCCATCGTAGGCTGCGCGCATGGTGCATTCCGAGAGCAGCAACCAACCTCTTGCCTTGAAAGAACTCGAGAGTCGGATCGCCGCCGCACATGCAGTGCCCGCCACTGCGGCGACCGTCGATCTCGATCAGGGAGAGGAACTCCAGAACCTCCTTGGGGTCTCGCAGATCCAGCAGTGCTTTTCGCTCCGTCCTGTCCAATGAAAAGGACCCGCTACGGCGCACGCGCATGCGAGTGGGCGCCGGGATCGCCGCCCGGAGGACCTTGGCCCAGTCGCTGACGATCAGGCACTTGGGGTGCAATCTCTGGATGTCGGCGATCTCCGTTGCCGTGAAGCCTGCGCTCATCACGTTGAGCTTCTTCAGGTTGGGGATCTGCCTTGCCGGTAGGTGATATCCTGAGGTCCCGGAGATATCCAGATGCGTGAGGTTGGGGTAATGCAACGCAACCAGTCGGGCAAGCCCTTCGCTCTGGGACAGGTCGAGGACCCTGAGCCTGCCCAAGCTGTTCATAAGCCAACGCGGCAAGCCACTGAGGTCCTCGTCGGGTTCGGGATCCATCCCCGTGTGGGCCCGTCTCAGGATGAGCGCACGCAGGTCGGCGATGATGGGCCTTGCTTCCGTCTCCTCGCCAGACGGTTCGGACTCGTCCAGGTCACAATAGGATAAATCCAGGTAGCGGAGCCGTGGCTTGCCTGCAAGGAGTTCCCATTTCGTGTCAGCGAGACCGCCGTAGTAGAACCTCAATTCCGGCGTTTTCGCGAGGCTCTCGTAGCTGCCGAAGCCCTCTGCGAACCAGAGGTACCGCAAGCCCTTGGGGAAGGCGGGTGTCTTGGTACGGTTGATGTATGTGGTGTAGTGATCGCCGGTCTTGACGCAATCCGAGTTCGAGAGCTCGATGCAGACCTTGGACAGGTCCAATTGTCGGAGCAACTTCGCGAACCAGGCCGATTTGCCGTCCCAGCCGATCTTGATGCCCCGTATTGTAAGGAGTTCGCTGGCTGACAGTCCCTTGCTGCCGTCGACGAATCGCCGATCAGATCCACTCACTTCCCAATCCACCTGAATGGCGACCAGATCCCTCGCTCCGCCTTTGCTGCCCCGATAGAGACCCTTCCCTTCAGGACTCTTCTTGTCGGTGAAGAATTCGAAGGGCCCGGGTCCATCCAGCACCAGAAGGTAGCCGCCCACGTAGACGACGTCTCCTGCGTGGGGGACCTCCGGAGTCCCCTGGAGTGAATACAGCCGAGGGGCGATCTTCTCCCCATCGAGGGTGAAGCTCCAGTCCTGTGCACAAGCACTGCCCCCGAGCGCGAAACAGACCAGAAGCCCGGTAACGATGATTCTCACTTTGCTTGCCTCTCGCAAGAGTCGCCGATCTCGAACGCGGTAGCCAAGCACATCCATGTGCAGAACGAGCGGCCAGACCGGGACTAGCGAAGTTTGCCGGTCATGGTTCAGTTGATGGGTGTCCTGATCTTCACTGTCCTGATCTTCACTGTCCTGATCTTCGGCCACTGATCTTCATGAGTGTGCGACCCCGGATCTGGGGTATTGCGGTTTCCTGAGGATCGCCCTGTCCCTATCCGCTCATCCCGACCGGGCGGAGGTCCATGAGCCTGTCAGCGAGACGTTTCCTCCTGAGACTCTCGGTCTTCCAGGCTGACGATTAGCGAAACGGCGTTCGAACGCCGCTTTCTCGACGCCTTTCTCGACGTCTGAGAGGGGGGGATGCGAGTTCTCTGCCTGCGAGGCTCTCGTCTCGGTTGCGGGGTGACCGATGCGGATGGGCCACGGGGTTGGCTTGCGATCGAGGCCCGGCGTCGGCGTCGGCGTCGGCATGGGCGTCGGCGAAGCGTCGTCGTTGTCAGGATCGATCCGATGCTTGCCCTGGAGGTAGGGAGCGGTAGGGCTTTCTACAACGAAGCCCGGCTCGAACCGGAAGCTGCTGCCCTTGCCTTGGTGGAAGAGGTGGGAGTGCTTGCGCCACCAGTGGACATCGGCCTCGGCCGGGATGTCCTCGGCGGTCACCCATCTGCGCGAGGCTGGCTTGCGCGAGGCTGGCTTGCGCGAGGCTGGCTTGGATGCGGGGGGCTTGTTTGAGACTGGCGAGGAGCTTTCGACTGTATCCCCGCATAGGGACTTGGCGAGCTGCGGGCTGTGGTTCTCGGCAGGAGCCGTGCCCGTCGTTCTCGCGAGCCGTGTAGCCAGACTCTGAGAAAGAGCATGGCCCATCGGTTCGCCGAGGGCCTCGTAGGTCCGGTGACGATCGAGTCGGGTCAGGACGCTTGCGGCGAGTGGCTCGCCTGTTTCGTGGAGTGCGTGACCCGCGCGATCCACGAAACGCACGCGCGCCTGGTCCCTGCCCAAGAGGATCAGCAGGTCTGCATGCACGAGACCGTGGCAGCGCATGCAGAGCGTGATGAGATTCCTGGCGCGGGTCCTTCCGAGTTGGGAGCGGGATTGGATGTGATGAGCCATCAGCTCGAAGCGGCTCTGGCAGGACCGGCAACGATGGCCGTCGCGTGTGAGGACGCGGTCGCGCAGCGCGGCACTGGTCTTGGAGTCCATCTCCAGATGCTCTCCGTCGTCGCTGATGCTCTCGGCATCGCACTGGATGCTCTCAAGCGTCGCCCGGTCGAGGGGGACGAGACCCTCCTCTGTCTCCAGGCTGGCTCGGGGCAGGGCGCAGCCCGACTCCTCCGAGTCTCCCTGGCCCTCCGGACTCTCCTGGCGAACGACCAGACGGAAGAGCGAAGAGCGCGCACGCTTACGGCCGGGCAAGGAGCCGTCCTCCTCGGTCGAGAGCAGCAGGGAGGCCAGGATCTCCATGCACTCGGCATCCGAGATCGGTGTGCCACGCTCCTCGCTGAGCTGCTTCTTGGCCAGTTCCCACTTCTGGAAGGCCAGGCCCGACACCTGCGCGCTGATCGGAAAGCGGATCTCCGCGAGTCCCTTGCGATACTCGGGGTCGCGTGGCTTGCTGCCGGGGCGGGAGCTCTTGACCTCAAGCGCCAACTCCCGACAGCTGCTCTTGCGCGCACGATCCAGCCAGGCCTCCTCGTGCTCGGGGCTGACCACACGCGCCAACATCACGACCTGGGTCCAGGAGATCTCCCCCCGACAGAAGGCCTCGTCCATTCGGGGCAGTTCCAACAGCTTCCTCCCCACGGCCAAGAGTTCCCGGCTGCGCCGCGGCTCCATGCCGAGCCGACTCTCCGCATAGTGCACGGCACTGCTGTGCCCGGTGTCCTGGTAGAGTCGCCGCCCTTCCATCTCCACGAGATAGAAGGCCAGCAGCCGCGAGCCCGTATCCTGCATCCGGACGCCAATGTTCAGCTTTTCACGAACGACAGCGACCGGCAAACCCTGCACGAGGTCGATGGGTGCGCAAGCCCTCCTCGCAGCCTCTTCTCTGGACCGCCACTCTCCTGACTGATTGCCTCCTGACTGATTG
>JAJRTL010000252.1 GCA_024278315.1 Planctomycetota bacterium | reverse complement strand
TGTCGTCCACGAGGGCGAAGAAGCTCTTGGCCGAAAGTTCGTAGCGACGCAGGACGCTGGCCACGTAGAGGAGGATCTCGTTGACGAGCCAGTCCTCCTTGTTCGCGAGCAGGCTCTGCTCGACCTCGAGGATGGCGTCCATGTTCCCGCGCGTCTGGAGGGTCACGATGTTGATCTCGGGCTCCTCGAAGCGCAGATGCAGGAGGGCGTCATCCAGCTCCTTGAAGCAGCGCAGGATCCATGCCTCATCTCCCGCCTCGTGGTAGTCGACAGCATTCTTGGGCTGTGCACCATCGGGGCCCTGGAGTGTCAGTGCCGCCCGGCGATGGTCCCGATCCAGCTCGACCTGCACGTAGCGGTAGGACCATCCTGTGTCGGTTTCTTCCATCGACACCGGGTGCCAGGTCATGCCATTCTCGCCGCGGATCGGCAGGGACTTCGAGATTTCGAGGGCGCGTTCGGCGACCTTGTCCGCGAACTTGCTCTTGGGCCAGATCGCATCGATCAGGTTCCACTTCAGCGCCTTCTTGCCGCGCACGCCCTCGGCCAAGGTCGAGAAGACGTCCGCGACATCGCGGCGGATCTTGCGTTTGTCGACGAGCCGCGTCAGGCCGCCCGTTCCGGGAAGCACGGCTAGCAGGGCGACCTCGGGGAGGGAGACGGTGGAGCTGTTGTCGTTGACCAGAGCGATCTCGTCGCAGGCGATCGCAAGCTCGTAGCCGCCGCCGGCAGTGGCGCCGTTGCAGGCGGCCAGGAACTTGATGCCGCTGTTGCGGCTCGCGTCTTCGATCGAGATGCGCGTCTCGTTGGTGAACTTGCAGAAGTTCACTTTGAAGGGGTGGTCGGATGCCGCCAGCATGCGGATGTTGGCGCCCGCGCAGAACACCCGGTCCGTGGCGCTCGTGACGATCACGCTGTTGACCTCGGGGTGTTCGAAGCGGAGACGACGGATGGCGTCGTGCAGTTCGATGTCCACCGACAGGTCGTAGCTGTTCAGCTTCAGTTCATAGCCTGGCTTGAAGGGGTGGTCGGGGTCGACCGCCATCTCCAGGCGGGCCACGGGGCCGTCGAAGGAGAGCTTCCAGTGCTTGTAGCTCTCGGGGTTGGCGTGGAAATCGATCATCGTGGGTCTCGGATCCGGTTCCGGGGAAGGGGAATAGGGCCCACCAGTGTCGGCAGGCAGAGTGGAGATTCAAGCATCATATCGCAGGTTTCGTTCTAGTTGCCCTCCTGTGGATGCAGTATAGTGCCGGAATGTTGGATCATGAAGCCAGGATGACCGCTTTCGGAGAGCGCGTGCGTGCGGCGCGCAAGGAGCAGTCCTGGAGCCGCAGGGAGCTCGCGGAGCGCACGGGCATCTCGGAGCGCTTCTTGGCTGACGTGGAGCAGGGCAAGGCCAACCCTTCCCTCCTGCGCCTCTTCGAACTGGCCGATGCCTTGGGCGCGAGTCCACAGGAACTCCTCCGCGATCCACAGCCGGCAGGCCTCTATGCGGCAGGTGACCGTGATCGGGTCTTGGCCCTCGTTGGATTGCGCGGAGCCGGCAAGAGCAGCCTTGGTCCCATGCTGGCGACGAGGCTTGGACGGGACTTCGTCGAACTCGACGAGGAGATCGAGAAGCGGACCGGCCTCGAGCTGACCGAGATCTTCGAGCTTCACGGCGAAGCCTGGTTCCGTCGCCAGGAGCTGGAGTGCCTGGACGCCTTGCTAGCGGAGGGGCGACCTATTGTCCTGGCCGTAGGCGGTGGTTTGCCCACGAGCGCCGAGACCTGGTCCATCCTGCGAGCGCGTGCACGTACGATCTGGTTGCGTGCGAGACCCGAGGATCATTGGCTCCGGGTAGCTGCCCAGGGGGATACGCGCCCCATGAGCAACGATCCGCGTGCCTTCGACCATCTTTCAGCAATCCTGAACGAACGGGAGCGATTCTACGGCCAGGCAGAGTTCGAAGTCGACACGAGCGCGCGCAAGGTGAGCGAGGTCTTCGGCCATGTGCTCGGTCTGCTCGAGCGGAGAACTTGAAGGAGGCATTCCCCATGGTGAGACAGGACAGACGGCCGGGATACGAAGACCTGCTGGCGGCCCACGGACGCATCCAGCCCCATGTCCACCGGACGCCGGTGATGACGAGTCACTACTTCGACGAACGCGTTGGGGCGAGGATCTACTTCAAGTGCGAGAACTTCCAGAAGGTGGGAGCATTCAAGGCGCGGGGTGCCTGCAATGCGGTGCTCTCCCTCAGCGAAGAGGAGGCCACTGGAGGCGTGCTGACGCACAGCTCGGGCAATCACGCCCAGGCCCTTGCCTACGCGGCGGGAATCCGTGGGATCCCGGCCTACGTGGTCATGCCCGAGACCGCGCCGCAGGTCAAAGCCGATGCCGTCCGAGGCTATGGCGCACAGATCCGTTTCTGTGAACCCACGCTGGAGGCGCGGGAGCGCCACTCGAGGGAGTGGGTGGCGGAGACCGGAGCACGCTTCGTCCATCCCTACGACGATTGGTCCATCATCGCGGGCCAGTCGACCGCTGCCCTGGAGCTCTTGGACGAGATCCCGGATCTGGATGCGATCCTGACGCCGGTAGGGGGTGGTGGGCTGCTTGCGGGCACGGCTCTCGCCTGTGTTCTGGGACCCGGGCATGCGCGTGCCTTCGGTGCGGAACCCGAGAATGCAGACGATGCCGCAAGGTCTCTCAGGATGGGTGAGATCCAGCCTTCGATCCATCCTCGGACGATTGCGGATGGTCTCCTGACCAGTCTGGGCCTGCGCAACTTCGAAGTCCTGAAGGACGAGGTTCGTAGCATCTTCACGGTCAGTGAGGAGGAGATACTCACGGCCATGCATCTTGTCTGGCAGCGCATGAAGATCCTGATCGAACCCTCCAGCGCCGTTCCCGTGGCGGTCCTCCTGTCTGGACGCTTCGACGGGCCCGCAGCAAGGATCGGCGTGATCCTCTCGGGAGGCAATGTCGATCCGCGGCAGACCCCGTGAGAACAGTAGGCCGTTCGTTGCCGGTGCTTGGCTACCGGTGCTCGGTGACCTGTTCAGACAGCCTGGATTTCTGGTCGGTTCGCGAGCACCGCTTCGACTTCGGAGAGGAAGAGGTCCGCGGCGCTCCGCGTCCCGAGTGGGTCGCGACGCATGCTGTAGAGCGCGATCGGCGGGATGATCTCCAGGGGCAGACGCGTGAGACCGGGGATCTCGGAGGCGATGACGTCCGGGAGGACGGCCAGATAGCGGCTCTTCGCGCAGACCTCGGCACCGAGCTGCATGCTGTCCAGGCGGATCGCGATCCGCCTGGGCCGGTCCGAAGGCCAACCCTCATGCGTGTTGCCGTCCTGATCCGGTAGGGGGGCCACGAACTCGTAGTCGTCCAGGGAGGCGGGATCCAAGGTCGCCCCATCCACCTGGAGGGGCGAGTGCAGGGCCAGTTCCTGTCCGCAGTAGATGCCATTGCCCGCATGACCCAGGAGCCGGGTCTCGAGTCGGTCGTGATGGATCGGGCTGCTCAGGAAGGCGAGGTCGATGTGGCCCTGGAGGAGGGCACTGGCGACGTCGGCATTTGCGACCGCATGGAGTTCGGGGACCAGCTCGGGATGCTGCGATTTGAGGGACTGGATCACGGGGAGGACGCAGGTGCGCGTCATCAGGCCTCCGCTGGAGATGCGGAGATCCCCCTTCATCTCACGCTCCTGGAGCTCGACCAGGCCTTCGTGGATGCGGCGCATGCCCTCTCGCACCCTGGCCAGGAATCGACGTCCCTCCGCGTTGAGCTCCAACTTGCGTCCCGCACGCCGGAAGAGTGGGCAGCCCAAGGCGGTTTCGAGCAGGCCCAGACTCCGGGAGAGGGCTGGCGGGCTGATGTGGAGTTTCTGGGCGGCGCTGGGGAGATGCTCGGTCTCGGCGACCGCACGAAAGGCGGGAAGCCAGTTCCAGAAGTCCTGGAGTTCACGAAGTCGGTCCATGATCGGGACTTGCAGCTGTGTTGTTTATTGGAATAGCGTGTCGTTGTTATTCTAAGAAACTTCATGATACCTGCTGCTTAGCAGAGGCAAACCTCATTATCCGATCGTCAAGGAGATCACCATGAGAACGAATGTCCTGCTTCTGCCGTCCTTCTTCCTCCTCGCCAGTGCCATGCCGCTCACGGCCCAGCACTACTCCAAGAAGATCCTCCTCAAGGGTCTCAAGGCTCCGCGCGGCATCGCCGTTCATGCTTCGGGGGACCTCTACTTCACCCAGGTCCCCGAGCCTGGCAAGTTCTCCAGCAAGAACCTCGTCTCGATGTGGGACCGCAAGAGCGGCAAGGTCCAGACCCTGGTCTCGGGTGAACCCGCGCCGACCAACATCGTCGCTCGTCCCGATCGCACGCTCTATTGGACCTGCGTGACCGCGGGCGTGATCATGATGCGCAAGGGGACGAGCATGAAACTCGTCGCCAGCAAGCTCAAGAGGCCCACCGGCATCGATGTGGGGGCCACCGGGGAAGTGTATTTCACCCAGATCCCCACACCGGGCCTGCCGGGCAGCAAGGGTGGCAAGAACGAGCTCTCCGTGATCCGTGGTGGCAAGGTGGTCACGCTGGCCATGGGCGAGCCTGAGCCCACCGATGTGGTCCTGGATGCCAAGGGCAATGCCTGGTGGACCTGTAGGACTGCAGGCGTGATCCTGCGTCGGGATGCCAAGACGAAGAAGATCGAGAAGGTCCTGGATCGACTGGACAAGCCGGTCGGGATCGCCATGGATGCCATGGGTGATCTCTACTTCACCGAGGTGCCGACCCCTGGTGTCTTCGGGTCCAAGGGCGGGCGCAACAAGGTCTGGCGTTACAGTCCCTCGGACAAGGTGCTCACATTGATCAGCTTTGGCGAACCGTACCCAGCGGACGTAGCCGTGAGCAGTGACGGTAGCCGCGTCTATTGGACCTGCATGACCGCTGGCGTCATCTTCGAGGCCACACGGAACCGGATTTCGGCGATGATCGAAGGCGGTGGCTCCACTCGCATCGGAGACACGGTCAAGCTGGAGCTCTCTTCCAAGGCGCATGCAGGCAGGAACTGGCAGGCGATGACCTCCTTCGGTCTGGGGCCGATTCCGGTCGACTCCCGCCATCTGGCCCTCTCTCCTGACGGTCTCTTCTTCCTGACCTTGCTGGGAAGGGGCATGCCCGTGTTCACGGGATTCTCCGGCAAGCTGGATCGAAAGGGTGAGGGGACGGCACGGATCCACCTCCCCAAGGTCCCGCTCTTCAAGGGCATCCATCTCTATACCGCCTTTGTCGTTCTGGATTCCAAGAGCCCATCGGGGATCGCGGCGATCAGCAACAGCCATCGCCTCGTGATCCGGTAGGAGGCGACCTGATAGGCCAGGTACGCTGGATGCGCAGGGCGGGCAAGATGCGCAGGATGAACATGTGGATCGGGTGTGTTCCCCGGACATCACCCTATGATCCCCGTCCATGCGCTTCCCCAACCTGTCTGTCTTCGTCCTGCTCGGTGGCTTCGTCTTCTCTTCGACCGCTCTCCAGTCCCAGTCGGACTGGGTGTGGTGGGAGGGGGAGGCGGCCTTCGAGAGCAACTTCCCCAAGGAGACCTGGCTGTCAGGGTCCAGGGTCGCCAAGCGCGAGGCACTCTCGAAGGGCGACTGGCTGACCTACGACGGAAAGCATGGGAAGAAGGCTCCCTTCGCACGTTGGCGGGTGACCGTTCCGAGTGCGGGCGAGTGGGGATTGTGGTGCCGGAAGTTCTGGAAGCACGGTCCCTTCCAGTGGCGCTTCGACAAGGGGGAGTGGCAGATTTGCGGAAAGGACAAGGTCCTGCTGGATTCCGTGCCTCTGCAGAAGTTCGTCGTGGCCAACTGGGTGCCTCTCGGCAAGGTCAAGCTCGGCAAGGGCAAGCATGTCTTCGAGATCCAACTGGAAGGCAAGGTCGGCGAATCGATCACCGCAGCCCTGGATTGCTTCGTCCTCTCCAAACGCGGTTTCCAAGCCAGAGGCAAGCTCCAACCCGGGGCGAAGAGTGGCCGCAAGGAGGCCGGACACTGGGCCTTCGAGCCGGATCCGGACGGTGAGAAGACGGCTCTCGACCTGCGCTACCTCAATGAGGAGGTGGCGGGCGGGAAGGGCTGGGTCCGACGCAAGGGGCGTGAGTTGGTCCGCGGGGATGGCAAACGCATCCGCTTCTGGGGCGTCAACCTCGGGATGGATACGCTGCGGCAATCCTCCGACGGCCAGAAGCGACTTGCCGGTTTCCTGGCCCGACGCGGAGTCAACCTCGTGCGAGTGCATGGGGCGTTCTGGCGCGAGGATCGCATCCAGGAGGTCGACCCGGACAAGCTTGCCTCCCTGCAGAGCTTCGTGGCTGCCTGCAGGTCGGAGGGGATCTACATCGCCCTCTCCTTCTATTTTCCTCTCTGGCTGAAGCTCGGGAAGAAGCAGGGTTGGCCCGAATACGAGGGGCAGAAGAATCGCCATCCCTTTGGCCTGCTCTTCGTCGATGACAAGTTTCGCGCGGTGCATCGCGGATGGATCAGGCAGCTGCTCACGAGTCCGGGTGCACAGGGCGCGAAGCCGCTCGCGCAGGAACCGACGCTGGCCATCGTCGAGATCCAGAACGAGGACAGCATGCTCTTCTGGACCTTCCAGAAGGGTTCGGTCCCCGAGGGGATCTGGAAGGGCTTCGAACGGAAGTTCGGCGCGTGGCTCGGCAAGCGCCACGGAAGCATCGCCAAGGCCTACAAGGCATGGGGTGGCGCCAGCCAGTCCGGGGACGACGAGCGCGGGAAGCGCATGACGCTGCTTCCCCCCTGGAATCTCACGGAGAAGGGACGTGGCCAGGGCGCCTTGCAGCGTCGGATGTCGGACCAGTTGCGGTTCTTGGTGGAGGTGCAGCGCGGCTTCTATGCCGATACGGTGAGCTGGATGCGCAAGGAGCTGGGTGTGAAGGCACTCCTCTCCTGCAGCAACTGGCACACGGCCGAGCCCAAGAGCTTGCAAGCCCTGGAGAGGTGGAGCTACGAGGTGGGGGACCTCGTCGACGCGCATGGCTACTTCGGTGGAAAGCACATCGGCGAGGGCGCGAGCTACTCGATCCGGCCAGGGCATCACTATGCGGATCGTTCCTTCCTGCGTGATCTGAAGGGCAACCCCCTCCTGCAAGCCCAGTACGCGGAGCGCCCCTTCTGGATCAGCGAGATCGGTTGGCCTGGACCCAATGTCTACATGGTCGAGTTTCCCTTCCTGGCTTCGGTCCTGTCCTCCCGGCAAGGCTTCGCGGGTCTCTGTTTCTTCGCCCTGCATGGCAGCGGTAGCTGGGAGGGGAATGCCCAGAAGTTCCCTCTGGCCGTGCCCTCCCTGCTCGGACAGTTTCCGGGCTTCGCACTCTTGTATCGGCGCGGTGACCTTGCCACACCCAAGCCCGCTCTCGTGGAGTCTCTCTCTCTCGATCGTCTCTTCGAGTTCCGCGGCAGCCTGCTGGCTCGCCAACCAGCCTTGGACGAGTTGCGCAAGAAGGGGCTCTCGCTCGGCAAGGCCAGTTCCGACCAGAGTCTGCCCGCCCAGTGGCTCGGACCTGTCCTCTGGAAGATCACCAAGAAACCCGGCGGGATCCAGAATCGCTCGGGGTTGGGCTTCGATGAGAACCGCTTCCTGGATCCACAGTCGGGGGATGCACTCGCGATGGATACGAAGCGCGGTCTTCTCTTCGTCGACTCCCCACGTGCGCAGGGAGTCGTGGGATTCGTGGCAGGTGCCGGCCGTCTCGAGCTCAGCGACATCGGCTTCGAGTGTGACAACCTCTTCGCCTCATTGCTGGCCATCTCGCTGGACGGCAAGCCGATCCGAAAGTCGCGTCGCGTCCTCATCCAGATGTGCACGCGCGAACACCCCCACGGCTGGAACGCGCCGCGTGGACGCATCGTCGACGTCGGTGGTCCCCCCATGCAGGTCGAGCATCTCCAGGCCGAGCTCTTCCTCGCGGATGCCAGGCAGAGCTGGAAGGCGACGACCCTGGATGCCTCGGGACGTCGCAAGGAAACCCGCAAGGTCAGGGGCAAGATGAAGCTGCCCAAGGACGCCCTCTACGTCCTGCTGGAACGATAGGCTGGCATCCCTCACACCTCTGGAATGCAAGTCAAGTCGATCACCAACAGGACAGCGGAGAGTCCTCCCTGTCCCTCCCCTGCCTTCGTGGTAGAAAAGGAAGTCGCAGTCGTTCTTCTACCACGAGGAACACGAAGGGCACGAAGGCGGTGGACTGGACCTCCCGTTTGCTTGTCCACCAGCTGCCCTCCGCTGACAAGGAGAGCAAGATGATGACACTCACGATCAGCCTTCTGTTTTCGTCCACTCTGCTTCTGTCCGCACAGGAGCCGGATACCAGCTGGGTATCCGAGGAGCTGGGTCTCTCGGTGACCATGCGCGATGGCAAACAGCTCTCGGGCGATCTCTACCTGCCCGCCAAGAAGGGACGCTACCCCTGCGTGCTGATCCAGACTCCGTACAACAAGAAGCGCTTGCGCAAGGCATTTCAGGGCAAGCTCGAGAACGCCAAGGGCACGAGCACGGTCGGGCGGGGGGCCATCTCCGATATCCTGGTGTTGAAGGATCGTGAACACTACGCCTACCTGGTCATGGACTGGCGTGGCTTCTTCGCCAGCAAGAAGGCGGCGCGCGGTGTGCGTCGTGTGGGGGCGGTGCGTGGCAAGGACGGCTACGACACGGTCGAGTGGATCGCCAAACAGCCCTGGTCCAACGGCAAGGTCGGCACATGGGGAGGCAGCGCACTCGGCAAGATCCAGTTCCAGACCGCCATCGAACAACCACCGCATCTCGTCTGTGCTGTGCCGATGATTGCGTCCATGGGCATCACCTACGACCAGTACTTCGAGGGTGGTGTACCGCTCGACGCCCATCTCAAGATCCTCGACTTCCTGGGGTTCGGTCTACGCCAACGTGTGCTTGCGAATCCTGAACCCGACTCCTTGATCTGGCGCCTGGCCAAAAAGGCCAGCTACAAGCCCCAGAAGGTCCAGGTCCCCTGCCTGATGATCACCGGTTGGTGGGACAACTACCCCGACGCCGTCATCGCCACCTTCGAGGACCTCGTGGCCAAGGGCGGCGAGGACTGCCGCAAGCACTCACGGCTCTTGATCGGCCCCTGGGACCACGTCGGTATCGGCCTGCGCAAGCAGGGCGTCCTGGACTTTCCCAAAGCCGAGCATGTCTCGGGTCTGGCAGCCAAGGCCTTCCTCGACCTCCACCTACGCGGCATCGGCAAGGAGGTCCCCGAGCGCGTTCGCTACTTCGACAGCGGCAGCCGCGAGTGGAAGAGCTGCGAGAGTTGGTCGGCAGAGCCACGAAGAGATCGGTTCTATGTCTTGTTTTCGCGTGGGTTGATCTGGGAGGTCATCGATGTCTTCCAAGACCAGGGAACGCGCAGCTACCGTTACGATCCCAAGAAGCCGCTTCCCACGCTCGGAGGGCGCAACCTCCCTCCCCTGCCACATGGCCCTCGGATGCAGAACGCTCTTCTCGAGCGCAAAGACGTCCTGGTGTGGAAGACGGACGTCCTGGCGAAGCCAGTAGATCTCGACGGAAGAGCCACGCTCGAGTTCAGCTTCGAGTGCAATCGCGTGGATGTGGACTTCGTCGCCCTGCTCTGTGACGTGGACGAGAAGGGGCGCTACGTCCTCCTGGCCGAGATCGCCCAGCGCGCCAGCCTCACCGGCCCCCGCCGCAAACTCCTCGATCCCAAGAAGCCGCACAGCATGGAGATCACCTTTCCCTCACATGCACACCGATTCGCCAAGGGCCACCGCATCGCCCTTCTCCTGAGCTCTGGGAACTCTCCCCGATATCAACCCAATCCCCATGACGGAAAGGCTCTCTGGAAGGCCAAGGGCAGCCTCGACGTGAGCGTCAAGATCCTCGCAGGACAAGATCGCGCAGGAACAAAGCTCGCAGCCATCCTGAACCCCACCCTCCCCTGCTCTCTGAGGCTCCCCAAGCGCCAGGAGCGATGACGTCCTGCCGAGTACATGGGGTCAGACCCTTTTTCTCCGGGTGAAACACCCGGAGAAAAAGGGTCTGACCCCATGTACTCGGTGTGTCAGCGCGAGATGGCCGAGAAGCCAGGTCACAGGCCTCGCATCCACTCCTGGCGTAGGGGGAGGCTGCCGTCCAGGGCGGCGTCGAGGTAGCGCAGGAGGGTCTTGCGGTCGCGGGGGAGGACGCCTGAGAGAGGGAGGTAGTTGCTGGCGTGGTTGCTGCGGAAGATCGCGGCGGTGGGGCGGGTGAGGTCGATGAGGGTGTGGAGTTCGCGGAGCAGGCCCATGGTGTCGGGGAGGGTGAAGCGGCCGCGCTCCTCCAGCTTGGCGATGGGGGTCCCAGGTACCACCGTGAGGGTCAGGGCCGAGAGGAAGGCCGGGTCCATGGCCGTGGCGAGGCGCGCCGATTCGCGCGCGTGCTCCTCGCTGCGCTCGGTGCCACCTGCGCCCAGGAGGAAGATCGTCGAGAGCTTCATGCCAGCTGCGTGTGCGCGCCGCGCGGCCTCGGCGTGGGCCTCGAAATCCGAGCCCTTGGCGATGCGCCCCAGTACGGCGTCGCTGCCGGACTCGGGACCGATGTAGAGGAGGGTCAGACCCAGGTCACTGAGCTCGCGGAGCTCGGCATCGCTCTTGGCCAGGACGTTGGTGGCCATGGCGTAGGTCGAGACGCGGCGTAGATTGGGGAAGCTTGCGCGGAGAGCTTCGAGGATGGGGCGCCAGGTCTCCATGGGCATGTGGAGCGGATCGCCGTCGGCCACGAAGACCTTGAAGACCTTGTCCCCGTAGAATCTCCGGGCCTCCACGATGTCCGCGAGGATCTCGCTGATCGGGCGCTCCCGGTACTCCTTGTCGCGATACATGTCGCAATAGGTGCACTTGTTCCAAGAGCAGCCGATGGAGGCCTGCAGGATGAAGGACTCGGCTTCGCTGGGTGGACGATAGAGACGTCCTTCGTAACCCGAACTATTCATGACCTGTTCGCAACGATCTCATGGACAATCCGGGGCAGCGCATGACGGGTTTCGCTCTACTTGCCGACGATCTGGAGGATCTTGTTGACGAAGGCCTGATCGAACATGCCGAAGAACGTGTCTTCGTCCATGGCCGTCCCATTGACCTGGATCAGGTGTTTGCCAGCGAGCAGGATGCTCAGTTCGAAGCGCTTGCCACCGCTGGTCTTCTTGAAGATGGCCTTGTTGCCCTCGTAGTCGACGATCTCGCTGTTTGGATCGTTGGCCGCCATGGCGAAGGTCATGCCGATCATCTTGGCCATCGGGGAATTGGGCTGGATCGAGACCTTGAGGTTCTTGCCGTCGGGACCACGGTATCGCTGTTCGACCATGAGCATGCCGGTCATGCCGAACTGCGCCAGGTAGGCGTTGCCGCTGTTCTTCTTGGGCTGGTCCGCGGTCCACCCCTCAGCTGGTGTCGGCATGGCCTTGTAGATCAGCTTGCGCATCTCCACCGTGGCGAGGTTCATGGCCTTCTTGAGGTTGTCGATGCAGACGCCGTAGTCAGCCGCTGCGAAGGCCTCGTTGGCCTTCTTCATGACCGTGGGGAAGTCCCTGGGGCTGGCCTTCTTGGCACGCTTTTGTGGGAGGACGGGCAGGGCCAGGAGGGGTAGGAGAAGAAGAGCGGTGGCACGCATGGCGAGATTCCTCTGATGGTGGGGCGGCTGCGATAAGAGATACGGCACTCAGGGTAATCTTCCCAAGTTCCGAGTAAAGCCCTCCCCCGGGTGGGACGGATCAGTTTCCGGTTGGGAGAGCTGGGTCCAGCCCTGGAATCTCATCTCGATGGGAACCCAGGAGCCGCATGGTGAGCCAGATGTCCTTGTTCCTGGGATGCCGTCCCTCTACGGAGATGACACCTCCACCGAGGGGAGCAAGTTCCTCGGGTGGGGCTACGAGGAAACGGACGTAGAGACCTGGATACTCGTTGATCGAGATCGTCATCGGGAAGCTGTAGGCCTCGATCCCAGAGGTTCTCTGTAAGACGCGATCCGGGATGACCTCTTCAGGAATGGTGACCCGCCGGGCAGCCATGAAGTCGGGAGCGATGCTGATCGAGATGCCTCCTGAAAACAGAGCGGGCAGGAGAACCACAAGCGGTGGCTTCTCGACGACCTCCTCCAGAATGGGGCGCAGGCTCTTGCTGCTCGCCACGACCGAGAAGAGCGCCTGCAAGCTTGCGACCGCTTCGTAGAACTCGGTGGGTGCGCCCATCCGCATGGACCCCTCCGCGTTGGCCTTGGACTTCCGGAGTCTCCTGATTCTGGCACTGGCCTCGCAGCCGCGGAAGAAACCCATGCGCAGATAGGCTTCCGGTATCTCGGACTCTGTCGAGCTGATGGTCTTCCCTGTCTCGTCACTGATGGTCACGCGGACCTGCATGTTCATGCTGTGCAGAGTCTGTGGCTTTCCCTGACTGTCGGTAAGGAAGAAGATGTGATTCCAGTGTTCACCCTCGCCCAGATCCTCGGCGAGCGATTCCACGCGGATCTCGATGAACCGTTGTTCCACATCTCCCTGGTTGTGGCGCGTGAGTGCATAGAGAACACGGTCCCCGACACGCCATCGGAAGTCCTTCCCGAAGGCCTTGTTCTGCCGCTTCCAACCCACCTGGCTGGCCTCGGCAAGTTGGACGTCTTTTCTCCAGACGGGCACATCCTCAGGCACCTTGCCTGGTGCTGCAGCACAGGCTCCCAGAGCCAGGAGAGTCCCCATCGCCGGCATCCATCGTGACAAGCTCTGGGGCGCGCGGTGGGTTTGGCAGGAGTGGGGGGGCATGGGCATTCAGGGGGGAGTCAGGTGAGATAGAGCAATCGTGAGCCGATGGGGGCTGACTTGTCGTCGTTCAAGAACTCCAGATTGTTCTCGTCCAGATAGAAAAGGGGAAGGGCCTCGGGGTTGTCTGCAGCGAATCGGGCAAAATCGTACTCCTCGCTCAGGGTCGTTACCTTGAACTCGCCATCGCCCCAGAAGCGCTTGGCGATGCTCCTGTAGTCGGCTCGTTCTCCCCATGGCGTGCGGCCTTTGAGGTGGCTGGCAGCATCTCCCACCGTTTCGGGAAGCAGCTGGTAGACCGCATCTCGGCCGAAGTCATCGATGAAGTGTACACAGACGAGCGAGTTGTAGCTGTCTTCGTCCGTCGCGGCGAGGATCTTGGTGACCCTCTCCATCGGCAGATCCAGGTCGACCTCCTCGGAGAGGGCGTCGCCATGGTAGACGAAGAGCCCTTGCATGCGCGCCTTGGAGACCCTGTGGTAGCGCGTGTCGGCGAGGATCACGAAGGCGCCTGCCCCCACCAGAGCCTCTGCCAGCGCCACGCTCCAACTCGAGGCGCCGACGATCAAGAGCCCCTTGCCTCCCTTGGAGGCGAGATCCAGCTTGCGTGCCAAGGGACGGATCGTGAAGCCATGCAAGCTCACGGTGAGGAAGATCACCGCGAAGACCAGGGGTACGAGGAACTCGCCATCGGGGAATCCCGCATCGTTCAGCTCTACAGAAAAAGCGCCAGCGACGGCAGCCGCCACGACTCCGCGCGGCGCGATCCAGCCCACGAGGACGCGCTCGCGCCATGGGAGCCCGGAGCCGATGGACGCCACGAGGACCACGAGCGGCCGAGCCACGACCAGTACCGAGATCACGAAGAGCAGGTGTCGGATGTGGAGACGTCCGAGGTCCTCCAGGTCGAGGCGAGAGGCCAGGAGCAGGAACAGAATCGAGATCAGCAGCGTGCTGATCTGTTCTTTGAACCAGCGAATACGCTCGATGCTCGGGCTCCCGGTGTTGGCGAGGCCCATGCCGAGCATGGTGACGGTCACGAGTCCCATCTCGTGGCCGATGACCTCTCCCAGGGCGAATGCCAAGAGGGCCGAAGCCATCACGACCGGATTCTTGAGGTGTTCCGGAATCCAGCCGTGCTCCATTCCCCGATCCAGGAGCTTCGCCATGGCCAGGCCCAGAACGCCGTTGGCGACGATGAGCAGCAGGGTCCAGGCGATGAGGCCGAGGACGCCACCGTCTTGGGGTTGGTCCGCGATCGTGGCGACGGCGAAGACCAAGAAGGCCAGGATGGCCCCGAAGGGGTCGTTGACGATGCCCTCCCACTTGAGCAGGGCGGCCGGGCGGAAGGCGATGCGCGCGCTGCGCAGCATCGGCAGGATCACCGTCGGACCGGTCACGACCAGGATCGCACCCAGCGTAGCCGAGGTCGCGAAGTCGAGACCCCCCAGGTAGTGCGCCAAGAGGGTCACCGACCCGAAGCCGACGAAGAGCCCCGAGAGGATCAAGGTCCAGAGCGGTCTACCGACCTTGCGCGCTTCGGCAAGGTCCAGGGTCAGCCCACCCTCGAAGAGGATCAGAGCCACGGAGAGTGCGATGATGGGGCGCAGCAGGTCGCCGAACAAGCGATCCGGATCCAGGATGGGCTGACCGAAGAGGAGCTCGGAGACGGGCCCCATGAAGAGCCCGGTGAGCAGCAACAGGAGGAGGGACGGGATCTTGAGCCGGCTCGCGATCCACTGCGCTCCCGTGCCGACGACCACGAGAGCACAGAGCAGGAGAAGGAGATTCTGATCCAAATCAGGGCACCACTTGGGGATAGGAAGGCAGGATCCTAGCCCCCATTTCTCACAAGAGCACGGCCGCAGCGATGGATCTCACCGCCCAGTCGCGACTTCACTCGGTGGGCCCTCCGCAACAACCCGGCACGCCGCCTCCGCGCCTCGTCTCCTGCTCCTCCTTGCGATCGGCAGAGGCAGGGTCCCACTTCGTCGCCGAAACTGTCTAGGTCTGACTCTGAGAGTTCCGGCGGTGATCTGCTAGATTGGGCGGGCCATGAGCCGACTTGACGACAACGACCTCCTGGAGAGATTCCGCAAGCTGCCAGCGCCCCTGCTGCCCCTCCTCCATGCCTTCCACGAGAGGGATGGGTTGGTGAGCGAGGAGGCGCTGGAGGCCCTGTCCGAGGGCTTGCACATCCCCCGAGCGGAGCTCTACGGGACGCTGACCTTCTACCATCACCTGAGCCGCATACCCGGTGGACAGGCGGCACCGCGCGTATGCACGGGGCCCATCTGCCGCTACAAGGGTGGGCCGGAGATCCTGGAGGCCCTCCGCAAGGACGGAGCCACGCCCATGCCCTGTGCCGGGCGCTGCGACGAGCCGGTCCCCGTGCTCTTCGGCAACGAGGTCCGGGTGGGCAGCTCGGTGCCGGAGCTGCTCTCGCGTCCCTCGCCCCTCCCCGTGCCCAATCCTGGCGCCGTCGAAGAATGTGTCTTCGCGGAGATCCGTGAGCCCGACCGCGCGAGTCTCGTGGGCTACGAACGCACCGGGGGCTATGAGGCCTTGCGTCGCTGCACCGCTGGTCTGCGCCCGTCCGAGCTGATCGACCTCGTGGCGGAGAGTGGCTTGGCCGGTCGGGGTGGCGCAGGCTTCCCCACGGCACGCAAGTGGTCTGCCGTGGCAGAGGCTACTGGCGGACCCAAGACCATCGTTGCCAACGCAGACGAAGGCGAGCCCGGTTGCTTCAAGGATCGTGTCCTCATGGATCACGATCCCCATGCGCTGATCGAAGGCATGTGCCTGGCCGCCCACGCTACGGGAGCGAGTCGAGGCTTCATCTATCTCCGGTACGAGTACCCCGAGACCCTGGCCATCCTCGAGAAGGCCCTCGACGAAGCACGCGCGGCTGGTCATCTCGGGGATCGGATCCATGGAAGCGGGTTCTCGTTCGAGATCCACCTGCGCCGCGGGGCCGGTGCCTACATCTGTGGCGAGGAGACGAGTCTTCTGAACAGTCTCGAAGGCAAGCATCCCTTTCCCCGCAACCGGCCGCCGTTTCCGGTCACGCATGGTTACGAGGGGACCCCCACGGCCGTCAACAACGTCGAGACGCTCTGCTCGGTCGCGCCCATCGTGCGCAAGGGCGTCGAGTGGTACCAGTCCCTGGGGCTTGCGGAGAACGCAGGCACCAAACTCATCAGCCTCTCGGGCGACATCCAGCGGCCGGGCAACTACGAAGTGCCTCTGGGGCTACCGCTCCAGACCTTGCTTGCCGACTGGGCGGGTGGTCCACCGGAGGGACGACGCATCCAGGCCGTGACCATGGCCGGACTCTCCGGCGGCTTTCTGGCGGGCGCAGATCTGGACGTCGATCTCGACGAGCCGGGCATCCGCAGCAAGGGTTCCTTTCTGGGAGCGGGAGGCATCATGGTCTTCGACGATTCTCGGGACATGGTCCAGGTGGCGCATGGTGCCATGGAGTTCTTCGCGGAGGAGAGCTGTGGCAAGTGCTTCCCCTGTCGGATCGGAACCAGGAGGCTGGCTGAGCGGCTCGCGCAGAGTCATGGTCCGCGCGACCTGGCCACCTGGCAGCAGGAGGCCAGGGAGCTCTCGGTGGTGATGCGGGCCACGAGTGCCTGCGGTCTGGGGCAGGCCGCGCCTTTGGTGGTAGAGAGTCTCATGAAGTATTTTCCGGAAGAACTCGAGCAAAGCCTCGTGAGTGGATGGTCTGGTGGAAACGATGAGCGATAGACAAGCGGGTGCCGGACAGGCGACCCTCGTGATCGATGGCGCAGAAGTGGCCTTCGAGCCGGGCGAATCCCTCTTCGAGGTCAGCGCCCGAGTCGGCAAGAGGCTGCCCTCCCTCTGCTACGACGAGAGGCTTGAGGCCTTCGGTGCCTGCAGGCTCTGCGTCGTCGAAGTGGAGGGGATCCGCAACCCGGTCGCCTCCTGCACGACGCTGGCCGCAGACGGTATGGTCGTGACGACCTCGAGTGCAGAGGTCGAGGCCTGGCGCAAGACGCTCGTCGAGATGGTCGCCTCCGAGAACCGGGAGGTCGAGGTCGACCCCTTGCGCGGCCATGCCTCGCAGGAGCTGTCCCGCCTGGTGGCCCGGTACGACGCCGTGCCGGGACGATTTGCGGGCGAACCCTCGGGCAAGAGCCGTGAGGACGACGGGAATCCCTTCCTGCTTCGGGACTACGATCTTTGCATCTCCTGCTATCGCTGCGTCAGGGTCTGTGCCGAGCAGCAGGGCGACCACGCGATCGGCATAGCCAACCGTGGTTTCGAGACCCGGATCACGACCGAGTTCGACGGCGAGTTGAGGGACTCTGCCTGCGTCTTCTGTGGTCAATGCGTGCAGACCTGCCCAACCGGCGCCCTCGCCGACAGGAAGGCTATGCGTGGCGTAGACGTCCCCGGGGAGATCGAGAAAACACGGACGATCTGTCCCTACTGTGGTGTGGGCTGCAGTGTGGATCTCATGACCAAGGGCGACAAGCTCGTCGGTGTGCAGCCTGCCATGGATGGGCCGGCCAACAAGGGTGCCCTCTGCGTCAAGGGTCAGTTTGCGTTCGACTTCGTGCAGCATGAGGATCGCCTGGCGCATCCCATGGTGCGCAACGACGATGGCGAACTGGTGCGAGCCAGCTGGGACGAGGCGCTGGATCGGGCGGCCAAAGGATTCCGGGGGGTTGTCGAAAGACATGGACGCCATGCCGTCTACGGCGTGGCTTCGGGGCGTGCGCCCCACGAGGCGGCCTATCTGATGCAGAAGTGGATCCGAACCGGTTTCGGGACCAACTTCATCGACAACTGCAGCCGTGCTTGACACGCTCCTACGGTCGCCGGTCTGGCGGCCACGATCGGTCGGGGAGCGATGTCCAATCCCCTCAGCGACATGGAGTTGCCCAATGTGATGTTCTGCATCGGTACCAACATGACCGAGTGCCATCCCGTGGCAGCCACACGCCTCAAGAAGGCCAAGGCGAAAGGGGCCAAACTCATCGTTGCCGATCCCAGACGGATTCGCCTCGCAGAGCATGCGGATCTCTATCTGCCGCTCCGCGTCGGAAGTGATGTCGCTCTCCTGCTGGCCATGGCCCATGTCATCGTCCGCGAAGGCTTGGTCGATGGAGAGTTCGTGGCGACACGGACCCGGGACTACGAGGCCTTCCGGGATCATGTCGCTGAGTTCACACCCGAGTGGGCTTCGGCCATCTGCCAGGTGCCGGCCAAGGACATCGCACTTGCGGCCCGCTGGTTTGGGGAGGCCGCGCCCGGAGCCATCTACTACACGCTGGGCATCACCGAGCACATCAGTGGCGTGGACAATGTCCAGAGCCTCTCCAACCTGGCTCTCATGACCGGCAACCTCGGCAAGGTGGGTGGTGGCATCAATCCGATGCGCGGCCAGAACAACATCCAGGGGGCAGGGGACTGCGGTGCGATTCCGTCAGGCTTCCCGGGCTTCCAGGCTTGCGACGATCCGGCGAATGTCGCCAAATTCAGCAAAGCCTACGGACGCGAGATCGACTGCGAGAAGGGGATCACCAAGGTCACCGCGCTGGATCTGGCGGGCGACAAGATCCACGCCATGCTCATCGATGGCGAGAACACCGTCGTCTCCGACCCCGACAAGGGCCATTGCGAGAAAGCGCTCAGGAGCCTGGAGCATCTGGTGCTGATCGACATCTTCGAGACGGATACAGCCAAGTTCGCGGATGTCGTGCTACCGGCAACTGCATGGGCCGAGACCGACGGTGTGGTTACCAATACCGAACGCAGGCCCCAACGGTTGCGTGCGGCTGTTCCCGCACCCGGCGAAGCCAGGCCGGACTGGTGGATCCTTGCGGAGCTGGCGAAGCGCTTGGAGATGCCAGGCTTCGACTACAGTGGGCCCGACGAGATCTTCAATGAACTCTGTTCGCTGTCTCCTATCTATGCAGGTCTCGATTGGGACCTCGTCGGGACTGGTGCCTATCAGTGGCCTGTTCCTGAGAAGGGGCATCCTGGGACTCCACGTTTGCACGAGACCGAGTTCCCCAATGGGCGTGGCATCTTCAAGAAGATCCTGTATCGGGATCCTGCCGAAGTCGTAGACGATGAGTATCCGATCTGGCTTACGACTGGCCGCCGATTACAGACCTACCACACGAATACACAGACGGGGCGCTCTGAGGGGATCGACTACTTCGTGCCTCATGAGGTTCTCGAGGTCCACCCCGAGGATCTGACCGCTTGGGGGCTCGCGGATGGTCAACTGGCCTTCCTCGAGAGTCGGCGAGGAGGCATCGAGATCCGGGTCGAGGCCCATCCACGCTCACCACGTGGGACCGTGTTCTCTTCCTTCAGTTTCGCGGCGACTCCCATCAATGACTTGACGGGCAGCGGCTATGACCCCGTGACCCAGACTGCCGAACTCAAGGTCTGCCCGGTGAAGATCCGTCCCGTGGCCGAAAACGAGCCGGTCCCGTCCAGCTGAAGATGGGCGCATGAAGACGGGACGGATGAAGACCGGCGTATGAAAAAGGGATTCGTAGTATCGGACCTGCATCTGTTCACGAGACGCAGTCATGCCGAGACCCTGCAGCCGCACATCGATGAGGCCATGGTCTGGGCGGACTTCGTCGTGTTGAACGGGGACATTTTCGATTTCAAATGGTCTGTCCTACCCAGTGTCGAGGAGACGGTCGAAGCAGCCTTGGCCTGGTTGGAGAGGTTGGCGGGCGTCGATCCTACTGCGGACCTCTACTACCTGCTGGGCAACCACGATTCGCTCGAAGCCTTCGTCGAGAGGCTGCCCGCCCTGGCCGAGCGGATCCCCAACTTCCATTGGCATCCGACCCATCTGAGGATCGGGTCGGCCTTCTTCACCCACGGGGATCTGCGCACGACCTCCACGGTGGCCGGGCAGCCGATCCGCAAGCTGAAACGGACGATCGTCCTCAAACGCGAACTGCTCCACGACTCCTACAATTACCTCGTCGCCTTGAATCTCCATCATGTCGTGAGGGTGACACACGGCCGGCGGCAGTCGGTGCGGCGCATGCTGCGGCTCCTGGCCACGATGGACCCTGATGGGCTCAAGGGTGTCCGTGACGTCTATTTCGGACACACGCACGTTCCCTTCAGTGATCACGAGGAGGGTGGGTATCGATTCCACAACACGGGGTCGGCGATCCGGGGGCTACCCTTCAATCCCCAAACCGTCCTGCTCGATGGAAAAACCGAGGAATAGCGGGCGTCCCAGAGCTATGGTTTCGCCCATGAGCACTGTCAACAAGGGCGACAAGATTCGCGTTCACTACACCGGCCGTCTTCGGGATGGGACTGTTTTCGATAGTTCGGAAGGCAACGATCCGCTCGAGTTCGAGGTCGGCGCAGGCCATGTGATCGAGGGCTTCGATGACGGGGTCCTGGGCTTGAGTCCAGGCGACAAGAAACAGGTCGAGATTCCCGCAGACAAGGCCTACGGAGAGCGAAGCGACGAGCTGGAGTTCAAGGTTCCCCGGGACCAGCTACCGGATGAACTCGAGATCGAGGTCGGCATTCCCCTCCAGGTCCAGCAACCCGACGGCACCGAGTTCATGGTGATGATCGCCAAGGTCGAGGGAGATCAGATCACCCTCGATGCCAATCATGAGCTGGCCGGACAGGACCTGATCTTCGACATCGAACTCGTCTCGATCGGCTAACCCGAACGATTCATGACTCGATGCGTCTGACGGCGTCTTTCGGTCCAGGACCGCGAACCTATCGGTTCGCTCGGCATGGCTTCGATTCGACGACCCTCTTGGGTCGCCTCATATCTCGCGCAGCCCCCCCCTGAACTCGAAATGCGCTCGTCAGACCGCAAAAACGAGCTCGGCTGCGCCGATCTCGCATTTGCTCACAACGATCTCATGAACCATCTCAGGAGTTTGCGCCATAGAAGGCGTGGAGGCCTGTCGAGTTCAGTTTTGCCCTGGTCCACCCGAAGAAACGCAGGTGAAGCCACCGTTTCATCGAGGCTTCTCCGGATTGAGCA
>JAJRTL010000251.1 GCA_024278315.1 Planctomycetota bacterium | reverse complement strand
GAGAAGAACGGGAAGGCGCCCGCCTCCGACGGCAAGGCCCCCAAGCAGGGCGACGCCGGCCGCGCCTCCAAGCCCGGTCGCTAGGAGCCACCCTCTCGAATGCCCGGTCGCTGGAAGCCTCCCTCCCGAGAGCCCGGTCGCCAGGACCAGGATCGACACCGGGGATCCATGCCAAGGTTCATGCTCAGAATCGAAGCTCCTTCGCAAAAAGCGATCCGGGGCTTGATCCCTCCTCGCCCTGGACTACACTTCTCCCCCCTGATTCGGCTCGCCGGGTCAGGACGGATAGCGCATCGCGGGGTGGAGCAGTCCGGTAGCTCGTCGGGCTCATAACCCGAAGGTCGCAAGTTCGAATCTTGTCCCCGCTACCACTACTCGAAGGCGTCATGGTTCCTCGGAACTCTGACGCCTTCGTTCATGTACGGGTTTCCGCTTGGGTCCGGGAGGCAGCTGGTGACCTATGGTGCACTGGTCGGTGATTCTGACTGGTCTGGTGCTCAGGGGAGGCAGTCTGCCCTTGGGTTCGTGTTTCTATCAAAGCCTGATGGACCAAGGATGCGCCCCGAGGGACATGACATGCCCATCTGCCGGATTCCAACATCCGACTGTACTTTCGTCCCGCAGGCATCGGGATCGTGTTCTCGTCCCTGTGTGTGGTCGGTCATGAGATGATCAAGCGCAACGTTCGCTTAGGGCATACAGCGGGCCTGGAGGGCGGATACTTGGCGATGCTGTCGATTCCTATCTGGGGTCTGACGCTGATCCTGGCAATAGCGGCAGTCGTGAACGACGCACGGCGAGTCGCCACTTGGGCATACCTCGTTCTGGCAGTCGTCTTGCCGCTGTTCCCGGTTCTGGGGATCTGGACAGCACTCGTCCGGCAGCTCGAGGGAATCCAGTGAGGGTTACCGCGATTGCAGCATGAGGCCCCGTTCGCGTTTGACTCGCACGAAGCTAGGCGTCCTGATGCTCGCCCAGAGGTTGGTGCTCCCGTGCGGGCGCGGGTGAGCAACGATTCCCACAGCTAGGACTCGAAGTGAGGTTCTGATGGAAAAATGTCGATAGTGCACCTGTGAGTATAGACATTTTCGATTATTCTGGCTCAACATGACGACCAAGCACCATCCTCCAAGCCTGAAAAGCCTCGGTTCGGTAGGGGCTGGAGTCTACTTTCGTCCGATGCATCTGGAGGCCCTCGGAATCCCTCGTTCTCGGTTGATGACATGGGTCCGGGAAGGGGCGGTGGAGCGTGTGGCTTGGGGGCTCTATCGGCTCTCGGCTGTCGAAGTCACCGAGCATGAGACTCTTGCAGCGGTAGCAGCTCGTGTGCCCCAGGCCATCTTCTGTCTCCTCTCGGCTCTGCAGTACCACGGCATCGGGACCCAACTACCCCATCGAGTCTGGATCGCCATCCCGCAGGGATCTCGGACACCCAAGATTCGGGGGACGCAAGTCAAGGTCGTGCGCTTCTCCGGAGTCTCTGCAAACTACGGAATCCAGAACATTCAAGTGGATGGAGTCCCTACCCGGATTACCGATCCAGCTCGGACCATCGTCGACTGCTTTCGCTTTCGTCGGCTCGTCGGCGAGGAGGTGGCCCTCGAGGCTCTGCGGGAGGGGGTTTCGACGGTAGGGGTGGATGCCATCCTGCGCACTGCAGAGGCATGTGGGGTCCAGGTGCTGATCCGTTCCGTGCTTCGGGGGATGTTGGGATGACAGAAGAACTGAACAAGCTCAGGATCGCCTTGCAGGTAAAGCTCCGCAGGATCGCGCGAGAGCGTGAAGGGGATTTCCAAGGAACACTGCTCCGATTCGTTTGGGAGCGTTTTCTTTTCAGGCTCGGTGAATCCTCGGAGCGCGAATCCTATGTTCTCAAGGGTGGCGTCTTGTTCTTCGTCTGGACGGAGGAGCCCTATCGTGCAACCCGCGACCTGGACTTCTCGGGATTTGGTAGGCCTGAAGATCTTCGAGGCAGTCTGCAGAAGATCTTCGATGCGGCGGACGGGGATGGACTGGACTTTGATGGGGAGCACATCCGTATCGAACCCATCGTTGCCACGCCGGCGTACGGAGGATTGAGAGCACGCTTCGAGGTCTCTCTGGGTAGGCCCAAGGTTACACTCCAGTTGGATGTAGGCTATGGCGATGCGGGACGGGCCGTCGATGCCTCCTATCCGGTGCTACTGGACCATGCCGCGCCACAGATCAGGGTCTACTCCATGTCCGCCTTTGTTGCGGAGAAGCTCGAGGTCATGGTCCGCCAGGGTGTTGTCACAAGCCGTATGAAGGACTTCTTCGATCTCCTGGTCCTCTCCCGGGATTTCGATTTCGATGGAGCCCAGTTGGTGCAGGCTGTCGGTGAGACCTTCGCCCGACGGCTGACTCCCCTTGGCGAGTCGATACCGGCGACGCTGACTCCCGACTATTATGTACGAGACGAGGCTCAGGCCTACTGGACCGAGTTCCTCACGAAGAATCATCTTGAGTCCCGTGCTACACGAGACTTCGCCCTCGTCGGTCACTCGCTCCGGGACTTCCTGGTACCCATCCTTCCCAGCTCTGCAACGGCTCTCGGCAAGTCTTGGACCGATGGAGGCCCATGGAAGTGAATATGTACAGCGTCACAAGATTCGAACGTGTTGCTACGATGCTATAAGAGTCTCACCCATGGGGGGGAGGAGTTCAGCAATGGAGAGCTGGAGGATTGGGATCGCATGAATGAGGCAGGAGCGATCGGCAGAGTTGGGTCGTGCATGCCAGATCCCGAGATTTTTCCGGTCCGACGGATTCGATGGGCCATCGCGCTGTGGTTGAGTCTGGGGGGCTACGATGTCGTGTGGTCTTGCGAATGTGGAAGCTGAGTAGCTTGTTCTCAAGGTCGACACTACGGCGGTCTTTCGAGGCGGTTCGGGAGTTGGGCCTCGGGTCAGAGGAGAACATCACTCTCTTCGTCGAACTCACAGATGGTCAAGATTCTGGTCCCTGTGAATGCTGTGGTGATGTCACAAAGACGGTTTGGGGCTTTGTGGGGACGGACTCTGCTACTCTGGCTGCCTACTACGTGCAATGGGTTCCTGGCAACACCGCAGGAGTGCATGCGATGTTTGACCTGCTAGTCGGACGGTGGGGGAGGGTGCTTCACGATTTCAGCGTACTGCGGTCGCAGTCGAGTATCGCGTGACCGAGGAAGGTCCGGGTTTCATGATCCAGGACGCGCATCGCCGATCCGTGTCTCATCGGCCACTCGTGGCCGCAAGAGCCACTCGCAATCAGATCGTAGGCACAGACCGTAGTGGCATCGTCTTTGCGCTTATCGATGCTATCTGGGAACAGGATCCACGGATTCGGGAGCTCGTCGAGACCGCCTCATAGCTACGGCGGCCGGAGGCCCGCACAGAGGGTGGGGGCTCCCGTGCGGGCGCGGGTGAGCAAGGATTCTGGGGCTAGGACTCGAAGGGCAACACACGGTCTGGTCGGCGCATCCGAGGTGGAGACCAATCGCGAACCACATCTGGGGACCCTGGTACGTGGTCGTCGATTGAGGTTGTGCAGGGGGGGCTACTTGCCGGTCTTGAAGGTCCAGGAGAAGGTTCTGGGCTGGCCCCTGTGGGTTCCTGTGAGCGTGACGCGGTAGAGCTTGCGGCGCTTCAGGGGCTTTGTGGGGATGAGCATTTGGGCATTGTAGTTGCTGGCGTAGGAGGCTTTCAGCGGAGCCTCGGGAGAGAAGAACAGGGCGTCGACCGTCTTGCCTCCCCTGGCCAGGCTGAGCTCAAGGTCGGTGTCCGTCCAGCCGTCGAGCCTGTGGACGGTGATCGGGAAGCCGCGGGGCTGGTCGTAGAAACGGGGTTGCTGATCGGGTGCGAGGTCGTGCTTGCGTGACAGGGTCGGGACCTCCTCCTGACCCGGCGCGGGAAGGAAGATGGGCAGGGAACTTCGGCGTGGACGTCCCAGGGGAATCCAGATCTGGTAGACGAACGCGGCCATCGAGACACCCAAGCGCCTGGACTCCCTTGCGATGATCCGGAAACGATCTGCGGCCATGCCCCAGCGGCCTGGCTGGAAGAGGACCTCGGGCTTCTTGGCGAAGTCCATGAAGCCGTTCTTTCCTGCGTCTCGTCCAAGCCGGGTGAAGCCCGGCTTGGAGGCCAACTCGCGACGATGCTCTTGAGCCGCCTTCTGGAACTCCGAGCGTTTCAGTCCGTCGGGAACATTGGCCAGGACGTAATTGAGATGCAGATAGCAGGCATGAGCGAGGTCCGTGTCCGCGATCAGGGGCTGCACGCCGATGGACGTCCGGAGATCGTTGAGCTTGTCGAGGACGATGTTGGGTTTGGCCTGTTCGAAGCGCGAGCCTTCTTGCTTGCGCCAGAGAAGCGTGGGCGTCTCCGCTTCTGGATCGATCCGGTAGGTGATCATGCGCTTGCCCGTCCAGAGCAGGCCGTTCTGATGGTGAGGGCCAAAGGCACCCTTTCCCACGCGCACGAGGTCCGTGTTGGGACGCAGCTTGTCGTCGAGATCCGTGTCGAGGAAGACGACCGTTGTCTTGTCGACCTTGGCCGTGTAGGCATTGCCGGAGCAGGCGTACCAATGGGAAAGCTTGCGATACAACAGAACCTGCGAGATGCGCGACCTGGTTCCGATCTCCAAGACCTCGGGTCGCGACAGGCGTCGGACTGCCTTGCCGGAGCCATCGATGTCCACCACGAGTTGCTTGCCACGAATGCTGATCGGGATGTCCTTGCCAGCGAGCGCCGCAGGGATCACGTTCTCGAGCTGGTGTTCGGCGAAGAGGGGGACCCTTTCGCTCGAGCGGAAGGTCACGCGCTCCAGAACCACGCGATGGAATTTGGATTCGTCGCTGTCCCCTCCTTGAGCCGCGAGGCCCGTTGTCGGCAGGATGGCCAAGAGGGCGGATCCGATGGCCTGCTGCCACAGGGGCGTGTGCTTGGAGTTGCACATGGATGGGTTGCCTGCTCGCTACTGCTGGATGAGTTCGTACACGCCGTCCTCGGCCTTGCGGAGCTTTCCCATCTCGGCCAGTTCCTCCCAGATCTCGGGGGGATACTGCTCGGGGGGACGACAGCCCATGATCGTCGAGGCCTCGCCCTTGCTGAGTGGGTTCTGGCCGATGCTGGATTCGTCGTCGAGACGCAGCAGTTTGATGCGTTTGCGGAAGGCCTTCATGGCGCGCTTGACGGTATCCCGGGTCAGGGTGCCGTCCTCTTCGCGCTCCACGAGGAGGGCGCGCTTCTCGAACTTGTTGTCTTGGTTCATGGTCAGAATCCCAGGTGGGGCGCAGAGGCAGGGTCGGGGGTTGCCGGGAAATCATCCGGACCCTCGCATGGGGGATCAATCGTTTTCCAGGCGGAGGGGCGGGTCCTCTCGCCGGCATTCCTCGCAAGAGTGCCATCGAAAGGCAGGAGATCGGCGATTGCTGTGCGGAGGGTCAGGGCATAGAACTTGTGGGTGCAATACACGCCGATCCACCAGATCCAGGGCCCTGGGCTCTTCTCACCTCTCGCAGGTCAGGAGGTCGGGACTCTCGGTGTCGTGATCGGGGCCACCCGCAAGGGCTTCTTCATCCAGGATCCGGACTGGGATGTCGGAGAGGATGTCTCCCATGGCATCTTCGTCTTCGAACGTCGCCGCAGGCCACCCATCGGGAGTCTCGTGGAGGTCTTTGGCAAGGTCGTGGACTACCAGCCCGACGTGAACGACTGTCCCACGACCCAGCTGGTGGAGCATGCGACCGAGGTCTTGGAAGAACAGGGTCCACGGATCGAGCCGGTCTGGTTGACGGCCGAGCGCGTCCTCGTGGATCCCGAGGAACTGGCGTACTTCCTGAACCACCTCGAAGGCATGTTGGTGGGGGTCGAGGCAGGGGCGACCTTCGTGGCGCCGAGCAACGCCTTTGGAGACTACGTGCTCCTGCCGCCGGATGCCGACCTCGTCCGCACGCAGCAGGGCGGAGTGCTGATCGATCCGCAGGTGCCCGAGCGTTGGTTGCCAGGATTCCGGATGCTCGACTACGCCGATGCCCCCAAGGTCCATGTGGGGGCCGAGCTGCTAGAGCCTGTGCTGGGGCCGCTCAACTTTCGTGTGGCCTCTTACCAGATCGCGGCGAGCGGGCCGGTGCGGGTGAGACCCTCATCGGTCGAGGCGCGTCCGACGACCCTGCACGGTCAGGGCTCCCGGATCACGGTGTTGACCCTGAACGGTTTCAATCTCGATGCGCAGCGGGAGGATCCGGCCAAGGTCAACGACCCTCGACGGGATGTGGATGACGATCAGGCCGACGGACGCTTCTGGGGTCTCGGGCGCGCCATCGTCAAGGATGCGGCCTGTCCCGCGATCGTGGCGCTGCAGGAGATCCAGGACGAGGATGGCGCCGAGCTCTCGGACAGTGTGGATGCCGCACGCACCTACGAGCATCTGATCCGCGCGGTCGAACGGGCTGGTGGGCCGAGCTATGAGTGGGTGGACATCCCGCCGGACGAGGGTGCCGATGGCGGCCAGCCCGGAGGCAACATCCGCAATGGATTTCTGTACGACCCCGATCGTGTGAGCATGGTTGACGGCACGCTGCGTCGGCTGGGTGTCGAGAGCCCGGCCTTCGAGGGTTCGCGCAAGCCTCTGGCGCTACGCTTTCGCCTCGTGGGGCAGTCGGGTGAGCTAGAGGTCATCAACGTGCACCTGGCCTCCAAGCGTCATCAGAACGGACTCTTTGCGCCTCTGGATCCGGGTTTTGATCCACGCCTCGAGCTGCGCGTGCAGCAGGCCCTGCTGATCGGAGAGCACCTCGCGGAGCTCCGAGAACAGGAGGTGGACTACTACGTGACCGGTGACTTCAACGATTTTGAATTCAGCGAGACTCTGCGCGCCCTGACCGGAGATCACAGCACCAACCTGGTCGAGCACGTGCCCGAGCCTCTGCGCTTCGACTACAACCACCGGGGCCTCTCCCAGGCACTGATGCACGGCGTAGTCGCCCATCGTCAGATGAGGGATCGCAGCATCGAGTACGAGATCCTCCACGCCAACGCCCTCCTGGGCGCCCAACCCGGCCGCAAGGGCGAAAAGCCCAGCGACCACGCCTACGTGATCGCGCGCATCGAACTCTGAGCCCCTCCCTCTCTGGCTGGTTTCTGGGCGCTTGTCTCTACTCCCACGTCTTTGAGTTCGGATTCCACGTGGCCTTGAGCCTCTCGGATGCAATGAGGGGATCGACGAAAGCAAACACCTCCTCCAGCAGCATGGAAAAAGACACCGGCAAGGACTCCTCCTTCCTCAGTCGTCGTCGCCAGGCCACTCATTTGGGTTGTGCGAGGCTTTCGATACCTGAGAGTCCGACGCGGAGTGGTTGGAGAAGGGTAAGCCTGTG
>JAJRTL010000250.1 GCA_024278315.1 Planctomycetota bacterium | reverse complement strand
GGAAGAGGAAGAGGAAGAGGAAGTCGGCCTTCGATCGTCAGACAGGCGGTTGCGCGGCTCCGGCTCGGCTTGCGACTCTGCCTGCTTCTCCGGGAGTGGCCCCAGGAGAGCCCGGTTCATGGTCCGCTCGAGCGTGCGCAGGATCTTCTTGCGCGCGCGGAAGACGACCATCTTCAGGTTTTCCAAACGAATGTCGAGCGCAGCGGCGGCAACCTTGTAGGGCTCACCTTCGATCTCGACCATGTGCAGGGCCTTGCGCTCACGCGAGCTGAGCTCCAGGTAGGCAGCGTGGTAGATCTGGAGCATGAGGGTAAGGGCATCCGCACAGGAGTGTCGGCTTTCCTCGTTCATGGCATGAACGAGCGGAGTCTCCCTGCCGACATCGGGCCGTGTCTCGATCTCTTCGTCCTGCATCTCCCGGGAGAGTTCGCGGTCCTTGCTCTTCGTGCTCTTGTAGACCGTGTTCCGGATGATCATCGAGGCCCAGTGCCGGAAAGCCTGATCCTTGTCCGCATGGAACTTGTGCGGGTAGCGATAGATGTTGAAGAACACCTCCTGCAAGACATCCTGGACATCCAGGTGGAAGTAGAACCTCCGGAGTCTCGCCGTGATCACATTCGTGAAGAGCCTGTAGTTGAGCTCATAGAGCAGGCTGAAGGCCTCCTGATTCTGGCTCGCGCGGTAGCAGTCCATGAGCCTGGTCGAGAGGCGGTCCCGGAAGGTCTCGAGCTCGCCACGATCCGGCGCGGACACTCCTGCCGGAAGATCACAGTAGCTGCGGTAGCGTTCGGCGAGTTCCAACAGAGTCGAATCTCCTGTCTGGCGATGCAAACCTGCCAATCGCGCTGGCAGGTCGAGCGGAAACGCCTTCTGGAACTGCTTTGGAGACATGGTCTACTGAGGAAGTACTGCCGAGGAGATGGGGAGTCGTTGTCTGCCCTGCTAGGGGCTGTCTACCCTGTTAGAGGTTCACTTGTAGGGGTTCACTTGTAGGGCCCCACTTGTCCGGGCTCCTGTCTATGAGACTCCGAAACGGGGTTTTCTGTTCCCTTCTCTGGAGTCGAAATCGTAGAGCGACGGGACCTGGGGCTCTACTGAACTCTAGCGTGTGACAGGAGATCAGGTAATCCCCTTTTGGCCCCAGACCATAGGAAAGAGACCCCTGGATCTTCCACATCTCCCCTTGACAGCCCATGATCCGCCTTGGCTCGTGCCCTGCGGCGTGGGCGTCAAAAACCTGGTCGAATCATTAAGCCTGAACTCATCAAAGAAGCAGCACAGGAGGCGGGTTTCGACCTGGTCGCCCTGGGCACTGCCGACCCTGGGTACGATGGGGGCAGATTTCTCCAATGGATCGAAGCCGGGCGTCATGGCTCCATGGACTACCTGGCCCGTAATGCTCCACGCATCGCCTCCGCCGATGGGTTTCTCCCGGGAGCACGCAGCGTGATCTCCTTGGCCTGGGACTACTCCCGACCACAGGTCTCTCTCCAGGGCGGGGCGCTCCTGGCGCGCTATGCCGCAGGTCGTGACTACCACCGGGCTCTGGGCGCTCGCTTGAAGAAGCTCAAGGCAACCCTTGTCCGGGCGGGCATGTCTGCTGAGGGTCTGCGCTTCGGCGTCGACGCCGTGCCCGTCCTTGAGCGGGCCCTGGCAGGCTCGGCCGGTCTCGGCTTCCAGGCCCATTCGGGTGGGATCATCCATCCGAAGCTCGGGCCCTACCTGCTACTCGCGGAGATCCTGACCAAGGAGGAGCTCCCCCCCGACGCACCGAGCCCTGGCTCCTGCGGCACCTGCCGCGCCTGCCTCGACATCTGCCCGACGGGGGCCATCCAAGCACCCTTCGAGGTCGACGGCCAACTCTGCCTCAGCTACACGACCATCGAGCATCGTGGCCCCATCCCACGAGAACTCCGGGCAGCGCAAGGCGCCTGGATCTTCGGCTGCGATCTCTGCCTCGAGGTCTGTCCCTACACGAAGTTCTCCAGGGAACGGCGACAGGACGACCCGGACTTTCAGATCCACCCTGCTCTGCAGACCTACAGCCTCCTTGGGGTCCTCGAGTTGACCCAGGAGGCCTGGGACCGTGACTGGACGGGCATCGCGGTACGACGGGCACGCCGGGAAGGCCTGAGACGCAACGCGGCCCTCGCATTGGGCAACCTCGGAGAAGAGAGTGCCGTTCCCGCACTCGAGCTCTGCCTCGAGGAACCCGACGCAGGGTTGCGATCCGCTGCGGCCTGGGCGCTATCCCGCTTGGGTGCCAACCCTCGTGCCGTGGACGCCGCCAGGGCCAGGGAGGAGGATGCCACGCTCCAGAAGGACCTGGCAGAGAGCCTGGAGACCTGGGGCCTGGACTCCTGAGGCCAAGGGGGCTGGGTAGCCGCACTGCCCACCTGGACGTGGGTCCGATGCAACCCGGGTTGCCGAAACACCACATCGTCCCGAGAGATCGGTGCCAAGGCCTGGCCGGTGACCGGCAGCACGTTTTTTGCTGTTGGACCGGTTACAGAATGCCACAGCGGGCCTACTTGCTGACAGATCGAGAATGCGAGGCCTCGCTTTCGTCGCCAGCCCCAAGCCCTTGCGCTGCAAGAGCTTGAGCATTGTTGCAGACATTCCGCCTGTTGGACACCTCTTCGCTGTTGGACATGGCAGAGCGTTTGCTAGTGCTCCCCTGTCGAGTGCGGGATGAGCGCCGCCGAAGTCAGCAGCAGCAGGAAGCCAAAAGGAGACCTCCATGGACATCATCGATTACTACAACGAGAAAAAATGGTGCGATAGCTGCGCGAGCTACGTCAACTTCCTGATGAGTGTCGACGACAGCTACTGTGTCCACTGCGGCACCAAGGTGCGCCTGTTCAACAAGGAAGATCTCAAGAACTTCACTGCCGCCCTCACCAAGGAAAAGGACCAGCGCAAGGGCCGTCGCGTCAAGGCGAGCTAGGAGTTTGCGCCATAGAAGGCGTGGAGGCCAGTCGAGTTCAGTTTTGCCTTGGTCAACCCGAAGAAACGCAGGTGAAGCCACCGTTTCATCGAGGCTTCTCCGGATTGAGCAGGGCCAATAGATCTTCACTGGCGGACCGATCTGGGGCCGCAGATTCTGTGGCGCAGGCTCCTGAGCCCGGATGATTCATGAGATCGTTGTGAGCCAATGCGAGATCGGCGCAGCCGAGCTCGTTCTTGCGGTCTGACGAGCGCATTTCGAGTTCCGGACGGCTGCGCGAGATACGAGGCGACCCAAGAGGGTCGTCGAATCGAAGCCATGCCGAGCGAACCGATAGGCTCGCAGTCCTGGACCGAAAGACGCCGTCAGACGCATCGAGGTCATGAATCGTTCGGGCTAGCCCTGCCCTTGCCCCACAAATCTTCCTGGACAACAACAAGCGGGTCAGGTCACGAGGGTCCGCTGCATTGGGCTGCGGTAAGCTGAGCTGCGCCCGGTTCGGTTCATGCTCGGGATCAGGGCAGATCCCG
>JAJRTL010000249.1 GCA_024278315.1 Planctomycetota bacterium | reverse complement strand
CAGGAGGACACTCATGGGTTGTGCATGTGGAACATGTGGAACAAGAGGACACTCATGGGTTGTGCATGTGGCTTGGATGGCCATGCCTCTCGCTACTTTGTAGCTGGGTGGGTTGGGCTAGCATTGCCCGGGGCGGGGGTGGTCCGTAGAATCTGTGGCCCGATCCTGGGAGCCGGATTCTGCCGTGGGTTCCTGGGAGTAGTGTAAGCGCCTGCTTTGTAGCGGGTTACCTCTTGCGTGGGGCCCGGGGGGGCTTTGTGTGAGGGAAGAGGAGTTCCCACATGTCCAGCAATCGTGAGTCCGTGCGCATCCAAGGGCGCGTTTTGTATCTGACCAAGGATCCTGATCTGCTGCGGAGGCAGCTGGATGGGGAGGATCTGGTCTGGGATGCGTCGATGGACTTGATCGACAACATCTCGACCGATGAGCTGACGCCGTGCTGGGTCTGCTACTACTACGACGAGACCCTGGCCGAGTATTGCCTCGTGGGGCTGCGCGGTGGCGTCGTCAAGCACATGGACATCAAGAACGGTGGCTTCGAGGTCATCGTGAGTGGCTTGAGCAAGGGCTGCGGAAGCTCGCGCGAGACTGCGCCCTTCTCGGAGTTGACGGCCGGTATCAAGCTGGTGGTGGCCAAGAGCATCGAGAAGATCTACGGGCAGAACTCGCAGAACATCGGGCTGCTGACGACCACGGATTTCTCGGTGCTGGACAGGATCGCGAAGGGCGAGGAGATCCCGATCGACTTCTTCACCGAGGGATTGGATCCGATCTCGGCCGACATCGTGCGGCACGGTGGCTTGTTCGCATACAACAAGGCGCGGATGGCCGGTGAGGTGAGTCCCCCGGAGATCACGACGGCCAAGAGGCCGATGACGATCTGCGAGAAAATCATCGCCTCGCACGCGATCGCCGATGCCAAGAGCGGCAAGCTCGGTGTCGAGGCGGTGAAGCCTGGCGACGCGCTGTTTGCGCGGACCTCGGTGCGCTTCTCGCATGAGTATGTGACGCCGATGGCCGACGCGCTCTTCCGCAGTGGGCTCGACGAGGAGGCCAAGGTCAAGGATCCCGAGTCGGTGTTCACTTTCCGTGATCATCTGACCTTCCTGGATCGCGTGATGTCTCCCGAGCACATCAAGATGGGGCTGCGCGAGCAAGCGGCGAGCCTCAAGGCCGTGCAGGAGGACTTCTCCAAGCGCCAGGGCGTCAAGCTCTACGGCGAGGTGGAGCGCGACGGCAAGACCGTGGGCTCGGAGGCCATCTGTCACAACAAGGTCATCGAGGAGTTGGCCGGGCCGGGCAACCTCGTGCTCGGCACGGATTCGCATACCTGCATGGGTGGCGTGCTCGGGTGCTTCGCCTTTGGTGTGGGCAGCACGGACATGGCCAACGCCTGGTTCACCAAGGACGTGCGCGTGCGCGTGCCGGAGACCGTGCGCTTCGAGCTGACAGGAGAGCTCAAGCCGGGCGTCTCGGCCAAGGATGTCATGCTGCATCTGCTGTCGTTTGCGTTCTTCAAGTCGGGCGAAGGCATCGGCAAGGTCATGGAGTTCTCGGGCTCGGCCGTGCGCGGCATGAGCGTGGACGAGCGCGCGACGCTGACCAACATGGCCGTGGAGGCGGGTGGATTCACCGGTATCGTCGAGGCCGATGAGGTCGTTGTGGAGTATCTGAAGGACCGTCGACCGCAGAGCGTCGAGGAGCTGCGCGCGCGCATCGTCACCTCCGATCCCGACGCCCATTACTACAAGAGCTTCACTGTAGACCTCTCCGAGCTCGAGCCCATGGTGGCCACGCCTGGCGACCCGCGCAATGGCGTGGCGATCTCCGAGCTGGGCGACCGCGTCAAGATCGACATCGCCTACGGCGGATCCTGCACGGGCGGCAAGAAGGCCGACACGGACATGTATGCGGCCGTGCTCCGGCGCGCGATGGAGGATGGCAACAAGGTCGCTGACGAGGTCAAGCTCTACATCCAGTTCGGCAGCCAGGAGATCCGCGACTACGCGATCGAGATGGGCTACGTGGAGCTCTTCGAGAAGGCGGGTGCCGAGCTCATCGATCCGAGCTGTGGCGCCTGCATCAAGGCCGGGCCCGGCGTCAGCGACAAGGCCGAGCAGGTCACGATCTCTGCCATCAACCGCAACTTCCCCGGTCGCTCGGGACCTGGACAGGTCTACCTGGCCAGCCCCTACACGGTGGCGGCATCGGCCGTGGCCGGCTACATCGTCGCGCCCGAGACCGTGCTCGAGGGAGTCGCGAGCGCCTGATGGGCGACGAGGCGAGCGACACGGACCCAGGTCGTGCGCGGCGCCTCGGGATCGCGTCGGCCATCTTCCTCGTCGCGACCTTCGCCTACTTCGTGATCGCTCCGCGTTCGCCCTACGGTGACGGCATCCTGATCCTGGACTACGCGCGCCAGGGTCTGCTGTCGAGCTTCCACCTGCTCTACCAACCGACCCTGGTCGGCTTCGTGCGCATTGCGGGATGGGTGGGGATCGACGACCGCTCCGCCGCCTTCTTGTTCTCGGCGATCTCTGCCGGCCTCGCCTTGGCGCTGATCTACCTCACCCTGACGCGGATCCCGCTCGAGGCCCAGGCGCGCCGCTTGATCCTCCTCCTGGTCTTCACGACACCGCTGCTCTTCTTCTTCGCGGCCACCGTCGAGGTCCACACCTTCCATCTGGCCTGCGTGGCGCTGATGTTCTGGCTGGTCCTGCCGCTCACCGAGCGCGACGATTGGGGCGCAGCCTTGCTGGTGGGGCTGATCGGTCTGCTGGCGCCGCTCAGTCATGAGTCAGGCTGGTTGCTCTACCCCTTCCTGGCTTTCCTGGTCTGGACCCGCAACGGTCAGCTGCCCCTGCTGGTGGGAGTCGGAAAGGAGCGCGTCCTGGCCTTCGTGCCGATCCTGATCGCGCCCTGCACCTGGATGCTGACGAGTCGTTCCGTTCGGGTCTGGCTCTATCGCGATGTCTACGGCGAGCCCGAGGCCCCCGTCCTGGATCTGGTTGGCATCCATCTCGCCCGGATCTTCGAGAATGCGCCCGCGCCCAGTTTCTGGTTCGGATGGCTGGTCGAGGCCTTCTTCCTCCCGGCGCCAGGCCTCTGGTTGGCCTGGCTCTGCTTCCTGCCCGTCCGCTGGACCGAGCGCAGCGGCGTTTTGTTCGGGGCCTTGCTGACGCTTGGTTTCTACCTCTTCTTCGGCCTGCTCTTCGGATGGACCGAGCACGGGGCCTACTTCATTGGTTTCCTGCCCGTGGCGGCCCTCTCCGTGGCCTGGGGGCTTCCGCCGACCCTCCAGCGTCGGACCGTCTTCGCACTCGAGCTCGCCCTGGCCATCCAGGTCCTCGTCCTGGCCCTGGGCGTCGGCACGACCCGGGATCCCCAGGCCCAGACGCTCCAGGCCTGGTCCGATGAGGCCGGCGAGGCCGTGGCTACGCAGCGAAGTCAGGGAGAACGGGTCCTTTTCGTGGTGGACGACTATTTCCGCCGGGCGCACCTCTCGTATGATCTGCGGCTCGAAACCGTGCTGGGGCCTTCCCTCGTGCCGGGTCCCTGGGTACGCCCGGAGGGGCTGACGGACGAGCAGGCCACGAAGCTCTTGCGGGAGGCCGACTCTGGCCTTGCGGCTCTCTTCCTCCAGCACAGCCAGAGAGCCCTGCTTTTTTTCACCGACCACTTCTACGACCGGCTGGCCGAGCAACGGCCCGGGCTGCTCGCAGAGCTGGAGAAGGGCGCCAAGATCCAAATCATCGAGCGAGAGTCTTTCCGAGCCTACCGGCTCCTCCCGCGCGACTGAGACCAACCACGAACCACACGCAACACGACAAGGGCCGGTGCCCACCGGCTGGAATGGAGAATCCAAGACCATGAGCAAGGTCTATGACATCGCCTGTCTCGCTGGAGACGGCATCGGAGAAGAAGTCGTCGTCGAAGGACTCAAGGTCCTCGACGCCTGTCAGGAGGTCTACGGCTTCGACACCAAGAGGGAGATGATGCCCTATGGTGCCGACCACTATCTCGAGACTGGCGAGACCATGCCCGACGCGGCCATGGATCGCATTCGTGACATGAATGCTGTTCTGTTGGGCGCCATCGGCGACCCGCGCATCGAAGTAGGCAAGCTCGAGTTCGCGATCATCGCGGGCCTTCGTTTCAAGCTCGACCTCTACGTCAACTTGAGGCCGATCAAGCTCTACGACTCCCGCTTCTGTCCGCTCAAGGACAAGGGGCCCGAAGACGTCGACATGCTGATTTGCCGAGAGAACACCGAAGGCGCCTATTCGGGCATCTACGGCCATCTCAAGAAGGGTACGCCCGATGAGGTCGCCACGCAGACGATGGTCT
>JAJRTL010000248.1 GCA_024278315.1 Planctomycetota bacterium | reverse complement strand
GGAACTTCGAGAAGGGCTGGGCACTTCGGGCGGGTGAGCTCTTCCTCGCCCTCTCCAGAGAGGATTGGATGTTCGGGTTGGATGTACTCGGTGCGGAATATTCACCCAACGACTACACCTTTGGTGTGGGGACGTCCCTGGGAGCACAGGCCTTTCGACAGGAGGAGGATCATCGATTCTGGTTGGCACTGAGCAACGGAGCCTCCGGTGGCAAGAGTGACATCGACAACAGCGATACGGCCGACTATGCCATCTCGGGCCGTTTCGAGTGGATGCCGGTGGGCGAGGACTGGGGGGTATGGGATGACCTCATTGGGCGTCCTGGGCGAGCTCAGGGCTGGATGATCGGAGTCGGTGCACTCTTCGAATCCACGCGGAAGAGCGCAGCGACCATTCCCCGGAAGGGTGCCTTGGTCCCGCAGATCTAAGCGGCAACGGGGACGGCTGGCAGACGCTTGTGTATGGCTCGTGGAGGTACATCGTTCCCCAGAATGGTCCGGACTTCCAGAACTACGGATTCCTGGCACAGGCGAGCTGGTTCTTCACGGAGAAGGCCGCGCTGTACGGACGGTACGATTGGATCTCTCCGGGCAATCAGCCGGGAAGCCTCGACAATTTCAACTCGGTGACACTCGGTTTGAACTTCCTTCCCTTCACATTCACGAACAGATACAAGCTCACGTTGGAGACCAGCTATGTCCTGGACTCCATCAGCAGCACGATCGTACCTACAGGATCCGGGCTGGGATACCTGCCGACAGCGGACGACGGACAGTTCCTGCTCCGTCTACAACTCCAGTTCGGTTTCTAACCCGAACGATTCATGACCTCGATGCGTCTGACGGCGTCTTTCGGTCCAGGACCGCGAACCTATCGGTTCGCTCGGCATTGCTTCGATTCGACGATCCTCTTGGGTCGCCTCATATCTCGCGCAGCCGTCCTGAACTCGAAATGCGCTCGTCAGACCGCAAAAACGAGCTCGGCTGCGCCAATCTCGCATTTGCTCACCACGATCTCATGAATCATCCGTGATAAGGCCATGACGATGATCAGCGATCCAGCTTGTTGACCATCCAGGCCGAGAAAAGATCCAGGAAGGTGCGAAAGCCTGCCATATGCTCGGATGGGAATCCGTAGGCCGTCTCTGCGCCCTCGAGTACCTCCGCGAAGCAGGCCAGCCATGTGTTCCTGGCATCCTCATCGATCTCGAAGGGGAGATGGCGCTGTCTCATGCGCGGTGGTCCATAGACCTCGCTGAACAAGGGGCGCCCGCCCAGGAGCTGCACGAAGAACGCTGCCGACTTTCGGGAGGCCAGCTCCATGTCCTCAGGGAACATGCCACGGATAGGGGAGTGCTCAAGCTTCTTGTAGAGATCCGAGAGCATGCGAAACACACCTTCTTCGCCGATCTTCTCCAAGATCACAGGCGAGGGCCGCGCTCCCTGGGGAGGTCCACTGTCCGGCGTGTAGATGGGGCTGGTCCGTTCGCTTCTCTGCATGGGACCACTCTATACAGGCAAGGGATCGAAGGTCGACCCGATTTATCCTGAACGCGTGTGGTCCAGATCAGCGGCCCCCCTTGCTCCTCCGCGGACGTGCTTGGAGGTAGGGGATCTCGATTTCGAAGTCCTGACGGGCAAAGGTGCAGAGCCCGCTATCTTTCTCACAGACGAAGTAGATGGCGTAGCCCTTGACCGTTCGCTTGCCGTGGATCTTGGCGTCGGCAAGACCGATCTCGAAGTCATGGACGCGGTCCTCGGAGCTACTGGCTGCGCCCGGAAGGGGAGACTTCCACAGCTGCTTGGCCAGAGTGAACCCCTCACCGCGCTCCAACCAGATCAGCAACGGGCCACCCTCATTGTCCCAGGTCGTACCGAGTTTCTTGTTGGGGCGGAAGTCCATGTGCACTGCTACGGATCCTCCTGCTCTTGCCGGATAGGGAGCCACGACCGTGTCGATCTGGATGTAGCCCTTCTCGTCCTGGGGCATATTTTTCTTCGGATCCGGGTTGGCTTCCTGGTCCTTGCTCGCTTCGATCGCTTTCCTGGATCGATCCGCCAACTCCGACCCACGTGGCTCCACACGAAGCGCAGGCACCTTGTCGCCGCGCTCCTGGATCTCGCGACGTGCCTGTGCCACCCAGTTGTAGAAGGGGTAGGGCTTCATGAGGCGGGGCCCATACTGTTGGAGTCTTCGGTGGAAGATGTAGTTGCCAGGATCCAGGGCAATCGCTCGTGTCCAGTTCTCGATCGCCCTTTGGAAGTCACCAGCTTTGCGATCCTCGCTGTCGTGACGCGCGCGGTAGGCACAGCCCAGCCGGAAGAAAGGTCGCCCATCCTCGGGGTCCTGGACGCTGGCTGCATTCACCTCCAGGGAGAAGGCGGCGATGGCTTGGGTCCACTCTTCCTTCAGGTAGTGCTGGACAGCGCGACTCTCCTTGGGCGCAGGGTTGTCGATGATCATGGCGGGATAGGCCATCTCGAGGAACTCACCCTGGATCCAGTCCAGCTTGGGTCTGGTCTCGATAACGAGTGATTGATCAGCCAGAGCCCACATCATCGGGATGCCTGTGACCTCGAGGCGGTTCAGCGAATCCACGAGGATCGGAAACTCGAGTTTCTTCCACTCCATGAAGAGTCGGCAGCGATCTGGATGTTGCTCTTGGATCAATCCCACGATCTGGATCTTGCCTTCGTCCTGAAGCTCCTTCAGGTTCTGGTACCACACGGGCACCTTGCGTCGACAACCCGCTCACCAGGAAGCGAACTGGATCAACAGGACGTTCTTGCCCTTCCAATCCCCAAGCGTCTTGGTTTCCCCCTTCTTGCCACCCAAGACCGGGAAGCGCAGGAGTGGAAAGGGTTTGTCCTTCTTCGGAGGAATCTGTTGGGCCATCAGGGGAAGCACCAGAAACGAGGACGCCAAGGCCAGGAGTGGATTCATGCAGGAGATTCTAGGCACGAATCACCCAATGGTGTCTCTTGATCGAGACAGATTCGTGGTTGCTGCCCGGGAATACCACCCGACGATGCTGAGTGTATGCCTGGAGGGCACCCCCGACCGAGCCCTGATCGATCTCAATCGAAGAGGATGGTCTCATCCATGTAGATCATGTGCCAGAGCTCGAGGATGACCAAGGACATGACCTGCTTGAGGCCCATGAAGTCCCGACGATCCATGCCTTGAACGAGCCGGCTGACGGTCTCAGGATCGAAGTACCCACGAGATCTCACTTGCGTCTCGTTGAGTGTCAGATCGATGAGTTTTTGGATCTCGGGATTCTCGAAAAAGAATTCCATGGGCATGAAGAAGGGGTTCTTGGGTCGCTTGACGACTTCTCGCGGGAGCATTCGCCGAGCCAGGCGACGTTCGATGATCTTATCCTGGAGCCGCTTGGCCTTGAGCCTAGGAGGAAGCCGGAAGGCAAACTCCAAGAGTTTCTTGTCCAGGAAAGGCAGCCTCAGCTCGAGAGAGTGGGCCATCGTGTTCCTCTCCTGACGGATGATGGCCCAGTCCTGGAGCCACTCGTCGAATTGCAATCGGAGCAGCCGGTCCAGGAAACCTCCGGATGTCGAATCCGTCTTGGAGATCCAGTCCGATGTGGCTCTCTCGCGAAAGGCCTCGCTGTAGAGAGATCGGCGATCCTGTTCTCCCCAAAGGGTCCTGAGCGAAAAGTAGTTCTCTCTCAGTGAACGTCCTCTGTATTGCTCCAGGAACTCGACGAGGCGCAGCTTCCCGCTCCGACCTAGATAGGCGGGAAAGGGAAAGGCGCGGTCCAAGATCCCGATGGGTGTTTGCCGGAGCAGGGGCATGGCTATGCCAGAGTGAAGGAAGCCGGGCACAATCCGATGGTAACGATCCACGAGTTGCATGATCTTGTGGAAAGGGTAGCCAGCGAAGATCTCATCCGCACCCTCACCCGAGAGCACGACCTTGAAACCCTCGGCACAAGTGGTTGCCAGTTTGTCGAAGGCAAGGATGATGGGGTCACCGACAGGAACGTCCATCTGGTAGATGACCTTGGCCAGATTGCCGAAATCCTCGGCTGCCAGATGGACGTCATGGTGCTGACTGCCGATCAGGCGGGCGGTCTCTGCAGCCGCGCGTGTCTCGTCGATGGGAGAACGGAAGCCAAACGAGAACGTGTGCAGATCTGGATTCAGATCGTGTGCCACCTTGGCGATCATCGAGGAGTCGACACCCGCACTGAGGTAGCTGGCGACTGGGACATCGGAGCGCACCGTAAGCTCCATTGCGCGCTGGAAGACCGTGTCGAGTTCATCGAGGTAGTCTCCGTCGGATCGATGTTGCGGCTCCTGTTGGATCGTTGGTGCCCAATACCTCTCGATGACGAACTCACCTGATCGTTTCAGAATCAGGTGATGCGCTGCGGGGAGGGTGGAGATGCCCGCGAACATTGTCCTGGGCTCGGGCACGTAACGGAGACAGAGATAGGCGTCGAGGGCTTCGAGGTCAGGTGCGCGCTTCACAAGGGGGCATTCGAGGAGGGCCTTGATCTCGGAAGCGAATACGAACTTGTCGCCCTGGGACCAATAGAAGAAGGGCTTTTGTCCGCAGTGGTCCCTCGCGAAGAAGGTCTCTCCGCTATCCAGATCATGGATGGCGATGGCAAACATGCCCTCTAGATGGTCAACGATGTGCCGACCCCACTCTTCGTATCCGTGCACGAGAACCTCGGTGTCGGAGTCCGTACGGAATCGGTGTCCGCGTGCAATGAGCTCCTTTCGTAACTCGATGTAGTTGTAGATCTCCCCGTTCTGGATGACAGCAAGTCTGCCCGTCTCATCGTAGATGGGTTGATCACCACCTTCGATGTCGATGATCGCCAGCCTCCTGTTGCCGAAGGAGAAGTGCTCCGTCTCGAGGACCCCCTCACCGTCGGGACCCCGATGACGCAATCGGCGCGACATGGCGCGCAGACAATCTGGGTCATGGAACCCTGAGAAGCCGAAGATGCCACACATGATGGGAAGCCTTTAGTCTCCCGCTGCTTGGTTGGCTGGGCTTGGCACGTGGACCATCTTGTCCAGGATCTTCTCGGCGGCCACCGCACCCATGCGCATCGCGCCGTGCATGTTGGGAAAGCAGAATCCGCCCTGGCGGCCCACCGAGCATACGTTGTCCAGCTCGGCGATGTATTCCCGGACCAGATCCAGATGTGGTTCGAAGCCCAACGCGAAGATCGGGTAGCCATGTGTGGCCTTCTGCAGGTGGGACTCCACGATGTCCTCCTGCGTGCAGATCCCCTCGGCCTCCAGATCCAATACCATCCGTTCGAGAAACTCAGTCTCGCCCTTCCACTTGGGTCCGTCGATCTCACAGGTGGTTTCGACGATCAGTACGGTGTGGTCGCTGGGATGGACGAGGAGTCCCGCGTTCTTGGGTTCGCCCACGCGGTGGAAGCAGCGTTTGCGGTAGTAGACGTAGAGTGCATCCAGCGCACGCTCCTTCTTGACGAGAAGCCCGTAGACGGCGATGGGTTTGTAGCGGAGCTTATCTGCGGCCGCGAGAACCGGTGGGGGGACGGATCCATTCATGGATCTGATGAAGTCGGGAATCGGAATCGTCGAGATCAGGTGGTCGCATTCGATGCGGCAGATCTTGCCATCCGAACCGCTCTCACGGTAGGAGACGGAGGTCACACGATCGCCACTGCGATGTACAGATTGAACTTCGGCCTCGGTGAGGACACGACCGCCGAGCCGTTCGATTTCTCGTGCCAGAAGACGTGGCATGCTCTCGGCCCCGGTCCGTGAATAGTGCAGCGTCTCCTCGGCCAAGGCCGTCTCGACGGCTCGCAGAGAGTGGTCCTTGATCCCGATCGTGGACAGGAGCTTCTTGATGACGTCTACGGCCGAGAGCCGCGGCATCTTGGTCGTGACGAAGGTTGCGGAGAGCTCTGCTGGGGGGAAGCCCCAATAGCGCGTTGTGAAATCCTCGAAGAAGAACTCATAGAGCGGACGCCCGTACAGTTGGATGAGTGCCTCCTCGGCGTTCTTGGGCTTCTTCTTCCAGATCCTGCCCCAGAGGGGGTAGAAAAGCAGACCTAGCGAGCAGCGGATCAGCTCCAGCTTGGGGATGCCCTTGATGAGTTCGCCGAACTGCAAGGGGTAGCGGTAGAAGCCGCCTGCCCACTTGATCTTGGCGTTGAGGGGGGCTTCGATCCTCTCATCGCCCATGATCTCGCACATGTCCTCGAAGACCTCCTGGTCGAAGGCGTGGAGCATGTGGACACCCAGGTCGTAATGGTTGTCGCCATGCCTGGTGCCCCGAGCCAGGCCTCCGGGGATCGCCTCTTTCTCAAGGACGACTACCTTCACACCCGCACGAGCCAGCTTCAGGGCGGCATAGAGGCCAGAGCAGCCTGCTCCCAGGATGACGACCTGGTCCATACTTGCCTGTGGATGAGTGGCTCTGCGTTTGCCCTTGGGGCGGCGTCTGCGTGCCGAAGCTTTTTGGGTCTGGGTTGGCTTCTGCACAGATGCTCCTGTCAAGTCTGCTAGTGCTGTCCGCGTAGGATGCGGCGCAACGCGACGTCTGGGAACTCGATGTCCTGGCGGTGGATCGCCTGGTCCTTGGGGATTTCCCTGAGTAGACGAGGGAGTCTGCCAGGCTCGCCTTCGAGCTCGGCGATCGGAACACAGTCCTCGGGATCGGCATCCGCACAGGGTCGGATGAGCCCGTAGCATTCGGCGCCTCCGATCCCCTCTTCGATGGATTGCCCGACCTTCAGATCCTGCTTGGCGTAGGCGTATACATCGGATACGCGTCCGCGGTCAGGTCGGAGGATCGCTCGCTGATGGAGGCAGGCCTCGGCGATGGCCCGCGTCGTCTCCAGATGGCAGAGGTGGTAGGGGCGATAGAAGAGGTAGTAGGGGCCCATGCCCAGTTTGTAGTACTCGAGGTAGGGTTGCTGGAACTTCGAGTCACAACGTCCCACGAGGTAGACGCCTCCACCCGGTTCCGAGCCCAGGATATAGTCGACGCGGCCCTGCCCCTGATAGGCATCGAAGTCGAAGAGCTTCATGACCTCATGCACGTTGTCACAGCGAGGCCCTTCCATTCCATCCACATAGGGGAGCAGGCCGGTTGCGTTGCTGATGAGGGCCATCTCGATGTTGAGCTTGGTACCGTCCGTATAAGCGCAACATTGCACGACACTCAAGTTACGTTTGGCGGCCTCTTCGCGGATCGACTCAGGTGTGGCGTAACGATCCAGGAAACCCTTGATGTTGCCAGCCTGCACGATGTCGAAGCCCCACATCTCGATCTCGCGCATCATGGTCATGATGACTCCGTGCTGATCGCCGGCATCGCTGGTCACGACGACGTCATGCTTCTTGGCTTCTTCCTGGAGTAGGAGTCCAAAGAGGAGATCCACCTCGGCGTTCATCAGGATGACGTGCATCCCCGCCTCGATGGCTGCCAAGCAGTAATCTGCCGCGTTGCCGATCGAGTTGGTGGCTTCGACGAAGGCATCCAGACCTCGAGCCTGCTCCGAATGGAGGATGGACAGCGTGTCGGTTCCGATCAGGACCTGCCCCTCGGACAACATGGGCAGCTCATCCCGGTCTGCCTCGACCGGGACGAGTCCGATCTGTTCGACGGCTTTTCGAGCCGCGTCGAGATCGATGTCCGTCACGAATGCGAGTTCCATGCCCGGAGTGATGTGGATTTGCCAGGCGATACCCTGACCCATGGCGCCAGCTCCTGCCATGCCGATCCGTAGAGGATCTCCCTCTCTTGTCCTGAGCTCTTCGAGCATCGTGTGATCACCTGATCCAGTGGTGTTTCACTCTGGGAGAGCGAATCCCCCGGAGACCCTGTGCAGAGCGAACCCTTTCGAAATGGTCAGGTCAGCCCTGATCTCTTCCCGCCTCTTTTTCGAACGGATGGGCTGGAGAGCTTGACGGCTTCACGCGCCATCAGTGGTCCGCTCATGGGCCTTTGATCGGGTCATCAGTGGGCCTGGAGGATGTGCCCATGCCATGGCGGGGACTTGTCCGCTCCGGCTTCAGGCAGGGCGGGAGCGCCAGCAGTTTTCTTTTCTTCCACCAGACGATTCTCCTCTTCTTCCTTCCCGAAGAAGAGGCTTGGCGAGAGTCAGTGCCCTCGTACGACGCGTCCGTTGAGAGCTTGGACGGGGCGGTGGTTGTTCTTCAGGGCATCGGCCATCTTGCGCAGCAGAGGTCCCGTGGCTTCAAGACGATGCTTGAGCACGAACCAGCGCACACCCTCGGTGCAAGGTGGTGTCGTGAAGGAACCTCGATAGGTGTAGTAGTGGGGCTCGACCGGGAGCAGATGCCTCATGAGAATGGGCTGCTTCAAGCTACCCGTATCGCCCTTGTGATCGGGGATCTGGGCGTCCGCAATGAGCTTGAGAGCGGCCGAGGATTTTCCTTCTTCGACGAACACCGCAATGACCGCGATCTCTCCGTCGGCAGCCTTGTGCACGACGTGGATTTCGAGGGGCAGGAGACGGCCATCGATCGTGTGCTCGCTGGGAGCGTGCAGGTGGAACTGTTCCAGTCGATAGTGCTTGCCTCCGACGATGAGTTCGCTGCCGTCATTCTCCTGGTTGTGTTGGATCGTATGACCGTTGTTGACGAAGTCCGGTGTTTCGCCACCGTAGTGCAGCTCAAGCTCAGGCAGATCCTCGATCTTCACCGTGTGCGTGTCGATGTTGATGGGTGACTGCATCTTGCCAGTCGTGGCCAACCGGTACTGGGGACTCAGGTCTCCCCAATGGTCAGGACCCGTCTCCCCCTCGTAGCTCCACTCCGCAGCATGCTCGGTCGCTTGCTTGTCGAGGTAGAAGTGGTCCGAGGCTCCTTGCGGCGCGGAGTTGCAAGCAGTCGCGAGAAACACGACGGTGATCAGTTTTCGCATGAGCGGGATTTTATCGCCCACGTACCAGCGATGACAGCGCCAAACATCCATGCCCAGTCCCGTGGATCGTAGTCGGTCGGAGTCAGGGAGGGTCTTTCTGCTGACCTGGCATTCGCTTCTCGACCGTGCTCCGCACCCTGGCCACCGCGCTGACGGCATGCGAAACTGTGCCCTGGACTGCCTGTTCCTCGCCAGGACTGCTCTTACGGAACCACTCGAAAAGATCACTGAAGGGGGCTGGAGACCCACTGAACCCCGCCGCCATGGATTCACCCAAAGAGATCGTCTCGCCTTCCGCCTTGGTCCGTGCATCCATCCGCGCACCCATGTTCGAGGTCGACCTGGGCGACGAGGTCCGTCCTGAAGGTGAAGTTGTTTATTGCGCGGCCCTTTGGATCCGCACCGGCCCTCAGGGAGCAACTGGACCTGCTCAATAGCGGCCTCTGCCTCCTTGCGCTCAAGAGTGGGAAACATGTGGCCGCCTCGAAGAGGCTGGATGAACTTCTGGATCGGGGCGAGTGTTCTTCGATCTCCAGTGCCATGTTCTCCCTGATGGCTTCCTGACTGGGACTCAGAAGGCGAGGATCGTGCAGATCGTCAATCTCAAGTCCTATGCTCATCCAGGGAAATGGGGGTCGTGGGAACTCCTTACCTCTCTGGGCAAGGTCTGGTAGGTCAGGCTCGCCGAACTGGAAGAGCAACTCAATGACGACACCCGGAGGGTCAATGACCGCAGAGAGGGCTGGTCCCTCCACCAGTCCGTTGTGAAGGGACTGCAGCTTATGATCGAAGCCGCACGGAGCTGGGTCCACGAGCAGGCCAGCAAAACCTGCGGCCTCGCAAGGTTCCGATTCCCTGTCTACACGGCTCGCCGACCCTGGCGGATGGTGCAGTGTAGGAAAAGTGGTGGTGGGCGATACTGGACTCGAACCAGTGACCCCTAGCTTGTCGAGCTAGTGCTCTAACCAACTGAGCTAATCGCCCACCCTTCCCTGCGAGGAGGAG
>JAJRTL010000247.1 GCA_024278315.1 Planctomycetota bacterium | reverse complement strand
GCTCGGAGCCCCGTCTCCTCGGCGAGTTCCTTCTGGGCCACGTCCAAGGGCACTTCGCCCGGTTTCATGCCGCCGATCGGGAACTCCCAGAGCCACCCCCCGAGCAGATATCGCCGCACCTGCACCAACAGGGTCGTCCCATCGGCGAAGAGAGGCACGATTCCGCAGGATCCCGGCATGTCGACGTAGAAGTAGTCGCCTTCGCTTCCGTCCCGGAGGACGTAGCGATCGCGGCAGTATCGATGCCATGGATTCGCGACCAGGATCTCTCGGGACAGTCTCTCGAAGGGCTCCGCCATGCCCCCCTTTGTACCCTCCCGGGCTCCAAATCCCCAATCGAGTCCCTGAGTGAGCCCTCCTGGATCCCGATCGAGGCCGGCCCAGGCCGCCCGCCCCAGAAAATTCTCGAGGGCAAAATCGCGCGCAATCCGGAAGATCGCTGGAAAGCGCGCCGCGCTTGCCTAGTCTTCCGGTATCGGCGATATCCAAACCAACCGAAGCAGGGACGACGCCGCGTCCCTCACCGCAGAGAACCAGCAGGAACACATGACAGAAGGTACGATCAAGCGTCTGACAGATAAGGGATTCGGGTTCATCGATACAGGAGACGGGAAGGACATGTTCTTTCACATGTCCTCCTTGGTCGAGACCACCTACGACGACCTCCGCGAAGGACAGAAGGTCACATTCGACGTCGGCGAAGGCCCCAAGGGCCCCCGCGCAGAAAACGTCAAGCTGGCCGAGTAGTCGAACCGCGCTGATCGTCTCAGGATGATCAGCAATCCGCGGAACCTACTTCGCGCCCTGGGCTAGCCCCAGGGACGCCAGCGGCACACCGGAGAGCGCAACAGCTCTCCGGTTGTATGCTGTACGCCTCAAGGGCGTCTCCCATCTCTTCCCCACTCAGCCGTAATCAACGACTGACCAATTGAGTCCCCGAGTCCGTGGTCACCAGCTGCGCCACCGGGACAGCAGGGTCGTGGTAGAAGAGGATGTGGTCACCGCGCTCGGCTGAGGCCTGGAGCACGCGTTGGCGGCTTTCGAGAGCCTTTGCTGGGTCCTGGTCCGCGATCTTGTCGAGACGCGGGACGAGGAAGCGGCGCGTGGGGACGAGGTCGGTCGGGATCAGGCAGGCAGCATGGCTGCCTTCTGCGCGGATGACGAGGAGGCCCTCGGTGTGCCCCTCGACGAGTTCGATGTGGATGCCTGGGAAGGGCTGGTTGTCGGCTGACTGTGCAAGATCGAGGAAGCGAGGCTCTCGGCCGTCGAGGGCTTTCGAGATGCGCGCGGCCTGATGCGAGCCTCGACCGTCGGCCATGGCAGCGTCCCACTCGGCGCGATGAAGCGCGATCTGAGCCTTGGGAAAACGCAGAACCTCTCGGGCCTCGTCACGGACCCGGAGCGTCCCGCCCGCGTGATCGAAGTGCAGGTGCGTCAGGAGCAGGAGGTCGGGGCCATCGGGCAGGCCCATGGCTGCGAGTTGCTCGTCGATGGGCTCCGGGTCCTGGAGGCGGAACTTCTCCCGACGCATCGGATCGGCGGGGCCGAAGCCTGCGTCGATGAGGACCGAGAAACCTGGACCTTCGACGAGGGCTGGGCGCGCGGCCAGCCAGATGACGATCTCGCGGTGCGCCACCTTGGCGGTGAAGCCCAGCACGCCCCCATCGAGGCTCCGTACACGAAGATCCCCGAGGTCGAGATCCACGGGGTCGCGGACAACCGCCTCGGGGCCTTTGGGCAACATGTCGGCTCTGGTCTCCGGCTCAGCGATCCAGGATCTGGCGTGAGACGACGAGGCGACAGATCTCGCTGGTGCCTTCGCCGATTTCGCAGAGCTTGGCATCGCGGTAGATGCGCTCCACGTGGTACTCGGCGGTGTAGCCGTAGCCACCCAGGATCTGGATGGCCTCGTCGGCGCAGTAGCTGGCGCATTCGCTGGCGACGATCTTGGCCATCGCCGCTTCCTTGACGAAGTTGGCGCCGCCCTGATCCTTGAGGCGCAGGCCGTGCATCACGAGGTGGCGGGAGGCTTCGATGCGCGTTGCCATCTCGGCCAGCTTGAAGGCCACCGCCTGCTGCTTGGCCAGCGGCTTGCCGAAGGCCATGCGCTCCTGCGCGTGTTTGCGCGCGCGCTCGAAGGCGCCTTCGGCGAGTCCCAGCGAGAGCGCGGCGATGGCCACGCGCCCGGCATCCAGCGTCTTCATGAAGAACTGGAAGCCCTTGTTCTCCTCACCCATGAGGTTCTCGACCGGCACGCGGCAATCCTCGAAGACCAGGTTGCCCCAATCCGAGCCGCGCATGCCGAGCTTCTCCTCGCCCTTCTCGATGATGAGGCCCGGCGTGTCGCGCTCGACGATCAGCGCCGAGATGCCCTTGGTCCCGACCTCAGCGCTCAGGTCGGTGCGCGCGGTCACGACAAAGGTCTGGGCGTAGTTGGCGTTGGTAATGAAGGCCTTGCGCCCGTTGAGCACATAGTGATCGCCGTCCTTGCGCGCCGTCGTCTGCGTGCCGCCCGAGTCGGAGCCCGCGTTGGGCTCGGTCAGGGCAAAGGAGCCCATGTGCTCACCGGAGGCCAGCTTCGGGACGTATTTCTTCTTCTGCTCCTCGGTCGCGAACTCGGCGATCAGGTAGGTGCAGAGGGAGATGTGCGCCTCGAGCGAGAGTGCCGTGCTACCGCAGACCTTGGCCAGCTCCTCGAGAGCCAGGCAGTAGGAGGTGTAGTCCAGACCGGCGCCCCCCAGATCCTCGTGGATCGGCAGCCCCATGAAGCCCAGCTCCCCCATCTGCTTGAAGGTCTCGACCGGGAAGCGCATGTCGCGATCGATCTCGATGGCGATCGGCGCGAGCACGTCTTCGGCAAACTT
>JAJRTL010000246.1 GCA_024278315.1 Planctomycetota bacterium | reverse complement strand
GGGTCTGGTGCACCCTTGGTCTTGATCCCGGTCACGGGGCTGTCTGCCTCCACGCCCTTGTCCATACAGCAGCGCTTGTACTTCTTGCCGCTGGCACAGGGGCATGGTGAGTTGCGTCCGATCTTCATCGAGAATCCTCCGGCGTTGGATAGAAGTGAGCCTACCGTCATGATACAGGCCAAGTCTCGATCGCCATGCCTCTAGCCGCCATGGCCTTCCAGAGGTTCCGGCGTCGGCGATGCGCCACCTGCCACTGGGCAAGGATCCGTCCAAACGAGAGAGGGTCGAGTTCCTGCACAGTGGCCAACCAGAGGGTGCAGCGGTCGTAGTCTGTGGAGGCCGGGTCGGGAACAAGCAGCGCCACATTGCGCTTCCAGAAGGCAATCATCTTGGCGAACAAGGGGCTTGCCTTGCAGCGTTCGAGCCATCGGCGGCGAGCAGCTGTAGTCTCGCCTTTCTCTTGGCACAGACTCGAGAGGAGTGCATGCAGGGTGGCGTATTTCTTGCGCAACCTGCCGTTCGCACCCAGATCAAGGCTGAGCTGCGCTGCCGCCCACTGCGCTCGGCGCAGCATATCCGGCTTGCGCTCCACCTCTTGCAGCCACCTCTCGATGAACTGACGAAACGCGGCGCTGCGGCCTCGGCCCTTACCGAGAGCATCTAGCAACCCTTCGATCCAGGTGAGCGGCTGGGGGCCTGGCTCCTTGTGGTCGTGGCCGCGGGCCTCGGCGATGCTCTTGCTGCTGAGCAGCTCCCGCCACTGAGAGGAGAGCCGCTCGTGCAGCGCTTCAAGCTCTGGCGAAGGGTGGCTCTGGAACTGGTCCAGAACGGCATCCCAGTCGATGGCCTTCTTGCAGAGGAGGGCCTGGATCTTGAGCGCCCAAACGAGATCGTGGTGGCCCAGAGCCTGGGCGCTCTTCTGCCATCCCTCAAGCAGCCGGACAACCTCACGATGGAAACCATCGACGCGCCAGGGAGAAAGCCTGCTGCAGAGGAGGGAATCCCGGGGGTCCCATGTTTCTCCTTCCGCGAGGTTGAGCAGGCTGGAAATCGCTTCTTCTGCGATCATCATCGCGCCCTCGTTGTCCTTTCGCTTGCGAAGATCGCCGAGGACAGGCAAGGCGAGGTTCCAGCGCTTTCGGATTACCTGTCGGCAGGATTCGAGATAGTGGCGAGGATCCCAGCGGCGGCGCAGATCCTGTAGCAGATGAAACCAAGGCGAGTGGACCGAGGAAAGGACGTCAACCCATACCTTCGACTGGCGCTGCCCCTCGAGCCCTTCCAGGATCGCCTGCTGGTCGTCCTCGGGGAGCCGATTGATGAACTCGGCGATGATCTCCGAGTCCAGATCCGGCTCGTTTGCCGAGCACTCGACACGGCGGATCCGCTCCAGGAAGTCGTAGCCACTCAGCCCTTCTCGCCTCGCAGCGCGCCATTCCCAGTCGAGAAGGCAGTACGTCGCTTGAGGCTCGAATCCAAGGCCATCCCCGCCTGCATCAGCCATGTGGTCGGGCAACCCAACCCCCACCTCCGCCGCCGTCTGCTCGAAGGTCTTGGCCATGCTGAAGTCCGAATCCAGGTCGGCTTCGAACACCGGCTCGATCAGCTTCCGGATCTTCGCCGCGGCCGTCTCCAGATCCTCCGCCAAGCTGATCATATCCAAGTAGGGCGCTTCCCAGTGGTGGTCCTGCTCTATGTACCGCCCCTCTTCGCATGTGGATTCCCAGACGCAGTCCCACCACTGGGCCCAGGCACCGTCCCAGTCCTGCTTGAGCTTGGCAGAACTGACCACTAGCCTCCGCTTGGTTGCCTGCCGCTTCTTCGGCTTGCCCTTCTTGGGCCTCTCCGGCTTCCCGTCTCGCCCTTCCATCAGCTCCTCCAGCGCTCCGCCCGTTTCCTGGCCCAGCCTGGTGACCAGCAGGTCCAGACCTTCCCTCTCCAATGTCAGCAGAGCACAGGAAAGCACGCGCATCTTCTCCTCATCCGAGAATCCCGCCGCTAGCTGCGCCATCAACTTCCGTTCTTCGGTCGTCTCCGTTCTGCTGGGTCTCCGAGGGGTAGCTGCGCTCATGTTCCAACCGCTCCTCCCGCCTTGTCGGCGCGTCTCTGGATCATTGCCAGGCGATCCTACCGACATCGCCCACCGCCGGGCAAGGCCAGAAGCCCATCCGTGGGCACCCCTCGTCCCCCCTGGCACTCGCGCAACCGATGGGTGTCTCACAGCGGGGGGGGGCGGCCCACGTCGAAGAGCGCATCCAAGATGCCTTCATCGAGCGCAGCGACAGTCCCGCCCTCCTGACCCGCATGCTGGAGGGACTCGACGGCAAGGCTCTCTACATCGGCTTCGCGCGACGCTTCGCGCCCTACAAGAGAGCACACCTGCTCTTCCGTGATCCCGACCTGCTCGCGAGTCTCCTCAATGACCCCGACGCGCCCGCTGGAAGCCTCCGGCACCAGTGGCATGAAGGTCGCCCTCAACGGCGGCCTCAACCTCAGCATCCTCGATGGCTGGTGGTGCGAGGGCTACGACGGCCAGAACGGCTGGGCCATCGGCGAAGAGGACCGCATCTTCGAGAACCAGGAGCTGCAGGACGAGATGGACTCCTCCACCCTCTACCGCCTCCTCGAAGAAGAG
>JAJRTL010000245.1 GCA_024278315.1 Planctomycetota bacterium | reverse complement strand
CTTCTCGATTGCCCTGTACGTCCTCGTGGCTGCAAGACGCAAGAGAACGAAAGCCGTGGAGGCGGGCCTCAAGTACTTCCTCCTGGGCGCCTTCGCCTCGGCTTTCTTCCTCTACGGCATTGCGCTCATCTATGCCGGTAACGGCACCGTGACGATTCCGATCATCGGGCAGATTTCTCATGAGGGGGTTGCGGGCCCAGAGGGACTCGCGGCGATCGGTGGGACCTTCCTCTTCGGCGCCTTGTTCTTCAAGGCCTCGGTGGCCCCATTCCACATGTGGACACCGGATGTCTATGAGGGAGCTCCCACTCCGATCACTGCACTGATGTCGACGGGCACCAAGACGGCTGCATTCCTGCTCCTGACGCTCTGCGTGAAGTTCATCCCGCGTGCCATTCTGCCTCTGATCCCGGTCCTGACGATCTTGACGATCGTCGTCGGCAATGTAGGCGCCCTGAGACAGACGAACCTCAAGCGCCTTCTGGCCTACTCGGGAATCGCGCACGCAGGCTACTTGATGATCGGCTTCTCCTCCATGGTCCTAGGAACCGGACAGGGGACGGCCTACGTCTCGGTGCGAGCCATTCTCTTCTACCTGGGCAGCTACGCCTTGGCCAACCTGGCCGCCTTTGCGGTCATTGCCTTCCTCGAGCGCAAGGACGCGCGAACCGTGACGCTGGATGGCATCCGCGGTCTTTGGAAGCGCAATCCCATGGCCGCCGCGGTGCTCGCTCTCTCAGCCCTCTCCCTGGCGGGCATCCCCCCCACAGCCGGCTTCTGGGCCAAGTTCCAGATCTTCTCGACTGCGATCCGGGCCGACCTTCCTGTCCTGGCCATCATTGGCATCCTGGCTTCGGTGGTAGGCGTCTACTACTACCTGAAGATCGTGGTCTACGCCTTCTTCCTGCCAGCCGAAGACGAGAGCCCCATCGAAGCTCGAGGGCTGGGGGCGCGTCTCGCGATCGCTCTCATGGCACTGGCCATCCTGGCTGTCGGTTTGCAACCGGATTTGCTCCTGAGCCCTTTGACCCGGATCATCCTCTGATCCGGGGCGGGGCCCGCTCGCTCTACTCGTTGCTCTTGGCCACGATGGTGCGGCCGACCTCGATGAAGGTTTCCGACAGGGTCGGGTGGTACCAGGGAACCGTCAGGAACTGCTGCACGGTTGCGCCCATGCGCATTGCAGTCGAGACGGTCTGGATGAGATCGTCGGCTCTTGGCCCCACGATCATGCAGCCGAGGATTCGACCTGATCCTCCAGCACCGGGTGCGGCCAGAAGGCGCATGCATCCATGCTGGGCCCCCATCGTGATGCCGCGACCTTGCTCGGAGAATCGTTTGGTGGCCTCCAGATAGGGAGTGCCCTTCGCCTCCAGGCTCAGGATCGAATCACCGGCAAGGGCCAGAGGCGGATCCGTGAACACGACGGACACAAAGGGGATCTCGGGGTCCCATCCTTCCAGCTCGCCGTCGAGGACACCGGCTACGCGAGCCGCATTGCGGCCCACATAGGCGCCCTCGGTCGTGGCGACATGCAGGATCAGATCCTCTCCAACCGCATCACCAGCGACGAAGATGTGCTCCTGGCTGGTCTGCAGGAACCCGTTCAGGGGAAGCTTGCCACCTTGGAGGCCCAGCCCTGCATTCTCGATGTCGAGCCCATCCAGATCGGGGATGCGTCCCATGGCGTTGAGGACGAGATCGACTTCGAGTGTACGACTCCCACCCTCCGCAAGGTCGACATGCAGTCGGCTCCGGTCGGCATCGATAGGCTCGATGTGGCTGATGTGGGCCGGAGCGATGACTTCCATCTCCTCGGAGAGAGCATTCGTGATCTCCTGCCCTAGCAGCGGATCCAGCTTGCTGGCCAGCCGGGACCGGTTGAGGAGGTGCACCTGGGTTCCCATGCGCGCCATCCATTGGGCAAACTCCGCCCCAACGGGTCCCGCTCCTAGAACGACTGCCGACTTGGGTGGTGCCGCCAGAAGGAACATGTCGTCGCTGGTCTTGATCCTCGCCTGAGGGTCGACCGAGCAGGGCAGCTCGAACACCTTGGACCCGGTGCTGATCACGAAACTCTTGGCTTGGATCTTCTTTCCCTCTAGAAGGATGGTGTGAGGATCCAGGAACTGGGGACGTCCCATCGCGATCTCGTACCCCACGGAGCGCACGCCGTTCTCTTTGGCCTTCCGAAACCGCTCGACATGGCCACGCATCCTCTGCATCTGGAACTCGAAGTCTATCTCGACTTCGCCCTTCACCGCGACGCCAAAGCGCCCGGCATCCTTGACGACATGGGCCACGTGGGCTACCTCGAGAAGGGATTTGGTTGGCATGCAGCCACGGAGGATGCAGAGTCCACCGATCTGCTCCCCTCCCTCGATGGCCAGGACCCTGGCCCCAGCCTCGTGCGCCTGCGCCGCTGCACGGGACCCCGCCGACCCGAGGCCGATTACAACTACGTCGTAGGACGGTTTCGTCATGTGGAACACTCCTGTTCGCGTGTAAGGCTGAGAAGCATAGCCTGATCGATGCAGGACCTCGATGCGTCTGCCAGGCTTCCTTCGTGATCTCCTTGATCTTCGTGATCGCCCTCCCCTTCTCCTTGACCTGGAACAGGAGAGCTGCTTCTTCGTGGTTCCGCCCCGACTGGCTACCACGGTCTCGCTTCGAAGCGAAGGCATGCAGGCTCGTGGCTTGTCGGCTAACCGGGATGATTCGTGCGCCAAGAAGCTTGGCGCACGAATCATCCCGGTTAGCCCTTTCTTACCTGCTTTGGATCCAGGACATCGCGAAGACCATCGCCAAACAGGTTGAAGCCCAGCACCGTCATGGAGAGGGCGAGGCCGGGGAAGATCGCCAACCAGGGGGATTGGGACATGAACTCTCGGGCATCCTTGATCATCACGCCCCACTCGGCGGTGCCAACTTCGACACCGAGACCGAGGAAGGAAAGGCCGGCGGCTTCGAGGACTGCAGTCCCAATGCGGAGCGTCGAGAGGACGGTCAAGGGGGCGATGGCGTTGGGCAGGATGTGACGGAGCAAGATGCGGACATGACCGAAGCCCAGGGCCTGGGCGGAGAGGACGTATTCGTGTTCGCGGAGAGAGAGGACCTCACCGCGTGTCTGCCGGGCGAACTGCGGGATGCCGACGATGCCTACGGAGAGAACGAGGCTTTGCAGGCTGGCCCCACCAAAAGCCGTGACCAGGACGATGGCCAAGAGGATGCTCGGAAAGGACAGCATCAGATCCACAAAGCGCATGATGAGACTCTCGACCTTGCCTCCGGCATAGCCTGCGATCAAACCCATGGGCACGCCGATCAGGAGGGAGAAGCCCACGGCCACGAAGGCGACGAAGAGCGAGATGCGTCCGCCCGCGAAGGTCCGAAGGAAGAGATCACGTCCCAGGGCGTCGGTCCCAAACGGATGCTGGAAGGACGGCGACAGAAAGCGCTCGAAGTCCTGTGAGTCCGGAGAAGCGCTGGAGAGCAAGGGGATCAGGAGGCTGCCCAGGAGAAGACCTGTCACGATGCACAGGCCCACCAGGGCCGTGCGATTGCTCCGCAGCATCCTCCAGGACTTGGACGAGATCAGGGTCACAGCTTGACCCTGGGATCGATCCAGGCGTAGGACAGATCGGCCAGTAGGTTGCAGACCATGAAGCCTACCGCGATCACGAGCACACCCCCTTGCACGGCGTTGTAGTCCCGCTCATTGACCGCATCCACGATGAAGGTCCCCAGGCCTGGCCAGGTGAAGACGGTCTCCGTCAGGACGGCACCCGCGAGAAGCACTCCGAACTGCAGGCCGAGCACAGTGATGACCGAGATCAGCGCCGGCCTCAGGGCGTGCTTGAGGACGACGCGTCGCTCATCGACACCCTTGGCCCGGGCCGTGCGTACGTAATCCTGATGCAAGGTCTCCAGCAGACTGCTGCGCGTCATACGCGAAATGACCGCCATCGGAATCGTGGCCAGGGCGATCGCTGGCAGGAAGAGATGCCGTAGCAACTCCCAGGTCATTGCGAAGTCACCGTGGAGCAGAGAATCCAGGATGTAGAACTCCGATCCTGGTTCGTAGGCGTGATGCGCTCCCCAATCCACCCTTCCGGCAGAAGGGAAGGGATGATTGCCTCCGAGGAACATGATGAGGATGATGCCGAGCCAGAACACAGGCACGGATACCCCCACCAGGGCGAGGAACATCGACAGGTAATCCAGCCACTTGCCACGGAAGACCGCGGAGAGGATGCCCGCCAGCAGCCCGAAGAACGTGGCGAGCAACATGGCAGCCGTGGCCAATTCGAAGGTGGCCGGAAACCTCTCCCCGATCTCCACCGAGATCGCCTGGTCCTTGAGGTAGCTCCGCCCCAGATCTCCTTGCAGTAGATTACTGAAGTAGATCCCGAACTGCACGATCAAGGGCTCGTTGAGACCGAGTTCCTCGGTCACCCGTTCGATCTCCTGCGGAGTCGCCTTGTCCCCCAGGAGGTTCCGTGCCGGATCTCCGGGAACCGAACGGATCAGCAGAAAGATCGTCAGGATCACCAGGAATAGCAGCGGGATCATTCCGAGGATCCGCCGACCTGCGTACTGCAACATGGATCTACGACTCGGGTTCAGGAACCGGCGAGTTCTGCTGCGTCCTCTTCCTGGAGGATTGCCGTTGCGTCCCCACCCGTGGCGTAGGCCAGGATGCGGCCCAGCTCATAGCGCATCTTCTCACGTGTCACGATGTGGTCGACCTGTCCCTTCTCCAGCAGGAACTCGGAGCGTTGGAATCCCTTCGGGAGTTCCTGCTTGAGCGTCGTGGCGATGACCCTGGGGCCAGCGAATCCGATCAGCGCGCCGGGCTCCGCGAGGATCACGTCAGCCACCGATGCGAAGGACGCAGTGACGCCACCCGTCGTGGGATCGGTCAGGATCGAGATGTAGAAACCACCTTCGTCTGCGAACTGCTTGAGCGCGCCGCAGGTCTTGGCCATCTGCATCAGCGAGAGCGCTCCTTCGTGCATGCGCGCGCCACCCGAGGCACAGAAGATCAGGAGGGGGATGGAGCGCTTCTTGGCTTCTTCGACCAGTCGAGTGACCTTCTCGCCGACGACGACCCCCATGGATCCGCCCAGGAACGAGAAGTCCATGACTCCGAACGCCACCTCCATGCCATGGATCTTGGCCACACCCGTGATCATGGCTTCGTTACGCCCGGTCTTCTTGATGGCCTTCTCAAGCTTCTCGGTATAGGGCTGCCGGTCCACGAACTGAAGGCGATCGATCGTCTTCAAGTCAGACCAAAGCTCCTCGAAGCTACCCTTGTCCACGGTCAAGTCGACCCGCTCCATTCCGACCAGGCCGAAGTGATGGCCACAGGAAGGGCAGAGTCGGTAGGCCGAGAACTCCTTGCGGAAGATCATGGCAGCGCAACTCTCGCACTTGATCCAGAGGCCGCCGGGCATGTCCTTTTTCTTGCCGAAGCGTGTCCAGGCCATCTCTCTCTCCAATCTCGTTTCGGTGGGCGTGCTTTTCGAGCGCTGGTTATACCATGGACGGGGCCGCGGGCCGAAGCCCACATTCACGAGGCAAGCCCTTTCCCATCAAGACTTTGCAGATGCAGCAATCTGCTCCCGGAAGACTTCGATCTCGCTCTGCATGTCCGCAGCACCGTAGAGGGCCGAGCCCGCCACGAAAACATTGCAACCGGCTTCTGCGCATGCCGCGATGGAATCCCGCGAGATGCCCCCATCCATCTGGATATCGCCCGCGAACCCGTGCTCCTCACGCAAACGCCGGACCTTGATGAGGACATCCTCCCGGAAACTCTGCCCACCGAATCCTGGTCGGACACTCATGACGAGCACCATGTCCAGCTCTTCGAGATAGGGCAGGACGAGTTCTTCGCTCGTCTCGGGATTGATCGACAATGCCGCAAGCGCACCGGCCGCATGGATCTGCGCGATCAAGGGCCTGGCCTCCCCCATGTAGAGCGTCTCCGCATGGAAGGTGAGGATGTCCGCGCCGGCCTCGAGGAAGGCCTCGGCATGTCGCCATGGATCCGTGATCATGAGATGGACATCGAGCGGGATGCTCGCGATGGCCTTCAAGGATTTCACCACGGGAACGCCGATGGTGATGTTGTGCACGAAGTGCCCGTCCATGACATCCACATGGTGCCAGTCCGCCCCGGCAGCCTCAGCCCGGGCCAATTCCTCACCGAGCCTGGCGAAATCGGCGGAAAGCAGTGAGGGAGCGATCTTGCAATTCATGGAGCTTCTCAGAGAGGGACGAATCAAGGGAGATAGGTCTGCACACGTTCGATGTAGTGCCTGGCGCCAAAGCGGATCCGACGGACCTGTGCCTCAGTGACCTCGCCGCGTACCTTCGCTGGCAATCCCAGGACCAGGGATCTCGGCGGGACGATCATCCCTTCGGGGACGAGAGCCCCTGCACCGATGAGTGATCCTTCACCGATCTCACAGCCGTTCAGGAGAATGGCACCCATCCCGATGAGAGCACCATCGCGAATCGTGCATCCGTGCAGCATGGCCTTGTGCCCCACCGAGACATAGCTACCGATCGCGAGCGGAAAGCCGATGTCGACGTGGAGCACGCAGCCGTCCTGGATGTTCGTGCCCTCACCGATGCGGATGGGCTCATCATCGGCTCGGATCACGGTCGTGAACCAGACGTTGACGTCCTTGGCAAGATGCACGTCACCACAGACGATGGCGTTGTTGGCCACGAAAGCCCCTTCGGGTGTTTCGTGGAGAAGGCCCTTCATATTGTCGAAGGGGCGGAAGGCATGTTCCCGTTGTTCGGGGCTCAGTTCCATGGTTGCAGCTTGAGGAGGATCGCGACGCTGTTGTTGGCCGCATGGATCAGGATGCAGGCCCAGAGACCACCAGGCCTCTCCCGCACCAGGGACAGAAGATAGCCGAGGAAGGCCAGCGGGGGGACGACGAAAGCCGAGTCGATCCACGAGGGCTGGGCGTGGACCAGACCGAAGAAGGCTCCGAGCGTCAGGGCCCCCAGCTGTTTGCCCATGCGCCGCCGAAGGGCGCCATGGAGCAAGCCCCGAAACAACAACTCTTCGCTGGCGGCAGCGCCCAGGGTCGTCACGAAGAGAGCTGCCAACTTGATGCCCAGCGCGTCGGTACCGCTCAACAGGGACTGGAGCATCTGCATCACTTCCTGATTGGGCGTGTGCTCAGGGTTCATCCGTTGGATCATGAACATCCAACCCAATGCGAAGATCCACCAGATCGGTCCCACCCAGAGGTAGTCCAGGAGGCCCCGCAGCAGGCAAGGTCCAGCGGGGACATAGAGCCCCAGCTCCTCTCGAGCATTCCGCGTGCGGATACGCAGCAATATCGGAATGAAGACGATGGCCAGGAATTGCGCTGGCAGGGCTCCCAGGATCATGCGCGGATGGGACGAGTCCCCACCGTCCGAGACAAGGAAGGTCCCCAAAGCCATGAGGATCATGAAGAGCATCCAGAGCCCGAGCGCCAGGCCCAGGTCCCAGGTACTGGGCCGGAATCGCGAAGGCCCTCGGGCTGTCGTCATGGAGGTCGTCTACTCGCCCGGGATGCTCGCGCCATGCGGCGAGGCAGTGCCAGAGATCAGACCGGCCGTGGGCGAAGACGCCGTGGCGTAGTCCTTGCGCGCGATCCTGCCAGACAGCCAGGATTCACGACCTGCCTGCCATCCGAGCTTCATCGCCCGGGCCATACGGATCGGGTCCTTGGCTCCCGCAATCGCAGTGTTCAGCAGCACGCCATCGGCCCCCAGTTCCATGCAGGTGGCCACATCCGCCGCAGAGCCCACACCTGCGTCGATCAGGACGGGCACGGAGATCGACTCCAGGATGAACCGGAGGTTCAGGGCGTTCAGTATCCCCTGGCCCGATCCGATCGGAGATCCTGCAGGCATGACCGCTGCCACACCAACATCCTCTAACCTCTTGGCGAGGATCGGATCATCGCTCGTGTAGCAGAGGACGGTGAAGTCCTCGCCTACCAAGGTCTTCGCCGCTTCCAGGGTTCCGATGGCGTCCGGCAACAGGGTTTTGCTGTCCCCCAGGACCTCGAGCTTGACCAGATCGGAGAAGCCCAACTCCCGTCCCAGGCGTGCCGCGCGGACGGCATCGTTGGCCGTAAAGCACCCGGCCGTGTTGGGCAGGAGCTTGAAGCGATCGCGATCCAAATGATCCAGAAGCCCCTCGCCCTTGGGAGCGTCCAGGTCCAGTCGCCGCACGGCCACCGTGACGCAATCGGTCCCAGAGGCATCCAGGGCCTCGACCATCTGGGCGTAGGTTGCGTATTTTCCGGTTCCTACGAACAGGCGCGAAGCGAACTCATACTTGCCGATGACCAGAGGACGGTCCTCGGGCTCAGCAGGATGGCGATACGAAGCTTGTGCAGATGCTTGCTGACTCATTTCATCCCCCACCCACGAGGGTCACGATTTCCAGGATGTCCCCCGACTCCAGCCGGGTGTGCGCGTACTCGCTCTTGGGCACGATGAGTTGGTTTCGCTCCACCGCGATGCCCGATTCGGTAGGCAGGCCAAGTTCGACCAAGAGCTCGACCAGGAGCATGGCATGCGAGAATTCCCTGGCCCTGCCATTGATCGTGATCTCGAGCTGTTCCGGTTCTCTCGTCATGCGGCGACCCTCTTTGGGCGCTGGTGGTTCTAACAAAGTGCGGACCTTGGGGCTACGCCCTGACCGCAGAAAGCGAGACCAAGAACTGCTATAACCCTCCCTATGAATCCCCAAGAAGGACGCTACCTGGCCCTGCTCGTGCACAAGGGTTTTCTGGATGAGGAACAGGCCAGACTCTCCATGGCCGAGCGGCAGACCGAGGAGCCAATCCCTGACCTCCTCGGCCGGATGGGTTTCCTCGCCCTGGAGACCGCACGGCGCCTCTGGGCGAACGAAGTCGGTGAGAAACCCAGTCTCACCCGCTATGAGCTTCTCGAGAGGATCGGCGCAGGGATATCCGCCACGGTGTGGAAGGCCCAGGACCGACAGGACCCAGGTTTGGCCCCCATGGCCATCAAGATCCTCCGGGAAGAACAGGCGAGGTCACCGCAGAAGCGTCAACGGTTCGTCGAGGAGGCCAAGATGCTCTGCGATCTGGACCACCCCGGCATCGTACATGGGCATCGAGTGGCCAAGGACGAGGGACAGTACTTCCTCGTCATGGACTACGTCGAGGGGCGCACGCTCGAGGACATCCTCCTCGAAGACGGGGTACTCGCCGAGGACGACGCCCTGTCGGTCGTGCT
>JAJRTL010000244.1 GCA_024278315.1 Planctomycetota bacterium | reverse complement strand
TGACGTGGCCGGCATGGGTGCCGACCTCTTCGAGTCCTTCGTGGGCTCCATCATCGCGACCATGCTCCTGGGCTACGCCCTGGCCGGCGACGCAGAGGGCAACCACAGAAGTGCCATGGTCGGCTATCCGCTGATGCTCGCGAGCATTGGGCTGGTGGCCTCCTACCTCGGCATCTTCCGCGTCAAGACCGACGACGAGAGCAAGCTTCACAGCGCACTGTTCTCGGGCCTGGTGACCGCCTCTGTCCTGGTCGTCATCGGCATGGCCATCCTGACGATCTTCTTTGACGTCAGCTACACCTACAAAGGTCTCTCCTACACTTCCTGGGGAATCTTCGGCGCACTCGTCATCGGCCTCTTCCTCGGCGTCATCATTGGCAAGGTCACCGAGTACTACACCTCGGAGCACATGAAGCCGGTGCAGGAGATCGCACGCCAGAGCCAGACCGGTGCCGCCACCAACATCATCGCGGGACTGGCGACCGGCATGGCCTCGGTCTGGCTGCCGACCCTCCTGCTCGCGCTCGGAATCTACGGTTGCTACGAACTGGGCGGGATCTACGGCATCTCGTTGGCCGCGGTCGGCATGCTCTCGACGCTCGGCATCTCGCTCGGCATCGACGCCTTCGGCCCGGTCGCCGACAACGCAGGTGGACTGGCCGAGATGGCCGGCCTCGAGCCCGAGGTCCGCAAGCGCACCGACAGCCTGGACGCAACCGGCAACACGACTGCCGCGATCGGCAAGGGCTTCGCCATCGGCTCGGCCGCGCTGACCGCACTCGCCCTCTTCAGCACCTACCAGGTGACCGCAGAAAAGCTTCAAGGCAGCCCATTCCAGATGATGATCAACGACCCCAAGGTCATGATCGGTCTGCTGATCGGCGCCATGCTTCCCTTCTTCTTCTCCTCCATGGCCATGAAGGCCGTGGGCAAAGCCGCCTTCTCGATGATCGAAGAGGTGCGCCGCCAGTTCCGCGAGATCCCAGGCCTCAAGGAAGGCACGGGGGACGCGGAGCCGGATAGCGGACGCTGCGTCGAGATCGCCACCAAGGGCGCTCTGGCCCAGATGCTGGCTCCGGGCGCCCTGGCCGTGCTCGCGCCGGTCGCCATGGGGCTGCTCTTCGGAGCCGAGGCCCTGGGTGGCCTGCTGGCGGGCTCGCTCGTGAGCGGCGTCATGATGGCGCTCTTCATGGCCAACGCCGGCGGAGCCTGGGACAACGCCAAGAAGTTCGTCGAGGGCGGCGCCCACGGCGGCAAGGGCTCGGACACTCACCACGCTGCCGTCGTCGGCGACACGGTCGGTGACCCCTTCAAAGACACTGCGGGCCCCTCGATCAACATCCTCATCAAGCTGATGACGATCGTGGCCGTGGTCTTCCTGCCCCTCTTCATCAAGAAGATGGGCGGATAAGGGGGCAGCCCCGCCATACGAGGATCTGATGGAACACGAAGAGCTGATCGAGAACTGCCTTTTTCTGGCCCTGGACAAGAAGGCAGAAGATCCCAAGATCCTCGATATGGTCGAGAGCTTGAATATCACAGACCATTTCCTGGTCGTGAGCGCCGAGAACCGGCGTCAGGCCCAGGCCATCGCCTCGTCCCTGGACGTGGAGATGAAGCACGCCGGTGTTCCCAAGGCCCGGATCGAGGGATACTCGGACGGCTGGTGGATCCTCATGGATTTCGACTCCCTCGTCGTCCATATCTTCCAGTCCGAGGCCCGCGAGTACTACGGATTGGATAGACTCTGGGCAGACGCCAAGGACGAGACCGAGCTCTACCTCAAGAGGGTGGAGCAGAGGATCGCGGAACGCAGAGAGGAACTCGATGCGGAGGGGCCGGGAATCTAGCAAGGGGAAGACCTTCCCCGGGGAGCGGTACAGAGGATGGTCGGACTTGAGTGGGCAGGCTGGGACGAAGACCCGCTGAAGCGTGCAGGTGAAGAGGACAAGATCGTCCTGCTCTTCCTGGGCCCCGCCTGGTGTCGTTACACCAAAGAGATGAGAGAGTCGACTTTCCGGGATCCCAAGATCATCAAGGCGATCCAAGAGGACTTCATCCCGGTCCGCGTCGATGCCGATCGCCGGCCCGACCTCGACAGCCGTTACAACATGGGGGGATGGCCGAGCGTCGCGTTCTTGAGCCCGGAGGGTGAGCTCATCGCGGGCGAGAACTTCATGACGGCACAGGAGCTCCTCCCCCTGCTCGGCAAGGTGCGCACCTACTACGAGAAGCATCGCGAGGACATCGCGGCAGGCATCGAGATCCGATGGAAGCCCGGCCGCACGGCCGACCGCTCCGACACGGTACTTGACCCCGGACTGGCCGACGAGGTCATCACTTCGATGCTCGAGAAGTTCGACCACCGCTACGGCGGCTGGGGCACGACGCAGAAGTTCGCGCACCCCGAGAGCCTCGACTTTGCGCTCGTTCAGTATTCCCGAACCGGCGATGACCGCATGGCCGAGGTCGTCAAGCTGACGCTCACCAGCATGATGGAGGGCGGCATCCACGATCCGATCGACGGCGGATTCTTCCGCTATTCGACGACTCCCGACTGGCGCGTCCCCCACTACGAGAAGGTCCTCGACAACAATGCCCTGCGGCTATCCTGCTTCCTCGAGGCCTACCAGGTCTTTGGCGATACGGGATACCGCAAGGCCGCCGAGGGCATCGTCCGTTGGATGGGCGAGAGCATGCGGGATCCCGAGACGGGGGGGCTCTTCGGCAGTCAGGGTGACTCCGAGACCTACTTCGGCAAGGATGCAGAAGGTCGCAGGCGATCCGAGCCGCCCAGCCTGGACAAGACCATCTACACCAACTGGAACGCGATGGCGATCTTCTCACTCCTCAAGGCCTCGGTGATCCTGGAGAGGCCGCAGATCCGGGAGCAGGCCATGGAGATTCTGGGCTTCCTCATGGATCAGCTCTACTCGGAGCGCGAAGGGATGTACCACTACTGGGATGGCACCTACCACCTGCCCGGTTTCCTGAGCGATCAGGCCTATATGATCCGCGCCCTGATCGCCGCCTCCCAGTGGAGCGGAGATGCCGATCTGCTCCTGCCGGCCGAGAGGCTCGCCGACCTGCTCCTGGAGAAGCACCGGGCTCCCGGGGGAGGCTTCTTCGATCTGCCCGAGTCCGTCCACAACCGCGGAGCGCTGCGCAAGCGCAACCGCTCCATCCTGGAAAACTCGGTCCTGGCCGAGGCCCTGACTCGCCTCGCCTACCTGAGCCACCAGGACAAGTATCGGACGGTTGCCGAGGAGACGCTGCTGGCCTTCACGAGCGACTACCGCGAGTATGGCTACTTCGTCGCGGGCTACGCCCGGGCCGTGGATCTCTTCCTCAACAAGCCCTTGGTCGTGACCATCGTCGGCGATCGGGATTCGACTCTCGCGCAGGCCCTCCGGGGCGCCGCGCAGCGAAGCTACGTGGCCAGCCGCATCGTGCAGAGCCTCGATCCGGCCCACGACCCGATCCTCCTGGAGCGCTCGGGTCTCGAACCCACCCAGAGGGCCAAAGCCTGGCTCAGCCGAGGCGAGGAGAGCCTGGGAAGCTTCGAGGATCCCGACGAACTGGCCAAACGCATGGCAGAGGCCCGATAGAGCCCCGGTAGACACGGGAATTCGCGTGCCCGATCGGGTACGCTGGTGCGCCGATTTTCGCTTTGGAGCCAAGATGCCGCAGAAGACCAAGACCCCCATGAAGGAACTCTCCATCAGAGCCCAAGCGGCGCTGGAGAGAGGCCGTGAACTCGCTCGTGAGCAGGGAGCCAGCTGCTGTGCTACCGCACATCTGATCTTCGGCCTGACCCTGGACCACCTGAGTCTTGGCAACCGCATCCTGGACGACATCAACATCTACCCTGAGATGTTCCGGGACCACCTCAAGAAGCTCCCCAAGGAGGAGCACCCGGGTGAGGATGACGGCCTGCACCCGCTCGTGCATCTCGCCATCCGCCGCGGCAAAGAGGCCAAGCAGAAACTCAAGCACACCAAGGAGATCACGACCGACCACGTCCTCCTGGGCCTGCTCTCCATCAAGGAAGGCAGCGCCTATGAGTGCCTCAAGGAGTTCTCGGTCGAACCCGACGAGATCTCCAAGGAGATCGTCGAGGCCATGGGCGTCGACATCGCCGAACGTCCTACCTGGTAGCTCCGGCCGTGCGCGCTGCGCTCTGGCTGATCGCCCTCCTGGTCCTGGGCTCCTGGGGGCTGTGGAACTTCCACTGGATCGCAGATGACCTGCTCGTCATCCGCACGTATACCTCGCTGGATGAGGCCGGGAATCTTTCGGCGCGATGGAGCCAGGTGGCCGCGGACTTCGTCGGCCCCTGGGGTGGCAATCCAAGCCTGACGCTCTACCGCCCGCTGTCCTCCGTGAGTCTAGCTCTCGACTTCACGCTCTTTGGCCTGTCGCCAGCGCTCACCGCCTACGGCAACCTCCTCCTGCACGCTTGTTCGGTTTTTCTGATCTGGCGCATCGGCAAACGCCTCCTTCCCGACTCGCGCTCGGGTCTCTATGCCGCGATGCTCTTCGCCGCCACGCCGCTGGCCCACGAGAACCTGGCCTGGGCCGTGGCACGCTGCGGCATCAACATGCCACTCTCCCTGGGGGCGACGCTCCTCTTCCTGCACCGCTATGAGCGAGGCCTTCGCGGTTGGCAGCTGCAATGGCCCGTGCTCGCCCTGCTGGTGGCCGCCCTCATGAGCTATGAGCAGGCGATCTTCTGGCCTCTCTTTCCCATGGTTGCGCTCGTACTCGGCGCACTCTTCCTCGAAATCGAGGTCGAAGAGAGAGGTTGGAATCTGGCCCGCCTCTTTGCCCCACATCTCCTCCTGATCCCTGGCTACCTCCTGTTTCGTGTCATCGTCCTGGGCAGCCTCACGGGTGGTCGAGAGGGGCAACTCCTCCCGGGCAGCGTCTCCGAAGCCTTCATGGCGCCACTGGATCGACTGGTCGAGAGCCTCATTCCGATCGACGAGAGTTTTCTCCCGGACGAGGGGCGCAACCGGCTCTTCTGGCGCTGGCTCTGCCTGCTACCGGTGATCCTCGGCATGATGGCCCCACTCCACTTCGTGGATCCACGCAGCCGCCGCTACCGCCGCGCTCTCTATCTCCTCCTGGGCTTCTGGCTCCTGACCCGCCTGCCCAACTTGAACATGGCCCTGCGCCCAGGCCTCGACTCCGCGCGCGTCGCCTACTACAGCTACCCTCCGCTGGCGCTGCTGCTCGGCCTCCTCTTGGCCACGACCCGCTACTCTCGCTTCCTGGTCTACGTGTTGGCCATCGCCTTTGCCTTCAACCTCCAACACCGCGTTGCCACACGCTGCGCGTGGAGCGAGAAGGGTGTCCAGGCCCGCGAGCTCCTGTTCAAAGAAGCCGAACGAAGAGACGCCATCCAAGGCCAGGGTGACCAACGCTTCTGCTACGTCAACCGCCTCGACGGTGTCCTCGGCTCTCCGGTCTACCAACCCGGAGAGATGGCCTACGCGCTCTACCCGCCTCTGGTGTCGGCTTCCGTCCGAGGATTCTCCTTGTACGGCCTTGTTGTCCCTCCGCCCGGATCGCCTCCCGAGTTCCCGGCCGCTGCCACGATCGCCGATGCCGCTGGCGGCCTCGTCTGGATCAACCCACCCGAGTCCCAAGATCTCCCCCCCACGCTTGCCACACAAGACTTGAGCCCCTGGCTGGACCCCAAACCGCGAGCCAGCCTGGGACTCGCCTTTGATTCGAAGCTTGGTGAGGGACCCAGGATCCGCTTTTCACAGGACTGGCGCAACGACGCCAGGTTCGCCCAGGCCAAGCCCGTCCTCATCCTGGTCGCAGGAGCCACCTGCCTCGTCGAGGTCCTCCCCCCCCGCGAACCGATCCAGGACGACCTCCACCCGCTCCCCGCAAGTCAGGCCAAGGCCCTGCACAACTGGCAGCTCCGTGGTCCTCCCAACGCAGAGGTCGCCTTTCTGCTCGAACTCCGCAAGGATCCCCGCGACCCGAACAGCTGCATCGCTCGCTCCCAGGTCGTGTTCTCCTCCGTCCGCTGACCCAAGAACAACAGGTCTGCAAACACGCGATGCACGATCACTCTCTCCATCCAGAGTCCGCCGTCGAGCCTCGAGGCCCATTGCATTTACATGCACATCACTACTGCGAACGATGTCGTAGAACGATTCCGCAGAACGATTCCACCCCTTGCGCCTCTGGTCAGCTTCGCATCCATGCCTAGAATGACCAGCCGAATCCTGCCACACAGATCCCCACGAGAATCCTGACATGAAAACAACTCTCTCCCTTTGTAGCATCATCACGCTGACTGCTGCGGTTTCGGCCCAGACCTCAGTGCCCAAAGCCACCGTGCCGGTGGGATACGTTACGAAGATAGGCGGGTCCGCCAATGATGCGACGGCCTTCCGTTATGCCAACGCTCGCACGCAGAACATCTACTCACCCGCGTCAGCCGGCAGGCTCACATCCACGAAGTTGATCACGGATCTATGGGTGAGGCCCAATGAATGGGTCTTCTTCTTGAAACCTCTGCAATCTCATTCCTACGACATCGAGATCGTCACGTCCTCCAAGGGATCCAAATGGAAGACACCCACGACGAAGTCCTTCTCGGCCAATCATGGGACTGACAAGAAGGTCTTCTTCAAGCGCGCCAAGATCAACTTCCCCGCCATCAAGGGCGGCAACTCGAGGACGGTTCGTCCCTGGAGCATCCACTTCAAGGGCAACGCCCCCATGGTCGCGGCGAAGGGCGAGGGCCTCGTGATCGACGTCAAGGCCTACAACAAGACCACAGCTGATCGCTACTGGAATGTCGATGCCATCATGATGGCCGGGGTCGACAAGGGCGGCTACAAGTCCCTGGGCTCTGGTTGTCCAACGAAGTTCCTCAATTGGAGCAGAGAACACTACGTTGGCGCTCCCAAGCCATGGTTGGTCTACACGAGCACGCAGAACAGTGGCGACCTCGCCGTCAACTTCCTCGGTGCCGTCAAGATCGCTCTCAAGGTGACTCCCTCCTGCACGCTCTACACGATTCCGATCATCGTGCACCCCTCTCCTGTGACATCAGGCGGCAGCCTGGGCTACGCCGGCTTCACCTGGGGCAAGATCCCCGTCGCCATGGGCGGCCAGAAACTCGTCTCACAGATGGGAGCCATCACGCCCAAGGGTGCGCTCAAGCTCAGCGGTGGAATCGAGGTCACCTTTGGCAAGGGCAAGCAGGTCTCTCCCAACTTCCTCGTCACCGGCCATGCATGGAAGACCAAGGCCTTCGATCCGGACAAGAGCGCACCGATCCCCTACTTCTCCGGATCCGACAAGGCCGTCATGCTCTTCGGCACCAACTGATCCTTGATGGGCTAGACGCTACTCTTCGCAGGGTCGGTCCTCTACCTCGTTGATTGA
>JAJRTL010000243.1 GCA_024278315.1 Planctomycetota bacterium | reverse complement strand
TTCGCGGCGGCAACCTGCAATGCCCTTTGGCAGGGAGATGCCTGCCATGGCCCCAAGCTCTTCGATGAGGCCTCAGGACGGATGATCCGCGTCAAGATCTTCGGCCTGCTCGACGACAAGAGCCGGCTTGTGACCTACCTGCGGGCCGGCTTTCACGAGCGGCAAGAGGATTTCTTGCGCGTACTGCTGGAGGCCGTGCAACGGCGGGGTAAGCCCCGTTGCATCCTTCTGGACAATCATGGCAGCTTTGTCGGTACCGAAACGCGCATTGCTTGCGCGCAGCTGGGCATCCGCCTGATCTTTGCCAGGCCTGGCGATGGTCCCAGCAAGGGAAAAATCGAACGTTATTGGCGCACGCTACGCGCCCATGTCCTCGACCGTCTGGACATGGAGAAGGTCAAGACGCTGCATGATCTCAACCTCCGTCTCATGACCTGGGTAATGAGCGACTACAACCAGCGTCCCCACGCAGGGATCTCGGGCAGGACGCCATTGTCCGTCTTCGAGGATGACGTGGCAGACCTCCGTTTCATCGACGATCCAGAGCAGTTGGAGGAGGCCTTCGATGCTTCTCTCGAGCGCCAGGTCAAGAACGACTCCACACTGAGCTTTCGTGGCAAGATCTACGAGGCACCACCTCATCTCCGTCGTACAAAGGTCCGGCTGCACTACAAGATCTTGCGTCCCGACGTCGTCTGGATCGAGGATGGTGGTGTCGTGGTGCCGCTCGGCGAAGTCGATGAGGTCAGCAATTTCACGAGGTCTCGAGAGCGAGGATCCGCTCCCTCGCCATCACCTCGTCCGCATACGGGTCTCAACTCGATCGAGGACTTGTTGGGACGCAGGCTGCGTCCCGGTGAGGGCAAGACCTCCGAGGAGGGATCGTGATGCGCGCTCTCCTGAACCGTTACGGGCTGGCCCGTCCGGCTTTCTCGAAGGAGATCCCGGCGGACGAGCTCTTCGTGTCTCCGACGCACAAGGATGCGGGGACTCGTCTCAAGGCTGCTCTCGAAGGGAGGGCTTCAGCGGTGCTCACCGGCGAGGTCGGGGTCGGCAAGACCTTTCTCTTGCGAGCACTGGCGCGTGATCTCAATCCATCCCGCTATCGCGTGACCTACATCCACAACACCAACGTCAGTCGACGTGACTTCTATCGCCAGCTCTCGACGGCCTTGGCCCTGGATCCCAAGGCACATCCCTCGGCACTCTTCAGGCAGGTGCAGGCCCATGTCGAAGATCTGGCCCATGAGCAGAAGGTCCATCCTGTCCTGCTCTTGGACGAAGCCCATCTACTGGCCACGCCGGTCTTGGAGCACCTGCATGTGCTGCTGAACTACCGCATGGACTCACGGTCCTTCCTGTCCGTGATCCTGATCGGTCTTCCTGAGCTCAAGGACCGTCTCGCACGCAACATCATGGCATCGCTTTCTACACGACTGCCGGTCCGGGTCCATCTGGACCCCTTCGATGTGGCCCAGGTGGCAGCCTACCTTGAGCATCGCCTCAAGACGGCGGGCTGCGAGCATGAGGTCTTCAGCGAAGAGGCGGTGCTTTGCATCCGCGAGGCGACCGGCGGTGTGCTGCGCCGCATCAACGTCCTCGCAGAGCATTGCCTGGAGGTCGCTTGCCATGGCAAGGGTACGCTCGTTGATGGCGGTACGGTGCAAACAGCCATCAAGATGTGTGTCGAGGCACTCCGATGATCACCGACGCCCTGCCTGTCCAACGAGTCAGCGATCTCAAAGAGCAAGAGAGCCTCCCTTGGTTGGTCGAAGAGCTTTGGACGCAGCAGGGCGTCGGATTCCTCTGCGGCAGCCCCAAGGCGTGCAAGACTTGGTTGGCCTTGGAGTTGGCTCTGTCGATCGCAAGCAAGACGGCAGCCTTGGGGAAGTACGAGGTCCAGGACCCGGGTCCCGTATTGCTCTTCGCTGCCGAGGACGCGCCAGCGATGGTGCGTTCGCGACTCTCAGGCATGGCCAAACAACGCAATCTCTCGCTTACGGATCTGCCGATCCATCTTGTGATGCAACGCAGCCTGAGACTCGAGTCCACGGATGACCAGGCCCGCCTGGAAGCCACCGTGGCTCAGTATCGTCCCAAGCTCCTTGTGCTCGATCCTTTCGTCCGATTGTCCTCCATCGATGAGAACTCTTCGATGGAGGTGTCAGCTGTGCTTGCATACCTGCGTGCCCTGCAGACGGAGCACGAGGTGGCCATCCTGGTCGTCCATCATGCGCGCAAGTCGGGCGGCAATGGCTCGGCAGCAGGGCTGGCGCTACGCGGAAGTGGAGATTTCTGGGCCTGGGGTGATTCCAATCTGTATCTGCGGAGCAAACGGGACGGTTTGCATCTGACCGTAGAGCACCGAAGTGCCGCGCCACCAGATCCCATCGCACTTGAGCTGTGCAGCGATGGACCCTACCTGCGCTTGCGCGAGGGAGCGAAGGAAGAAGGCGGTCCAGAGAAGTCCTTGTCAGATCGCATTCTCGAGGCATTGGGGTCCATTGGCTGCCCGCACAAGCTCGAGCAACTCCGTGCCAGCCTGCGCGTCCGCATGCAGACCCTCATCCATACTCTACGAGAGCTCGAGGGCGACAGACGAGTCCAGCGGGTGAACGGCGGATGGCAACTCATCGACTCCACTCCGAACCAACCTGGCGAAACGAAAGCAGGCAATGCTGAGGAGCAACCTGCCGAGGGATAGCCAGGACCGAGCGGTGCATCCATGATGCGCTCTGCCCCCTGATCGCCGATGTGGTCAGGGGGCCTCTTCATACCCCGATGCCTCCCTCATGCACCGTTTGGGCCATGCCTGAAAACCTCGGGTCCAGGGCAGAGCCCTGGTCTGAATACAAGGGCTCCAAGGGAGCCCGCAGAGAGAAGAAACCGGACCGCTCGACCTTTCCCTTCCCTCCCACCCTTGGGATCAGGCCGGAAGGGAAATGGGAAAGACCTGGAGCAAAGCGACGCCGTCGTCCTCAAAGAGCGCGCGCGGTAACAGGTGTGGCGATCGGAGGGCGTGCGATGTAGCGGGCGAGCTTCTCGATGCGATGCGTTGCGCAGGGGTCGATCCGTGGACCGGCATAAAGGGAAAAACCATGGAGGGCGGCGCTGTGCTTGCCCCGTGCAAAGGTGACCTCGGCGTGCGGGTCACGGCCCAGGTGCGTGATCCACGCGGCCGCTTTGGCGCCGATCGTGCGAGGACCCATGAGGGCAGCGGATGCGAGTCCTGCGAGGGCTTGATCCTCCTCCCCCACCACCGGTCGGAACTCCCCCTCTTCAAGCATGTTCCTGCGCTGGAGGTAGCGCAGGACGCGCTTCTGGATCTGGGTCAGGATCTCGCCCAGCTCTTCAGGACTCGGTGCTGGCGTCTCGTGCAAGATCGGATCTTCTTCGTCGCCGTACACTCCGTCGATGACGATGCTGTGAAAGTGGACGTTGAGGCGCAGGGCACTATCGAAGCGTTGCATGACATTCACGGCACCGGGGGCTGGGTAGTGGACGCCCATGGCCTTGCCCACGCGCTTTTGCCAATCGAAGATACTGCGCATGTAGATCCGACGGATCGCGGAGCAAGCCTCGGCATCGTAGGCGCTGAGGTATCGCAGCTCGAAGGGTAGGGTCAGCACCCATTGGCGCACGGGAGCGTCGGGGAGGACATGGTCGAGCAGATGGGCGGCTTGCTGGGCCATGCGTCTGGCGCCACAGCTGGGACAGAAGCCTCGGCACTTGCAGGAGAAGGCGAGCAACTCTTCGGACCTGCAGTGCGGGCATCGCACACGGGCGAAGCCGTGCGTGCGTTCATACTATGATCCTCGCTTACCGTCGTTGTGCATTTGGTCAAACAGGCCGGGCTGCTTCCCGCAACCATCTGGATCGGCGGCGGTTATGTCGATTCTCCAACACTGGCGCTTGCCGACCAGGGTACGCATTGCCTTCAGCTTGCCGGTCTTGACCAGATAGGCAACTCGCTGTTTCGAGATTCCGAGCAGTATGCTCGCTTGCTGGAGTCCGACCCAGTCGTCTGGCGCTTCGCCTCCGGCAAGACGTTTCCGCACCTCGTCAGTCAGCATGATGCGCCAGGGCGCTGCCGGCGTCACTTGCTGCCCTGCCAGGATCCCATCGCGAAGCCACCGATGTACGGTGCTCATGCAGACGCCGAGTTCCGCTGCGGCCTGGTCCGCGGTGAATGGGCCGTTCCTGGGATCGACCACGGGCTTGTGACGGCACGTCTGGATGCGGTTCTTGCGGCGTAACGACTTCACAGTGCTCTTGGTGAACGGATGGTCCAATCCGCTTCTGCGCCCCTGTCTGTTCAGGATTCTACAAATCTGTGCATCATCGAATTCTTCTGCCAACTTGCGAACCAGGTCGATCGTATCCTCTGAAGTTGCCCGACCACCGGCGCGGCGACGTTCTACGAAGTGATCCGTCGTAGCGCCACCCTTCCACACGATGCGTACAACGTAGCGCTTTTCCTCACCCGTCAGCTGCACCTCTTCGATGGCGCAACGCATCAGACGCTTGCGGTCACGGTAAGTGGTGGTGCCGGCGTTCCACACGGCTTGGAGATCGACTCCCAGCCGGGCCGCTCTCTTGAGTTCTGTTTCGGTTAGGGCATCCGACTGCCGTTGCGTGGCCTCTGCCTTCGTCCGCAGATTCTCGAGCTCGATCAGCCGCTCGTTCCAACGGTACTCCAACTGACGGGCCACCGACCGATTGTCCGGCTCTACCGCATGGAATTGCCGCTCGGCACGAGTCGCTTCGTACTCGGCTCTTTCGATCTGGAGTCGCCAATAGCGATCACCCTCGTCGCGTTCACGGCGGACCACGTCTTCAGCCCCTTGCGCGGCTTCGACCGCTGCCGGTCTCGTGACTTCGAGAAACTCGCCGGTCACGACCTGGTCGATCCTCTTCCCGCCGATCAACTGACAGTCGGGACCGAGCACTCGCCGTCGCATCGCGCCACAACGGTACTGCACGGTTCGAAAGTTCTTCCCTGCTCTGTTACCACCGTAACTGACGTTCATCTTCCGACCGCACTTGCCACAACGTACCAAGCCCTGGAGCAGCGCCACCCCCTCCCGGGCGGGACCTGCTGCGTCATCGGAGCCGCTTTCCATCATCTGGTTGCCGCTGATCTGATCCTGGATCTCCAAGTACCTTGCAAAGGAGATGTAACCGTAGTGATGGTCCTGGATCAACACCGGAGCCTCGCGTTGCACCCGCATCTTTCGCAGTTGTTGTGGGTTATCGGGATCGAGGTCGCGCACCGTCTCCTACCTCCCAAAGACATACGCGCCACTGTAGATCGGGTGGTGCAGCGTCCGCAAGAACATCGCGTACGAAGGATCGCGCCAGACGATGGGATGCGAGCGTCCGCTCACCAGACGCACTGGGAACTTGCGTCCCTGCTCTCGCCACCAGACGAATACCTGCCGAGCAGTGCCCAACTCTTCGAACTTGCTGAATACCGTCTGGACCGCGTCGATCACCGCTTCGTCACAGCTCTTGATGATCTGATTGTCATCGTCGATGTCGTAGCCAGATGGCGGCGAATAGTGGAGTTCGCCGCGACGCGCCTTGCACCAGCGCGCCTCCACCATCCGGTGCACGGAGTTGTCTCTTTCAAGCTCACTCACCTGCCCCCGAACACCGAGCACCATGCGATCGGCGCTGTCAGCAGGGTCGTAGATTCCGTGCTCATCGGCGATGAGAGTCCCCGTGTAGCGGCACATGTAGAGCAGGTAGCTCCAGTCAGGACTGTTGCGCGCCAAGCGAGATACCTCGAGGCCGATGACAATCCCGACCTCTCGCTTCGCTACGGAGCCAAGGACTTCGAGAAAGCCGTGGCGGGAGTTCGGAGTGGCACCGCTCTGGCCCTGATCTTCGTCGACCACGCGGACTCGTTCACGGGGCCAACCCATTTCGACAGCCCAGTCTGCCATCTCATACTGTCTACGAGTGCTCTCGACGTTGTTGCGGACCTGCTCGATCGACGATTGACGCACGTATACGCATGCGGACCGCGCGTAGTGCTCGGCGGTGATCTTACCGCGTGAATTACTGATCTCTGACTTCACGACTCGGCTCCTGTTGTTGTGGTGACGCATCTCGCGCTGCCCGCGCGATCAGCCGTGCAAGCTGAACCGCCAGTTCGATCCGACACTCCTCGGGGATCTGCTCCCAGAGTCGCTGGAGTACGTCCTGGTCGTTGACTGCCAGGGGCAGCAGCATCTGCCTGTTCATGGGCACCTCCCTTGGTGTAGACCACACCATGGAACCATGCCTTGAGACCTGTCATCAACTTCGCCTCCCGAAGAGGTGCACCAGATTCAACAGCTCGCGCAGGGCCACGATCGTGAGCTGCGTGTCGGGTGGAAT
>JAJRTL010000242.1 GCA_024278315.1 Planctomycetota bacterium | reverse complement strand
CTGCGCACGCTCGAGCGGACCATGAACCGGGCTCTCCTGGGGCCACTCCCGGAGAAGCAGGCAGAGTCGCAAGCCGAGCCGGAGCCGCGCAACCGCCTGTCTGACGATCGAAGGCCGACTTCCTCTTCCTCTTCCTCTTCCTCTTCCTCTTCCTCTTCCGCGCGCGATCGCAGGCGGCCCCGTGAGGGCGCGAGGTTCGCGCAACCGCGGAGTCTGCAGGATCCGCGTATGGCAGCTCCACATACTCCTGGTGCACGCATCCCAGAGCGCAAGGAGGCCTCTGCAGATTAGATCCCGTCCCCGCACTCATTCCCTCCGTATTCCCCTCCGTCGATCCCTTTTCTCTCATCAGATTCGCCCGTCACTCACGGCATTGCTCTCTCGACAATGACTCTAGAAATCCCCAGACCTGATCGTCATGGACACGGCCAACACTGCCTCCAGATGCAGGCCGATATTTCGGCCATGCTGGATGGAGAGCTGGGTGATGCGCGCGTGCGCAGGGTCGTGGTGCATCTCGAGATCTGCGGGGGCTGCCGCGAGTTCCTGGACACCTTGCGGGTCCGGGCTCGGCTGGATCTACCGGTCCCTGCGCCGGGCGAGCAGGATGGCCATCGGATCGTCGAGACCTTCGAGACGGAGGACTTCGCTGGAGATCTCTTCGCCGATAGCGGTCTCTGGGGCGAGGATGTCGTTGCCGATGCCTGTGAGCCAGGCAGCTCTGGCGCACATGAGTTCTGGGCGGCGCGCATGCTCGACGAGAGTCGGCAGAAGCTGGCTGAGGTGTTCTTCCAGCTGGGGCGAGCCTATGTGATCCTGGCCATGAGCCCCGAGGTCGTGAACATCTATGTCCGCGAGCCGGTCCCGATTCCCGAATACAGGTTACGTGGTGAGGCCATCCTGGATGGGACCAAGGGAGCCAGAGAGCGGGAGGGGCTCGAAGACCCGGCCGTGGTGGAGAAGTTCCATTCGGCGGAGGACCTGCTCAAGCTCCGGCTCGATTCGGTAAGGGGGAACCTCGGCAAGGGCAAGCGGCTTCTAAACGTCGCTCTGAGCCTCAAGCCTTTCTTTCCTGGCGCCCGCATCCTCCTCGGCAAGATTGGACTGCAGGAGCATCAGAACGATGAGGCTCGCAAGCAGTACCGGATCGTGTTGATGGAAACGGCCGGTGGCAAGGGGCCCAAGGACACGATGACCGGAGTCCCGATGCGGACCTATGCCATGGAGCACCTTGGTGTGCTCCATCTCATGGAGGACGAGCAGGAGCTTGCGCGGCACTTTTTCCGATGGGTGGTTCGGTCTGGCGCGCCCGAAATCCATGCCAGTTTCTCGTCTTCTCTCCTCAATCTCGCTTGGTCCAATGTCCTGCTCGAGCGACACGATGAGGTGGTCGAGAACCTGACGGCCATCTATGAGACATTTCCAGACAAGAGGGAGGAGTTCGGGCGTCTGCTGGGTCTCAAGGTCCCCTTTCAGCAGATGGTAGATTCGGATCCCGAGATCGGACAGCGCTTGTCCACTGCATGCCCCGACTGGTTCGGTGCGGCGAGCCATGGACTCAAGCAGGGGGACAGGGTTCGATTCGAACTCAAGTTCGATGCTGATGGAGCGGATGCTTCGCAAGAGAAGGCATCAAGGGGCGAACAGCCGCATCGGGGACGTACCGATGAGGCGCGGAAGGAAGAACCTCAAGAAAAGGGCGCAACCACCGGCCTCAGGCTGGATAGAGGCGAGAGTTCCAGGAACTGATATGCACGACAAGGCACACACACCCGCACCGACCCGGCTACTGCAGCGCCCCCTGGGGATGCTTTGCCTGGTTCTGCTTCCCCTCTTGGCGGTGATTCCTCTCCTGCTGCCCCTCACGCTGCTGGACGGTTCCCTGAAGGCCGATGGCAGTGGGGCGACCGGGCTGGGCTCCACCAGTTCGGGGAGTTCCCTGAAGGCACCCAAGAATTCGGGTGGTTTCGTCATCAATCTCCCGAACAGTCTTCGGGGTAAGCAGCGGGCCCTCTACACGACGAGTTTTGCAGGCGAATCACTTCCCAAGACCATCTTGCGGCACCTGGCTGGTCATCTCAGCTTCCTCTCGACCACGGCAGGAACCGAGGTCACCAATGCCTCATTGGATCGAACGGGTCGATTGGCAACGTATGGGACAGATGGCCGCACCACGGTGGGGCTCCTGTTGCCCAGCAAGGAGTTCTCTCACGGGGGTCTTGTCGCCGTGCAGGCCATGCAGAAGGCTGGTTCCAGCAGCAAGAAGGGTCCGCAGGTCCCCTCGGTTGCCTACTTTACGATCGGTTCTGACAACCTGTTGTTGGATGTGCCAGCGGTCCTCGCGGCCTCGAAGTCGGGGAACATCAGCGATTTCGAGCTGAGATTCTACAACTTGCTAGGCCAGGAGAAGGTGCGTCTCCTGCTCCACATCGATGGGACCGGCAACTCGGTCCATCTGATCTTCTAGCCTGGCCTGAGCTGGCCTGATCGTCTGCCGCGCAGATAGAGCCTCCTGGGGGTTCGTTGATTTCTGGACCTGGATCACCTCACCAGAGTCCTCCATCCGGTCGATGAGTCGGTGTGGATTCTCGGAGTACAGGAGATCTGGATGTACCAGATGGGACCGACGGCAAGGAGGCTTGCCTCGCTCTGCGTGAAGGTGAGGTGCTGCGGGCCTCGGTCCACGAAGTCACTCCCGAGGGAGGGATCCGGCTGGGGCTGCTGGGTGTGCAGACCTGGGTGCGTAGTGAAGCTCCCCTCTCCGTGGGGCAGGAGTTGGAGCTGCTCGTGCAGAGAAGGGGGGAGAGTGTCCAGTTGCGGATTCTGGGAAGGGGTGGAGCCGCAGAGGGCCTCTGCCAGCCGTGCTGCGAACCCGGGCCGAGACCCCCTCGGACGAGCCTCTCGAACCCGGGGGGCTACGACACTTCCATGAGTCCCTGGAAGAGGATGAGGCTCTCCTGAGGGAGATGCAGATGCGCAGCGCGAGTGGCGCCTTGGCGGCCTTGCCGCTCCCCGCGTCGCGCTCTGCGGCATGGACACGCTCCCGGATCTACTTCGCGAGTGATGAGGCGGGAGAACAGCTCGTCCTCCACCTCTGTCCGGGCCAAGAAGGCGAGTTGCGCGTAGACCTGCATGTGGGGCCCAGTGGTGTGGATCTTCGGGCGGAGACCACCGATCGCGCCGACCTGGAGGCCCTGCGGGAGATGCTCCCCGATTTCCGCCAGGCCCTGTCGGAAATCGGGCTCACGCTTCGGACTGGAGCCATCCGTGGCGGACTCGGGCAGAGGCCGGCAGTGATGGACCTGTTGTCGCCTCGAGCCGATGGGCGACCTCTTCTGGATGAGCGGGTCTGATGGATGGACAAGCACAGCGAGAAAGCCTATGAGGTCATCCGGCTCTTCCTGGAGATATGGGAGCGCCAGAAGAGCGAACCGTCAGGGCGAACCTGGAGCGAGACTCGCCCGCCGAAGTTGGAGGACGAGTCCGGCAAGTTCCGGGGTCAATAGGCGCTGAGGTACTGCTCGAGCTCCCAGTCATGCACCTGGGCGATGTAGGTGCTCCACTCGGCGCGTTTGGCCCGCACGAAGCTCTCGAAGAGGTGGTCTCCGAGAGCTTCCCGGAGGACCCTGTCCTTCTCGAGAGCCGTGACGGCTTCGTCCAGGTTGGCTGGCAAGCTCTCCACCTTGTGCCGCGCACGCTCGCGCTGGCTCATCTTGTAGAGGTTCTTGTTCACAGGTTCGGGAGCCTGTGTCTCGTTCTGGATGCCGTCGAGTCCAGCGGCCAGCATGCCTGCAAGGGCCAGGTAGGGGTTGCAGCTGGGGTCGGGCATGCGCAGCTCGATGCGAGTTCCGACGCCGCGCCTGGCCGGGATGCGGCAGAGCGGCGAGCGGTTCTTTTCCGACCAGGCGATGTGCGTGGGAGCTTCGTAGCCGGGCACAAGTCGTTTGTAGGAGTTGACGATGGGATTGGTGAGCGCGCAGAGTCCCTTGGCGTGCTTGAGGATGCCACCGATGTAGTGGATCGCGCGTGGGCTGAGCTGGAACTCGTCGTTCTCGCCGTAGAAGATGTTCTTGCCATCCTGGTCGAAGAGACTCTGGTGGCAGTGCATGCCCGATCCGTTGATGCCGAAGACGGGTTTGGGCATGAAGGTCGCGTGGTAGCCCCAGTCGCGTGCGATCTTGCGCACGACAAAACGGAAGGTCGTGAGCATGTCGGCGATGGAGAGCGCGTCGCTGTATCGGAAGTCGATCTCGTGCTGACCTGCGGCGACCTCATGGTGCGCCGCTTCGACATCGAAGCCCAGGTCATTGAGGGCATTGACGATGGCACGGCGGCAGGGCTCGCCTCCATCGAGGGGCGCGAGATCGAAGTAGCCAGCATGATCGTTGGTGACGGTCGTGGGGCGTCCTTCATCATCGAGGTGGAAGAGGAAGAACTCGGCCTCGACGCCCGCCATCATCGTGTAGCCCAGCTCGCTGGCCCGGGCGATCTGGGTCTTGAGCGTCGAGCGTGGGCATCCCTGGAAGGAAGTCCCGTCGCTGTTGTGGACGTCGCAGATGAGGCGCGCGACCTTGCCCTGACCTTCGTCGTCCCAGGGGTAGATCAGGAAACTGTTGTAGTCGGGCACGAGGATCATGTCGCTTTCCTCGATGCGGACGAAGCCCTCGATGGAGCTCCCGTCGAACATGATCTGGCCATCCAAGGCCTTCTCGAACTGGATGGAGGGCAGTTCGACGTTCTTGTTGGTGCCCATGATGTCGGTGAAGATCAGGCGGAGGAACTTGACGTTCTCACGCTTGAGAGCCTCGAGGATCTCCTCGCGGTTCAGCTTCGACTGGGTCTGGGGATTGTCGATTTCGTGCTCTTTGGGCGGTATATTCTGTGTGCTCATGATCCTGGCTGCTT
>JAJRTL010000241.1 GCA_024278315.1 Planctomycetota bacterium | reverse complement strand
GGGCAACGGTATCGGGGCCGGAGCCGAGGCACAGGCTGATAGCCCAGACAAGGCGAGAGGCAGCAATCGGGATGAAACGGATCCTCGCAAGTCGGGCTCGGTAGGGAACAGGCTGGGGTCGCAGAAGAGTCGATATCATAGCAAGCCCGGCGCACGAGTCCCCTGTCCAGACATTCTCTTCCTCCCTTGCCATGGAAGCCTCCAGGAGCCCAGGATCGGTCAATCCGGTTGCCTACACTCCCTTCTTGGACCAGCCGATAAGGCCCAGAAGGTCCAGACTGCTGTTCACGAGTCACATCAGCTTTGGCCGCGACCCCCGATCCGGGTCCCGGCCGCATGGGAGTAGATGAGGATGGAGGATCCCACGCGGGACACCAGAGATAGAGATAAGGAGGCCATCGCGCCCCACAGGAACATCCTCATCGTGGACGACCTTCCATCGATCCACGATTGTTTCCGCAGCATCCTGATCCCGGACGACTTCGAGGAGAAGGGGGAAGAGCTCGACGCGATGCTCAACAAGATCGTAGGCGAGGAACCGAAAAGGCCCAGGAACCGGTTTCGACCGCCCGTCTACCGCATCGAGAGTGCTTTCCAGGGCGAGGAGGCCATTGCGATGGTCGACAGGGCTGCCGAGCAAGGGAACCCATTCTCGCTGATCTTCATGGACGTGCGCATGCCCCCAGGCATGGACGGTATCCAGACCATCCAGGAGATCTGGAAGAAGCACCCGGCCATAGGGATGGTCATCTGCACTGCCTTCTCCGACTACTCCTGGGAAGAGATCCAGGAGATCCTGGGAGGACCGGGGCGACTGATGTTCCTTCGCAAGCCCTTCGACAAGGTCGCCGTGCAGCAGATGGCCATGACCCTCACCACTCGATGGAAGCTGGCTAGGGAAGCCGCCTTCAATACCGAGAGGCTCGAGGCCCTTGTGGAGGAGAGGACCAAGGAGCTCGTCAAAGCCAAGCATCAAGCCGAAGAAGCCAATCAGGCCAAGACAGAATTCCTGGCCAACATGAGCCACGAGATCCGAACGCCCATGAACGGCGTCATCGGAATGGCTGCACTGCTCCTGGATTCCAATCTCCCTCCAGAGCAACGGGACTATGTCGACGCGATCAACAACAGCGGACAGGCGCTGCTGACGATCCTGAACGAGGTGCTGGACTTCTCGAAGATCGAGGCCGGCAAGCTTCGAATCGAGCAGATCCCATTCGATCTGCGCACCGTCGTCGAGGACCTGGGTGACCTGTCGGCAACGAGAGCCGAGGAGAAGAAGATCAAGCTCATCGTCCGTATTGACCCGGATACCCCCACCCGTGTCGAAGGCGATCCTGGCCGCATCCGTCAGGTCCTGGCAAACCTCGTCAGCAACGCCATCAAGTTCACGATGTCCGGTTATGTCAAGATCGATGTGGCTTGGGAGACAGGGAACGAGGATGGTCTGGACTGGTTCCGATTCGATATCGAAGACACTGGGCGCGGCATTCCCGCCGACAAGCTGGACGCCATCTTCGAGAAGTTCACGCAAGCCGACAGCTCGACGACGCGGGAATACGGCGGCACGGGACTCGGACTCTCCATCTCGGCTCAGCTGGTCGATCTGATGAATGGCACCCTCGGGGTCGAGAGCGTGGAGCACGAGGGATCCCGATTCTGGTTCAGGATTCCTCTGCCCCTCAACGAGAATCCAGCTCCACCTGCGAAGCGGAAGACACCGATCCAGGGGATGCGAATCCTGGTCGTGGATTCGCATGTCCCGAGGCGAGAGGTCCTGTCGGAGACTCTCACGTCGATGGGACTGCTCGTTACTGAAGCTGCGACTGGCCAACTGGCCATGGACGCCATCGCCGGGGCCCGCAACACCGACAGGGAGTTCGAAGCCATTCTGATCGACCAGGAACTCTCGGATATGCCGGGCCTGATCCTCGGTCCCAAGATCCGCGCCATGGGCACGAAGGCCCGACTTCTCTATCTAATGCCCTTCGCGCAGCACCTGACTCCGAAGCGAACCATGGAGAGTGGCTTCGAGGCCAGCTTGACCCAGCCCATTCGCCGACGCCCTTTGCAGAGGGCTCTGGAGCAGGTAGCCAAGCTAAGCCAAAGGAGCTCCGGCTCCACGAGCACACCCGGCCACCAGACTCCAAGTTCGAGCCTTCCACCTGACTCGGCCGATCTGGAGAATAGAGGTCGCGTCCTGATCGCCGAGGACAACCTCGTCAACCAGCGGATCGCCGTACGCATGCTTCAGAAGCTCGGCATGGAGGTGGTGACGGTCCCCAATGGCGTGCGTGCTCTCGAGATCACGGCAACGGAAGACTTCGACCTCGTGTTCATGGACATCCAGATGCCGGAGATGGATGGCCTGGAAGCGACACGCAGGATCCGACAACGCGAGAAGGAGCAAGGCCGGGAACGTCGCCAGACGATTCTGGCCATGACTGCCAATGCCATGCAGTGGAACGAGGATGCCTGCGAAGAGGCCGGGATGGATGGCTTCATTGCCAAGCCGGTCCACTTCGAGCTTCTGCGTCGCACGGTGGAATCCTGGCTGGCCCGGCACGTCTGATCCCTCTGGTCCGAACGATTCTTGACCTCCAGGCATACGCAGATCTCGCGGAAGCTCCAAAAAGGATGCGCGATTCCAGGTTGTGGGCGAATAATCCAGTTCCTGACCGAACTGCCCGGCGCATATGTCCCACACCAACCCAGAGACCGAGCTTCGACACCTGAATCGCCTCTTGCGCCTTCGCGTCTTCCTGCGGACCCTCGCGGGATCTACAGCGATTCTTGGTCTGTCGATGGGCACTCTCCTCCTCTCGATGCGCCTTCTGGGCCTCGCTCTCACCCCGACCCCCTGGTGGTGGCTCACCCTGCTCCTGCCCTTGGCCTGGGCTCTTCACGCCGTCCATGGCAAGACACCCGCCTCCCAGCAGCAAGCCGACTGGCTGGATCGTAATCGACATCTTGGCGGTCTCCTGGTCACATCCAGGGAGGTCGACATCGGCCCATGGCGGAGACAACTCGATACCGCCCTCGCCAAGAGCCCCCGGCAAGACCCGAACTGGAATGTGGGTCGCCCATTGGCTGCCTTGCTGGCACCAGCGCTTCTTTGGGCCATAATCCTCCTCCTGCCTGCTCCTGAACCAGCAAGAACGCCCTGGGAGAGCCTGCAAGCCCATCGACTGCAGCGATTCGAAGAGGAGTTGGTCCGCCTGGAGGACAGCAAGGCCCTCGACGAAAGCGAGATCCGGAGCCTTCGGCAGCGCATCCAGGAGCTCAAGGAGAAATTGGAGGAGGGCGAAAGCCTGGATTGGGAAGAGGTGGACAGCCTGGATCGGCGGCTCGAGCAGAGCAAGCACGATCGGCTGGTCAAGGTCCAGGAGTTGTTGGACGCAGCCAAGAGGATGGTCGAATCCCTGGGCCTGTCCGAGCAGATGGACGCACTCCCACCAGACCAGCAAGCGCAAGCAATGCAGGCGCTCTTGGAGAAGATGGAGGAATCGGAGTTGCTCGCGGAGATTCCGAAAGAGAGTTTCGAGAGCCTCCAAGGGAACCCTCTCGACTCCACAGCCCTGCAGCTACCTCCTGGTCTGGCCGAAGCACTGGGCCGCATCGATGCCGCCGGGCGGAATCAACCTGTGGGTCTCCCAGTGGACCCCAAAGCCCTTGCAGCTCTCGCCGAAGAGCTGGGAGGCGCTTGCGAGCAGGCGGCCCAGGCCCTGGCTGCCGAGGGACTTCCGGCCGCAGATCTCGCGGATCTGGACCGTCTCCTGGAAGACTACAAAGCCTGCCTCTCCGAAGGGAAAGGGAAGAGCAGTGCAACGGGTACAGCTGGCGTGGGTAAGGGAGGTCTCACCGAGGGTCCAGGTCATACCAGGCTTCTCTATGACAACGAAACCGAAGGGGATCGAAAGGCCCTTTCGATCCACAGGTTGCCCAAGGGGCGCAAGCCTTCTGCCCAATGGCAGAGCCTGGGAGTGAGCCGTGGTGCTCCCGAGATCGACCCCTTACGCTCCACTGCAACAGGTTCTGGCTCCGCTGGTGGAACCAAGGCCAGCTATCGACGTCGTCTTTCGCCCCACCATAGAGAAGTCGTCCGCCGGTATTTCTCGGAAACGAGAGCCAAGCAATCCAGGCCCAAGTAGAAAGCGTCGCCCCCAATGACTGAGAATCTCCCCTCGCCCACCCTCCTCGATCCCAGCGATGTGGAACGTGGACAGTCCCTTCTCCTCTCGATCAAGCAGGGTCTCTCGCAGGCCCTCATCGGGCAGGAGCGCCTCATCGAACTCTGCATCATCGCGCTTGCCGCGCGGGGGCACCTCCTCCTGGAAGGCCTCCCGGGGCTCGGCAAGACCGAGCTCGTCAAGGCCATGGGTTCGCTCCTGGATCTGCACTTCTCGCGCATCCAGTTCACGCCCGACCTGCTCCCCGGCGACATCACCGGCGGACCCATTCTCCAAGAGGAAGCGGGCAAGCGAAGCTTCGTCTTCCAGCAGGGCCCCTTGTTCGCCAACCTGGTCCTGGCGGACGAGATCAACCGTGCCTCACCCAAGACGCAGAGCGCCTTGCTCGAAGCCATGCAGGAACAGCGCGTGACGGTGCTGGGCGAGAGTCATGACCTCCCTGCACCCTTCTTCGTCCTCGCCACGCAAAACCCGATCGAACTCGAAGGTACCTACCCCCTTCCCGAAGCACAGCTGGATCGATTCCTCTTCAAGGTCGAGGTGCCCGGAGTCGGCTCGGATGTCCTGGAGGCCATTCTGCTGCAGCGTCGCCGCGGCCAGACACCCACCATGGACACCGTCATGGATGCGGCAAAGCTCCAGGAGGTCTTTGGGCTCGTCGACAGCATCTATCTCCCCGAAGCCGTGGCACGCTACATCGCGCGGCTCGTCTCGGCCACGCACCCAGGCACGGAGGAGACTCCCGAGGAGTTGCAGACCTGCCTGCGCTACGGCGCGTCGCCTCGTGCGGCCATCGCGCTGGGCGAAGCAGGAAGGGCCTCGGCCCTCCTGGCAGGGCGTCCCAACGTAGACTTCACCGATATCGAACAACTGGCCCGACCGGTCCTCGCCCACAGACTCGTCTTGGATCACAAGGCACGCATCGAGGGACGAACAGCCTCCCAACTCATCGACATCCTCGTAGAGCGACTCTCCCCGGTGTCGGAGAACCTCAGCGGAGGGCGCGCGTGATTCGCTTTGGTCTCAAAGTGGCACTGGCCCTCGCCCTCCTCCTTCTGAGCGGCACGCTTCATTCCCAGGCATCGGAGGTGCAGTATCACCTCCCACTCGACGGCCCCAATGAGACGGCCCCCGTGTTCCTGGGCATCCAGAGGACACGCGCCAGCGCACTCAACGGTGGACTCGGATTCATCCGGATCCAGGTTCGCAACCGCGACAAGATCCCCCACTCTGTCAGCTTCGATCTCGACCTGGCGTCCTACGGCCCGACGGGATTTCGCGCACACAGGACGATCCAGTTGGCCGCATCGGAGAAGGGCAGGATCTATCTACCGATGCCGGCCTCGCGCAATGGGATGCACTTGCGCATGCGCCTGGATGGCGGTCAGCGCTTTCAAGTCCGGGTCGAAGGAAACCACTCACCAGGCCTGGCCTGCCTGAGCTTCAGCCGAGATGCCGCTGCTGCGCAGGGATTGGCGAGGACCCTCGATGCAGCCTTCACCAGGACCACGCCCACCAAGGGCCTGCAAATGCTGGCCACCGGTCAGGTTCTGGCCCAAACCGAGATTCCACCCAGATGGCAGCTCTTGAGCGGCTTCGACCTGATCCGCGTGGCTCTGGCTGGCGGAGAGATTCGTCCCGAATCCCAGGCCGTCCTCACTGCCTACCTGAGCATGGGTGGGCGCGTCGTACTGGTCGGGAACCCTGGATCCCCCGACTCGATCCTGGGTCGACTGATCGCGGAAGGCGAAGGCACATCGAAGTTCCGGAAGGGGCGGAGCGGATTCGGCCAATGGGCATGGGTCGCCGATCAGAAGGAACTCTATCGCCTCCCCAAGTCCTTCAAGACCTGGCTCGCGGATTCCGGTTTCTGGCTCGCACGAGCCAAGAGACACTCGGGATCGGCACCCGACGATTTCTACAGAAAACTCCACATCCCTGGCCTGGGAGAGGTTCCTGTAAGGCTCTTCTTCTTCCTCATCCTCGTCTTCGCCGTGCTGGTCGGCCCCGTCAACCTGATCTACTGGCGCCGGAAGAAGAAGCCCCAGATGCTCCTCCTTTCGGTCCCGGTGGCAGGCATCGCCTTCACGGCCTTGATCCTCACCTACGGCTTCATCGCGGAAGGCTTCGACATCAAGGGCAGCATCCGCTCGATGACCCTCTTGGACCAACGCGACCATCGGGCCGTCAACCTTACCCAACGGACACTGTTCGCTGGCCTGGGGCCTGACAAGCTGGACCTGGGGCCAGGTACACACCTGGAAACGGACGACCGCACGAGGCAGTGGCGTGCCCCCCAGACACATATCCTCGACATGGACCTGGATCACGGCAACCGACTCTCTGGCACGATCCTGCCTTCCCGGACCGAGACCAATCTGGTGACATGGACCCATTCCAAGACAAGAGAACGTCTCGCCTTCCAACGCACCGAGGGCGGTAACTACCGCGTCATCGAGACCGGCGGCCTGGTCAGGAACACGGGGCAGGGGGACATCGTCTTTCGCGACCTGGATGGAAAGTACTGGGTCTCCAACCAGAGTGGAGCCGACCTCGTCCAGGATGACTCCAAGGCCAAGGATGCCCGCATGAGCCTCCTGCTAGGTCTGAGCAAGCAACCGTACAGGCAGATCAAGCGGAGTTTCGGCTACCGCCACAGCTACTACTATTCTGCGTCCCGCAACGAGGAAGCGCAGCTCTCCGATGCCATGAGACAGCAGCGAAAGCCCGGCGTACAGTTGAAGCGCTTCGTGAACGGTCGCTTCTGGAATGGCATGCCACCGGGAAGCTACCTCGTCCGCGTAGGGAGTGACCCGGCGGTCGATGGCATGGGCATCGAGATCCGGTATGGAAGCCGCTACCAGCTCGTGCTGGGCCTCCTCGCCAAGGAGGACATCCGATGAGTCCCACCCTCCTTGCACTCGAGGGCATCTCCCGGAGCTTTGGCAAGCTCAAGGCCGTCAACGATTTGTCCTTCTCCGTCGAAGCCGGGCAGATCTATGGCTTCATCGGGCCCAACGGTTCGGGCAAGACGACGACCATGCGCATCCTGGCCACCTTGGACCTCCCCGATGACGGTGATGCATTCATCCATGGTGACAGCATCCTGGTGGAGCCCCGCAAGGTACGCACGCGCATCGGTTTCATGCCTGACAGCTTCCACCCATATAGAGGCATCGACGTCGTCGAGTATCTGGACTTCTTCGCTCGCGCCTATGGTCTGCGTGGGCACCAACGAATCCAGACCGTTCGCTCGGTCTCGAGTTTCTGCGGGTTGCTCGAGTTCAAGGAGCGTCGCATCACGGACCTCTCCAAGGGCATGGGACAGAGACTGCATCTGGCCAAGACCCTGCTGCACGATCCCGACCTCCTCATCCTCGACGAACCGGCCGCGGGACTCGATCCCCGAGCACGGATCGAGTTCCGAGAACTCCTCAAGGAGCTCTCGGCTCATGGCAAAGGCATCCTGATCTCCTCGCACATCCTCTCCGAGCTGGGTGAGATCTGCGACGGTGCCGTCGTCATCGAAAAGGGCAAAAAGATTGTCGCCGGGACCATCGATGAGATGTCTCGCAAGAGCAAGGATCATCACCGACTGCGCGTCAAGATCATCGAGAAGAAGGAGGATGCGGAGCGTTTCTTCCTGACCCAACCAGGCGTTCGAGAGCTCACGGTAGGCGCCGAGGGCATCCACTTCGACTTCGAAGGCGACAAGACCGAACTGGCAAGGCTCCTCGAACGAGCCGTCCGCTCCGGACTCCCCCTCTACGAGTTCCATCAACTGGATGCCGATCTCGAGGAGATCTTCATGCGCACGACGGAGGGACGTCTCCAGTGAGCAGCCAGGATAGAGCCTCCCCTGACCTGTGGGTCTCGGCGCTACGCATGCCCGACCAGCTCAACCCCGTGATGCTGCGAGAGACTCAGAGCCTCTACAAGGGCAGGGTTTTTCCGATCTTTCTGATCCTGGTCCTCGCCTGCATGGTCCTGACATCGGGAATCTTTCTCTTCCAGTTCAGTCCGAGGGGGGCGACAGGTCTCGAGTTCCTCCAGGTCACGATCTCCTTCCTGGCTCCCATCCTGCTCGTCCTGATTCCATTGCAGGCAGGGCAATCCATGACCCAGGAACTCAAGGATGGGTCCGGCAGCGTTCTCTTGATGTCGGGACTCAGCCCGCAGCGCATCGTCGCGGGCAAGATCCAGGCTGGCCTCCTTCAGATGGCTGTAGCCCTGGGGCTCTTCTCCCCCTTGATCGCAGTTTCCTATCTCCTCCGTGGGACCGATGCACTGCTCATCCTGGGCATCATCATCGCGAGCGTCTTCGCAAACCTCCTGGCCACGACGATGGCCGTTGCCGTCAGCGCCCAGCTCGCCGCACTGAAGCGGCCGATCATCGCCGCCCTCATCATCGTCCTCGGCCTGGGCCTGGGCACGCTCTCGTTTCTCATCCAGTTCGAGGAGATCATCGTCTACGCTCCGGTCTGGACAGGGATGATCCTGACTCCCACGGGTCTCACGATCCTGACCTGCTCCTATCTGGCCTGTCTCGTGCTGGCCTGGCTGATTGCCACTGCTGCTTTGACCCATCCCAACGAAAACCGAGCCACCGCCTTCCGGATCTACCATTCGACCGTCCTGCTCCTGATCCCGGCTCTGGTGTTCCTCCTCACCCCGACGAAGGATTGGCTCACCGGCCTGGTTTCGTGGGGCATGACCGGTGCAGTCATCAGCATCCCATTCTTCTTCAGCGCATGTACCGACGCCCCTGGACTCTCTCCACGTGTGCGGGCCCACGTCCCGCAACGCTTCCCCTCCTTCAGCGTACTCTTCCTTCCTGGCTGTGGACGAGGCCTTGTCTACGCGCTCTCTTGGTCTCTCGTCCTTTGGGGAACGGCCACCCTCGCCTCTTCCGGTACTCACTATCTTCACAGACAGCTCCTTCCCTACGTCACGGGTATCCTCCTCTACACCCTGCTCTACTCCGCTGCGAGCTGCACGGTGCGATCCCGGCTCCCACTTCACATCTCCAGGAACTGGATCACGCGCCTGCTGACCCTCTTCTTGCTCCTCCTCCTCTGCTTCGTGCCCTTCCTGATCCAAGCACCCTTCGGAAGCATGGAATGGAACATCCTCCACATCGGCAACCCTTTCTTCACCATCGCCTACGTGGGTGAGCGAAACGCCTACTTCGCCTTCGTGCTTGTAGCCCTGGCCATCGTCTTGCTGACCTTCACCAATCGACGGCTCCTGAGGTCCTCTTGGACCGAGGTTCGTGAGAGCGCCAGCGCCAAGGGAAGCCGCTCATGAGCCCCCCCTCCGAGACCAGCGGGTCAAGAGTCCCGACCTCCCATAACCCGGCTGAGGTCACCGACAAGATCTCCCGTCGTTTGGATCGACTGAACCCCGTCCTGGTCCGGGACCTCCAGACCTGGATCCGCAGCAAGCTCCTGCTCCTGTCCATCGCCCTGGGTTGCATAGCCCTGCTTCTCGTGTCCACGAGTGGCATGCAGCAGGACCACGGATTCGCGAACGGCATGGGCGTCTTCGATCTCGCCCTGATCCTGGTCGTCCCCATCGTGCTCCTTGCGGTCCCCCTTCATGCCTATCAGTCGATGTTGGAGGAGATGCACGAGGGCGTCCTGGACCAACTGGTCCTGACGGGCCTGTCGCCCCGTCGGATCATCCTCGGCAAGGCCGGCTCCTCTCTTGCCCAGTTCTTCTTCTTCCTGAGCCTTCTCTCGCCTCTGATGGCCCTGGCCTTCGTCATGCGGGGTGTGGGCATCGGCCTCATCGCCTTCTATGTCGGCTTCTCGCTTCTCGCAGCCGTCTCCGCTGCGCTGCTCGCCGTGCTGCTGGCCACGCTGGCCCGCACGAAATTGCTGCAATCGCTCGGCCAGTTCGTGATTCTCTTCGGCCTGTGGAGCGCAACCGTTGGTCTCATGACCGAGGGCATGTCCGATCTGCGCTTCGAGATCAACGGCTTCCTGAACGAGCCCAAGCTCCCAACGCTGATCCTCTGCAGCACCTGGGCTTGGATCTGTGGCGCCTTCCTCCTCATGCAATGTGCGGCCGCCATGCTGGCGCACCCCCATGAGAATCGCAGCACCGGGTTTCGCCTGTTCCTGCCCTTACTCTTCGTCACCGGAGTGATCAGCGTGCTGCTCATGGCCGACCCAGGTGGCTACCACAACGCCCTTCCTGGTTTCGCCATCATGGCGAGCCTCGTCGTGGGCACATTCGGGCTCTTCGCCTCGACCGAGCAGGAGAAGCTGAGCCCCCGACAGCGCTCCCTCGTCCCCGCTCACCCCTCGAAAGCACCTCTTCTAGCCCCCTACCTTCCTGGCCGCTCACGGGGCTTGCTCTTCACGCTGATCTGGCTGATGCCCAGCGTCCTGTTCGCCACCTTCACTGCAGAACTTATCGGAGGATCCAGCCCCCATACCGGCATGCTGAACATCGCCTATCAGTCGGCGATGTACTTCTGGATCTACATCGCCCTCACCTACCAACTCCGCAAGCGGCTTCCCGAAAGGACCCTCTCCAACTGGATGGCACGCGGGAGTTTCTTCCTGCTCCTGGCGGCGGGTTGCCTGCTGCCTCTCTTCTACGACCTCCTCGTCGGCACGAAGCCATACAGGGAGTTCGGGTGGCACCATCTTGGCAATCCCTTCTTCGTCTTCGCCGAGGGATACCGCAACCTCCACCTGCAGTACCAGATCCAGGGAATCCTGGCAGGCATCTCGGTCCTCCTGGCAGTCCTCGCCCTCTCCGATTTCATCTGTGCCGTCAAGGAAGTGAAGGAAGCCGCCCAGTCGCGTCGCGATGTTCTGCGACCTGTCGAGGTCAGGGATGCGACCTGAGCTTGCACAAGCTCTAGCCCCTTATCGCGTGCGCATGCCGCGCGGCAACCTGCGCGGACCTGCTGGCGAACGCTTGGGTGCGGGCACGGGGGCGTCGCTCGAGTTCATGGATCACCGGGAGTACAGCCCGGGCGATGACCTCCGGCACATCGACTGGCGGGCCTACGCACGCAGCGACAAGCTCGAGCTCAGGCTCTACCGCGAGGAGATCTCTCCCTGGTTCGACATCCTCGTCGATGTCTCTGGCTCCATGAACTACAGCGACGGGAAAGCCCGCGCCCTCGCGGATCTCGTGCATGCCTTCGAGGCCTGGGCGCTGCAGGCAGGCGGCAAGGCGCGCACCCTGTTGTGTGGAGGCGGACAGCTCCAGGGAGAGACTCTCCCCTTCACCGATGGACCGGGCACGGGCCTGCAACCCCTCGTGCCGCTGAGGCAGGGCAGCCTGCGCATCCTGATTTCAGACTTCCTGATCGACATCGAGATCGTCCAGGAGCTGCGCCGGCTGGCTGCGGCCTGCCCCTGTCTCTACGTCATCCAGCTCCTGGATCCCTGGGAGGCTGATCCGACGCCCCTGGGTCCGCGCACGCTCGTGGACGCGGAGAGTGGCGAACGCCTCTCCCTGGATCTCTCGGGCGGGGCCCTCCAGCGCTATCGCCGGCGGCTCAGAGCCCTCTGCGATGAGGTGGAGCAGACGACCCGCGGGTCAGGGGGCTTCTATGCGCGCGTCATCGCAGGTGAGGCTAGCAACATGTTCGGTGAGGCCCTCATGCCGCAGGGGATCCTGGAGCCCCTCCATTGAGCTTCCTGACGCCACTCGGCCTCCTGGCCTTCCTGTCCCTGCCAGCCGTCCTGGCGCTTCATCTCTTTCGTCGTCGCTACCAGGAGCGCAAGGTCTCGAGTCTCTTCCTCTGGGCACCTGACCTGCTCCGCTCGCACAGCGGACGCAAACGCACGCGACTCCTACGCTCACCCTCGCTCTGGATCGAACTCCTGGCCGCCACCTTGGTAGCCCTGGCCCTTTCCGGACTGAGCTTCGGCGCAACCGTCAAGGCCAAGCCCCTCGTCCTGGTGCTGGACGACAGCGCCTCCATGTCCGCTCACGACGGCGCATCCTCCGTCCGAGACAGGATTGTGGCGGCGATCGGCAAACTCCTCGACAGTCAGGGAGCTTCGGCGCGCAGCACGGTGATCCTGACCGGCTCCCACCCGCGCGTCTGGCTGGGTCCCGACGCCAGCGCCCACGAAGTCCGGGAGCGTTTGAAGGACTGGAAACCGCAGCAAGCCGGGCACGAACTCGACTCCGCCCTGGACATGGGACGACAGATGGCTGAGGGCGGGGCCACGTTGCACCTCTTCACCGACTCCGATCCCGGCGCGGCTGACCGGGACTACGTCATCCACGCATCGGGCAGGAGCCTCGGCAACACTGCCCTTCTGGGAGCGCGGCGTATCCCTGGTGACAAGGGGCAGAAGCTCTTCCTCGACCTGCTCTCACTGCGTGACAAGCCCCACACGATCCGACTCGAAGTCGGACTCCTGGTCGAGGGAACAGCCCCACGAGTGTTCCGATCTACGGCCGTGCTGGAACCTCTGCAGGTGCAGCATCTTTCGATCGACCTCCCGCTCCACGGAGGAGCCATCCAGATCGATCTCGAAGACGACGCTCTCGACCTCGACAACCACATCCTCCTCCTGCCCGAGAGGCTCCGGGTCGTTCGCCTGCAACAGGATCTGCCACAGGCTCTCGCGTCCCGTCTCGGCATCACCCATCTCCTGGACGCCATCCAGGGTCTCGAACTCGCGGGCCCCGGCGAAGTCGCCGCACTGCGACTGTCCACGACCGAGGGTCCTGCAGCGCCCTGGCGCACCGAGTTCCTCATCCAGGTTCCCGAGACGTCGACAGGCCTCGTGGGACCCTTCCTGGTCGAGCGTCGCCATCCTCTCCTGCGCGGGACGCAGTTCGATGGCGTCATCTGGTCGGCTTCCGAATCCACGCCGCCCAAGGGCTTTCCCCTCGTGCTGGCGGGCGCCCTCCCACTCCTGACAGAGGAAAAAGAACCACGCTTCCGTCGTTACCGACTGGCCATCGATCCAGAGCGCAGCAACCTCGTCAAGGCGCCGGACTGGCCCATCCTCCTGTCCAATCTCGTCGACCTCGTCCGTCGCGAACTACCAGGGCAAGTAGGTAGAAATCAGGCCAGCAACAAGGAGCTGATCTACCGACACTCCGGACCGCTCATCGAGACCTCCGAGATGCGGTTGGTGACTCCCACAGGAACAGAGCGCCCCCCCCAAGGCTTGCGAGAACTCCGTTTCGAACCTGAGGGTCCCGGGCTCTATCGGCTACGAACACCTGACCGTGAGCTGGCTCGGTGGTCCCTCTTCTTCGTGGATCCCGCCGAGTCGGATCTGCGTTCTCGTCGAAGCCTCTCCCGAGCGGCGTCTGCGTCGGGAGAGGCCGGGGATGCAAGGTCCCCATCGCATCCGGGGGTTTGGGAACGCAAGCTGCTCTCACTCCTGCTCCTGCTCCTCCTGCTGGCCGACGCGTGGGTCCTGAGACGGGAGGGATCGGCATGACCCTGCTCCATCCCGAGATGCTGATGCTCGGCATCCTCGCGCTGCCCTTTCTGCGCCGAAGCTACTGGCGACGACCCGGCATCCTGGTGCTGCGCCTGCTCGTGCTGTTCGCGCTCCTGCTTGTGCTCGCCGAGCCCGAACAGCAGGGACGCGAAGAAGGGCGCGACCTGATCCTCGTCCTGGATCGCAGCCAGTCCATGCCAGCCAGCGCACTCCAGCAGGCACGCGAAGTGAGCCAGACGCTCATCGCCAAGAAGGAGGCCTGGGATCGCGTTGGCCTCATGACCTTCGGGCGGAAACCGAAGGTCGAGCGCGTCCAGGATGCGGGCTTCCGGTGGAGCGACCCGATCAAGTCCATCGACGACGATGCGACGGATCTGGCGCGGGCCCTGGATCGAGCCCAGGACATGGTCCCCCCGGGCAAACCTGCTTCGATCCTGTTGTTCACGGACGGTGAGTACACAGGAGTGGATCCCATCGCGTCAGCCTACCGGGCAAGGCGTCGGGGAATCCGCATCGATGTCCTCCCGGCGGAGAGTCGAGGGCTGTTCGATACGGCCATCGAAGAGTTCGGGCTTCCTGGAGAAGTCGCGATCCAGGAGCCTTTCCGGTTCTCGGCATGGATCCGTGCAGACAAGCCTGGCAAGACATCCTTCCGCCTGCTGCGCAACGGCAAGGCCTTCGCGTCGGGTAGCACAGAGCTCAGGCGCGGCCTCAATCGGCTGGTGTTCCGCGATCGTCTCAGCGAACCCGGTCTCGTGGAGTATTCGCTCCAGATCCAGAACCCACAGGACCAGGTGCCCGAGAACGATCGCGCAAGGGCCGTCTTGCGCGTGAGGGGCGCGTTTCGCGTGCTCTGCCTCAGCCCTGGAGGGCGCGAAGGTCGACTGAGTCGCTCCCTTCGTGCCAGCGGGCTCGAAGTCGCCATCGCCGACCCCAAGAGCCTCCACCTGTCCTTGGCGCGCCTTACCGGATTCCGTGCGGTCATCCTCGAGAACGTACCGGCCGAAGACCTCAGCCCGGGCTCGCTCGTCAATCTGGCTCGCTATGTTCGCCATCTCGGCGGCGGCCTGCTCATGACCGGCGGGCAAGCCAGCTTCGGCCGGGGCGGTTATCACCGCTCCGCCGTCGAAGAGGCACTCCCGGTCACGATGGAGATCCGCAAGGAACAGCGTCGCTACGCCGTAGCCATGTCCATCGCGCTGGACCGATCCGGTTCGATGGCACGCCCCATCGCAACCGGTCAAACGAAGATGGAGATGGCCAACCTCGGCACGATGGCCGCCATCGACCTCCTGGGTTCCCAGGACTCGATCTCGGTCCTGGCAGTGGACTCGGCGCCTCATGTCGTCCTGGAGCAGCAGCAGGTCGAAGATGCAGCCGCACTCTCCGAGAAGGTGGGACGCATCGAATCCATGGGCGGGGGAATCTACGTCTATGAGGCCCTGCGAGCTGCCGCCGAGCAGATCCGCAAGGCACCACAGGGGAGCAAGCACATCCTGCTCTTCTCCGACGCTGCCGACTCCGAGCAGCCCGGGGATTCAGAGAACTTCGTGCGGCTACTCTACAAGGGCGGAGTGACCCTCTCGGTGATCGGCCTGGGCACGAAGAGGGACAAGGACGCCGCCCTGCTCGAGACACTCGCGAAACTCGGGGGGGGGCGTTGCACCTTCGTAGACGACGCCATGGAGCTTGAGCGCGCCTTCGCCACCGAGACGATCCAGATGGCACGATCTTCGACCGTAGAGGAAACGACGCGCATCCAGACACTCCCCTCGCTCCTGGCAATCGGAAGACTCGAGAAGCTCTCCTATCCCCCATTGGGTGGCTACTCGATCGCCTACTCTAGTCCGCGTGCGGAGGTCGCGTTGCTGAGCATGGATGACCAGAAGGCGCCTCTGCTCTCCTTCTGGCAGCACGGTGTAGGACGTAGCGCGGCCTTCCTCGGCGAGGCCGATGGCAAGCTCTCGGGTGGCCTGGCCCAGTGGAAGGGCTACGGGGACTTCTTCGCAACGCTCGTTCGTTGGGTGGCTGGCAGCGAGGCCCGCGACGAGGTGTTCGCAGAGATCCACCGCGAAGGTCACGAAGCCGTCATCGACATCGAGGTGGAGAAGGGCCGGGCGGGCTTCCTGGGCCAGCTCGAGCTCCGACTCCTCGACGCGCAAGGCAAGGAGGGCACGCTCCTCCTTCGACGCATCGATGCACTCCGGGTCCAGGCCCGTTTTCCCCTCTCGAGAAGTGGTCACTACCTCCCGTCCTTGAAGGTCGGCAAGGACCGCTTCCTCCGCCTGCCTCCGATCGCCTTGCCCTACTCACCGGAGTTCGAACCACGCGCCGATCCCCGGGCCGCGCGCCGCGTATTGCGAGACATCACCGAACTGACCGGCGGCCAGCTCCTGCCGAGCACCGACCAGATCCTCGCTGGCACGAGGGAGGGCCCCGGACGGCAGAGCCTCACGATCCCCCTCCTGCTCCTGACCCTGCTCTTCTTCCTGTTCGAGATCGCAGTTCGGCGCCTCGACCTGGGCGTGCCAGCCCCGCTGATCCGGGCGGTCCAAGCCCTGCATGCCAGATCCAAGCGTCTCCTCCAACGCCGACGCAAGGAGAGGGTGATCCCGAGCGAAGCCAGCGAGACCACATCATCTCCCACGAACGTGAGCGACAGTCCCGAACGATCCTCCCAGGAGGAAGCAAGCAAACCCGAGGACTCCGAGATCCAAGAGGGGCCCGGCATGGCCCATCTGCTCGACGAGATCAAACGCCGTCGTCGCTAGGCCCGAACGATTCATGACCTCGATGCGTCTTCCGGGCTAGGAGAGCAGGTGGACAGCAGCTATTGCTTGCCAGGTTCGTCCTTCGTCGGCTGGCTCGCGGCTGCGTCGCCTTTGGGGGGGAGCGGGTCGATATTGCGCTTGGTCTCGACCGTGCCTGGGCGGGGCAAAATCTCGCCCGCGGGACGCACGCCCACTCCCTTGGTCATGTAGTCCATCGTGATCTTCCAGGTGTCGTTCTCCTGGCGGAAGATGAGGCTGAACCGCCCCCACCTTTCCTCTCCATCAGGTTCCGGCGACAGACGCAGGATGAAAGTTCCCGTGCAGATCACGTGGTCGGCATCGATGTTCATGAAGCGAAGACTCTCGAAGCTGAGCTTCCCCATGCTCCCGGGATCGGGATAGGTCTCCTTGTAGCGGGCCAACATCTCGTCGAAGCCCACTCTCACCTCATCGTCGGTGACGAAGAGCGTCCGTGGACTCCTGCGGTACCCCAGGACGAAGACCTCCAACTCGCCCCGATTCCAGGCTTCCGCCTGCTGGAGGAGGAGATTCTTGCAGTTCTCCCAAGCCACTTGATC
>JAJRTL010000240.1 GCA_024278315.1 Planctomycetota bacterium | reverse complement strand
GTTTCCATGACCTGAATCAATACCTTCTGAAGCTCAGGGGAGGGCTTGGCAACCGGAGATATCCACAACTCTCGCCAACAACGATCCAAGAACTCATAAGGATTCTTTCTCCCTCCCCAGTTCGGCATTCCTGAAAGGAAGGGCGCTATACCCGTTGCGAAGTCAGGTGCGAATGGCGCATCCTTGGGTAGAGCGATTCGGGAAGTGTCGTAATTCAGGGCGGAGCAGCCCATCGTGCTGGCAAGTACCTCGAACCCACCTTTCTGGGCGATCAACCAGTGGTTCAGGTAGTTGCCCATCGATCGGATCGGCTGAATCGTATGAGATCTCGCCACGACCAGTCGGATGACATCAAACAAGGGTCTGGGGTTTTTCAATCGGCAGTAATCGGATCGTCTCGAAAACCCAGCAAGGACAGTGATTGGATCCCACCAGGTTGCTGGCTCAGCCAGAATGGCCGCGAGTTCATCCGGAGTCATGAGAAACATGAAGCTGCGAAAGAACTTATCACCCACGGTTCCGTCCTCGACCCACGGGAGCAGTTCCTGTCTGAGCAGGACCATATCGGGATCTTGTTTTCTGGGAATCAGACCGATATCGAAACTCTCGCCTACGATCTGTTGGAACTTCTCGGGACCCCGCTCGCGCAGATCTGCAAGGAAGGTAGCTGCCGTTCCGGGATCCAAGCTCGAGATGAGCACAGGAACGAGATACTTGGCTACGCCGGGCTGGATGTAGTCGCGTTGGAGCCGATGGAGCACAGCAGGAAAGGCGGGTTTCCCGAACCACAGGATGTTCTTGGGATCCTGGTTCTTGCTCGCGAGGTAGGCGTCGATCTCCTTTTCGATGAGGCGGGTCAGGTCCTGGCGCGGGGGGGGCGAGGTGGCGGACCGGGAGTTGGCTGCTGGTGGTTTGCCGCCACCATAGAGCGCGATCATCTGGGCGGCCTTGTCGAACTGGGCCTTGGAAAGGTCGTTGCGGCAGATGACCTGGTCGACGAGGAGTTTGACGGCGGCCTTGGGGTCGCCCTTCTCCTCGGCGAGGATGCGGGCCTTCTCGATGAGGGTGGTGGCCGAGGGGGGCTTGTCCTGGGCGTGCAGCGAGCCGGAGGGAAGGAAGAGGAGCAGGGCGAGGATGAGCGTGCGGGGTGGGGTCATGGTCTTCTCCGTGGATCGCGTGTGGGATGTTCGAGTGGGCCCATTGGACTCCTGCATCGGCTGGGATGGATCCAGGGCTCGTCGAATCGCCGTCAAGTTTTGGTCAAGGCTCCTCGGGTGCGAGGCGGTAGCCGACTCCGTGCACGGTCTCGAGGAGATTCGCGCTGGCGCCAGCGCTCATGAGTTTCTTGCGCAGGTTGAGGATGTGGGTGTCGATCGTGCGGGGGCCGATGTAGAAGCCCGGGCCCCAGACGCGGTCGAGGATCTGGTCGCGGGTGACGACCTGGCCACGACGGCGGTGGAGGGCCTCGAGGATGTGGGCCTCCTTGGGCGAGAGGGGGACCTCGCTGCTGCCGCGCAGGCGGTAGGCGGCGAGGTCGACCTCGATCGTGCCGCGCAGGAAGAGGCTCGGCGTGTCGGGCGGCTCCTCGTTGATCTTGCCGCGGCGCAGGAGGGCATGCACGCGTGCGAGCAGCTCCTGGAGTGCGAAGGGCTTGCTGAGGAAGTCGTCGGCACCCAGCTCGAGGCCGAGCACGCGGTCGGGGACCTCGTTGCGCACGGTCAGCATGAGCACGGGGGTCTGGTCGCCGCGGCCGCGCAGCTCGCGGAGCAGGTCGGGGCCGTTCAGGATCGGTAACATCCAGTCGAGCAGGATCAAGTCGTAGCTCGAACGACGCAGCAAGTTGCGGGCCTTGCCGCCGTCGGCCGCGGTCTCGACGACGAAGCCCTCCACCTCGAGGTTGTCCCTGAGCGCGGTGCGCAGGCTCTCTTCGTCCTCGACAATCAGGATGCGCGACGGCTTCATGACTGTGTACCTGTCTGTATGAGGGTGACTTCGATCTTGAATCCCTGGTCCGCGGGAAGGATGCGGCAGTCGCCTCCCATGGTCCGGGCCAGACGACGCACAAAGGCGAGCCCCAGTCCGATGCCGGGCACGCGCCCTTCGCCCGCGCCCGGTCCTCGCGCAAAGGGCTCGAAGACGCGCGTCCATTCCTTGGCATCCAGGCCTTCACCTTGGTCCTGGACGCTGAGGGAGAGCGGCTCGGTGCCTGCCGCGCCGTCTATGCGGAGCGAAACGGTGCCCGCGCCGTGCAGGCGTGCATTCTCCAGGAGATTCCAGAGGATGCGACGGAGAAGGGCCGGATCGCACCAGGCCGTAAGCGAGCGGGGACAGGTCAACTCGAGGCTGCGTCCTTCGCGCTCCAGCTGCGGCGCGTAGAGGCTCTCCATCTCGGCGAGAAAGACGGGGAGATCCAGATCGCGGCAGGCGAGCTCGATGTCCCCCTGATCCACGCGTCGGAAGTCCAGGGCCTGGCCGACCAGCCCGGAGAGCCGCTCGGTCTCGCCTTGCATGAGACGCAGGAACTCCGCTTGTTTCTCCTCCCCGGCTATGCGTCCACTGACCAGGCTCTCGAGCAAGAGGCGGAGCGAGGCGAGCGGGGTCTTGAGCTCGTGCGTCGCGGCGCGGAGGAAGTCCTCGCGCTGCGCGAAGGCGCGCCGCTCCTTGGCGAGCGCGCGCGTGGCGATCAGGATGCCGAGCAGGAGGATGGCGCCGGCGATCAGGTAGAGGACCTGTAGCGATGCGCCGAGCTCCTCGGTCGGATAGCGGGGGCGCAGAAGGAGGGAAGGCAGGACCGGGACCTCGTCGCCGATATCATCATCGAGACCGGCATCGAGATCGACAGCATCGTCGGTGACGAGATCGCAAAGGCTGTCGGGCGACGCACCGTCTTCCTCGCTACGCGAAGCCTCGAGAGCCGCACGTACGAGAGATCGCTGAGCCAGAATGCCCTGCACACCGCCCTTGGGATCGGCAAAGGCGAGCAGCAGATCGTGCCCCTGCCGCATCGGAAGGGCGAGCGGGAGTGTGCGCTTGTGCAGAGCCAGCGCCTCGATCTCATGACGCGCCATGCGCGCGCGCGCGCGCAGCCAGGCCTGCTGTCGCAGCTCCCCCGCTTGCGCGGCATCGAGCGCAAGAATCTCATCCACACTTCGACCCGCCAACCAAGAGAGCGCCCAATCCGGCGCCGGCTCGCCGAGATCCAGCAGCAAGCGCAGCATGGGTCCTTCCCATCCAGTCGGTGGACGCTCCTTGCCCAGACCCCGCACCAGAGTCCTGGCCTCGTCTTTTCGACCAAGCTTGAGGAGCACGCGCGCCCCTATCCAGAGCCCGAGCCGATCTTCTCTGGGCTGGACCTCCACCAGGAGTTCTTCGAGCTGCGCCCGGGTCTGCGCACGCATCCAGGACGACAAGAGGGGATGCCCCGCCTCAGCTCCAAAGACGATACCCCAGCTCGGCGGAGCCGGAGCCGGCTCGAGCACGGCCTCTCCCTCTCGCGGCACAACGAACCGCAGGACATCACTGCGCCCCTCCCAGAAGGAGGCACGCAGCGCCCGCTCGCGCAACAACCCAGCCTCGACGCGCACCGCCTGCCGGATCCCTTCTCTCTCTCGGATCCTCTGCCCCTCGATCCGTCCCTGCAGTCCGTAGAGCCCCAAACCCAACAAGCCCAATGCCCCCAGCAACACCAACACCAAAGGCCAGAGAGAACGCGGACGCTGCATACCCCCAAG
>JAJRTL010000239.1 GCA_024278315.1 Planctomycetota bacterium | reverse complement strand
TCGAGTTCAGGACGGCTGCGCGAGATGATGGCGACCCAAGAGGGTCGTCGAATCGAAGCAATGCCGAGCGAACCGATAGGTTCGCGGTCCTGGACCGAAAGGCGCCGTCAGACGCATCGAGGTCATGAATCGTTCGGGCTAGGCCGGATTCATGAGATCGCCAGCCCGCACTACCTGAGATGCTCCGGCGCACCTTCCCTCATCTCGGGTTCGAGATCGACGCCTAGTCCATCGGCGATGCGATTGATGTAGTTGAAGTAGGCGCAGACCTGCACACAGTTGTGGATCTCCTCATCGCTGGCGCCCTGCGCCCGCAGTTGCTCCAGGTCTTCTCGACGGCAGTCCTTTGGATGCAGGGTCACCTTGTGCACATAGGCCAGCAGGGCTCGTTCCTTGGCATCCAATGCGGCGTTGGGATTCTCGGCAAGAAGGGCGTCCGCTCGGCTCTCGGCGACCTCGGCACGGAGGTCGCTCTCATGGGCCAGCGTTCAGTAGTAGCAGTGATTGAGCCTCGAGACCGTGACAGCAATCAGCTCACGGAACCAACGTGGGAGCGGACCGCGTGGGCTGGTCGTCGTGGCCGTATACAGGGTCATGGAAGCCTGCAACATCGAGGCGTCCAAAGACATGATCTTCAGGATTCCGAAGACCTTGCCGGCCCGTTCGATCGCGGACGAGTAGATCTTTGCCAGTCGGCCCTCCGCTTCCTGCTCTCCTACCTGCCGGATCCATGCCATCTCTTGACTCCCCTTCGACCCGCCCTTCTTTGCTATCCGCGACCACCGATCTGCAGCTCGTCCGCGTGTTCCCGCAGAGCTCCGATCAGGAAGTCGACATGCTCCGAGAACTCAACCTCATAGATTTCCAACGCCCTCGTGATCTCCTCGCGATCCACCTTGGCAGCAAACTTCTTGTCCTTGAACTTCTTCTTCACGCTCTTGCTCTTGAGAGAATGGACACCGTCGGGCCGAACCAGACAACAAGCCACGATGAACCCAGTGAGTTCATCCGCAGCCAGAAGGCCCTTCGAGAGGAGCGTGTCGTACGAAACACCCCATATCGTGTAGTGGGCAGAGATGGCGTGGGCGATCTTGTCCTCGCCCATGTCCCGAAGCCTGGAGACGATCCTGTGCGGATGGTTCTCGGGCCATTTTTCGTAGTCCGCATCGTGGAGCAGCCCCGTGACTCCCCACTCGACTTCGTCCTCCCCGTGTTTGCGTGCCAGGGCACGCATGGTGATTTCGACACTGCGGGCATGACGCAGGAGACTCTCGGTCTCGGTCATCTCATGTAGAAGCGCAACAGCTTGTTCATGGTTCAGCATGCTGGCTACACTAGCCCGAACGATTCATGACCTCGATGCTTCTGACGGGGATCTTTCGGTCCAGGACTGCAAACCTGGCGGTTGGCTCGGCATGGCTTCGATTCGACGTCCCTCCTGGGTCGGCTCATATCTCGCTCGCCCCCCTGAACTCGAAATCTCCTCGTCAGACCACAGATGCGCCACTGGCTTCGCCATTGGCAAATCTGCTCGCAACGATCTCATGAATCATCCGGGCTGATCTCCTGGTGGTTCCACGAGATCACTTCAGGTTGACCTCGAGACGGCGCAAATCAGCATGGTATCCGGCAATCCTGCCCCACTCCCCCGGCCTGCTCCCTTGAAACGGTGGATATCGTGGCGCGATGGCCAGAAACCCCTGCTGGCCCTGGCGCTTCCGGACTATCAAGCCCTCGAGAGGATCGCAGACCCACGCCGGGTCCGGACGGGTTGGTTGCGCGCCATGGATCGAGCCCAGGGCCTGGGGCTGTCCTTCGTGGGCCTTCCAGAAGGGCTCTGGCAGGAGCAGGGCACCCTGCCCTTCCTGTCCCTGGAAGCCGCCGCGCGGGGACTTGGAATCCTGCTCCCAATGTCTCTGCGAGCCCTCCCCCGAGAGGGGAATCCACGCCTCAAGACCCTGGACCAGCTGGTGGACACCAACCCTGCCCTGATCGCTGGCGTGGACCTGTCTCCGCTGGCTCTGGCAGAGGACCTGGACCCTCTCCTGGAGGAGGAGGTCCCCGATCTCCTTCGTGACCGGGGCATTCCCTACCACTGCATGAGTCAAGACCCCTTGGATACCGGGGGGAGGCTCCTGCGGAGGGCAGGTTTCACCGCAGGTCTCACGGGCGTCATCATCCCCCAGTCAGAAATACTGAACGTCTGGCGCTTGTTCTCAGAGTGCCTCTCTGCTCGCCTCCCGGACCGGCCCTGTAGCCTGACGATCGCCACCGCCACGCCCGAGGATCTCGAGCTGGCTGCCTCGATCGGGCTCGTCTCCGGTATGGGGCTCATCGTTCTGGCCCCGCAGAGTGCCACCGGTGCCATGGAAAGGGCCGAGGATCGGGTCCTTGCCAAGATGGTCTCCCTCCTCGGGAACCTCCCCGCAGCCATGGAGGAGCCCCTCCCGGACCCAGCCAGGAGTTTCCTCGCCCGAAGAGCGAAACCTGGATTGCTGGCCAGCGATGACAGCCCGGTGTCGGAGACAGCCCTGCCTTCCCTCCGTTTCCTGCGTCGTCTGGGCTTTTCCCGGAGTTCCTTCCTCTTCGAGGAACAACGCAGGGAACCACCCCCTGCCTTCCTCCACGTCCCAGCACAAGGCCCTCTCAGAGAAGATCATTGGATGCGGTTGCACCAACTCTGTGCTGCTGGCTGTCAAGTCTTGATCACCGGGCTCTGCCTGGATGGAGAAGCCACGCGAAATCGCCTGAAGAGCTTGGGCCTCACCCCCCGAGCTCTCAAACCTGCGCAGCAGCCCGGCTATCCCCACTGGATGCGCCTTCGCCCTATCCTGGACACGGGACACCAGGCCCTCTCCTTCCCGATCGGCGAGGGCAATCTGGCTTTCCTGTACCTGCTTCCGGAGAGAAGCCAGGAGGACCCTACCCTGATTCCCGGACTCCTCGAACATGCTTCCAGAGCCGTCGGATACGGGACCGCCCCCGCCCGGCTGGGGGAGCCCATCCCGGAGGACGTCATGACCCTGGACATGCCCTCCCTGAGGTTCTGGTATGGGGTCGAAACCGGTGAACTGAAGATCCAAGACCTTTGATTCCCACACCCATCCGGGAACAATACATCGGCTACCAGCCCCAGAACCGCCCCTGGAAAGACCCCATGTGGCAGAATGTCGCACTTCTCTCCCGCCTTCCTATCCTTGACTTCTCATCGAGACTTACGGGACTTTGTTCGGCGCGGGCTACGCCCAAAGTCTCATTGGTGAGAGTCCACTATAGTCGACAATCACCCCAGTCTTTCCCTCGACCAATGAGGCACC
>JAJRTL010000238.1 GCA_024278315.1 Planctomycetota bacterium | reverse complement strand
TTGATCGCTGCAGCTGGGAAGATCTTGGTCTGTGCACAGAGCGCACAAGATGTCGCGACGAGCGCGACCATGATGAGACGGAACATACGGATACTCCGGGAGAGGGAAGGAAAGGATCAGGCACGTCCATCATGACAGCCATGGAGCCACCTGGGCAGTGGCATCGGGACGCTCAATGCACCAACATTTCCCGATTCCTTGACTGACGAGCGGCAGAAACTCAGTCAGGACGGCTCTGCCTGCCATGGATGGAACAGCTCGAATCCCCACAACCGCGGTCCAAGCGTGAATCGGCGACATGACGGTAGATACGGTCTGCAATCGCACGGACAGGCGAGAGGTGCAGAGCGGCAGCTGTGGGCCAGAGCAGGGGGATGCGCCAGGCGATGGACCGATAGGCAGGCACGGCCGCAGCGAAAGAGTCATCGGCGAACACGACATGCATGTCGCGTTCACAACGATCGAAGTCGAGGAGGTGGTGCTTGGCGTGAACCTGGTCCCAGTCCCGAAGGTCGAGAAAGCGGAGGCGGTGCGCCCAATCCAGGCCGTGCAACATGACGACCGTTCGTTTGCAGATGCCGCAGTGGCCGTCGAAGATCACGTCGATGCGTCTATGCGAGAACAGGAGCATGACGTAGCTGAGGGCCACAGGAATCACGAGGAGCAGCCATGCCAGCGGCAAGACTCCGAACAGAATCCAGAGTACGAGGCTCGCTGGAACGAAGGCCAACACGAGGGATGCGCAGCGCTTCCACCACCGGCCTTCCCACAACCATGTCCGCATCCGGACGGGCGCCGTATCGAGGAAGACGAAGGCAGACAAGAGCGTCAACCACAGGGTGATGTAGGGTCCGGTGTCCATCGTCAACCAGGTCATGAGATGGAAGAAGGTGGCCATGGGCAGATAGAAGAACCGCAGCTTCCAATGCAGGAGGATGAGCGGAAACGATGCCTGCACGAAGAGCGTCACCATGCTCATCAGGCTGCACATCAGGAGGTTGTTCGCGAAGAATGCGGACCACTCGTTGTCGTGGCCCATCATGATGCCCATCAGGGTGTATCCGTTGGTCCAGCCGAAACCGGTGATGACGATCTTGGACCATCCGGCGAAGGCATAACCGAAGACGAGGCAGATCTGCGTGAACCTGATCGGAAACAGCGCAAAGGGGCTCGTGCGTGGAGCAGCCAAGGGTGAAGCCCCTCTGCGGGTTCGCCGGTAGTTCTGGAACCAGGCATCGACGGAAATCCGCGCTCCGATCGGCCCCAAGGGCAGGGAGCACAGGGCGAAGGCCATGGCCACCTTGTCGTGGTGCGGCTTGCCGTAGGAGTAGGCCAGACCCGTCCAGTAGAGCCACAAGACCGCGATGATGACGCAGGTTGTGCGCGTGAACACTCCCAACAGTCCCAGCACGATGGCCAGGACAAAGATCGTGAACACGATCTCGGCCGTGGGTGTCGTGATCCCCTGCACGCCAAACACCTCGAAGAGGTAGATCGGATTCCAGGGACGAACACCGACTCCTCGCGTCACGGCGGCCGCATCCTGGAAGACAGCGCCGCCGTAGTTGTAGACGTCATAGAGTGCCAGGAAGAGCACGACGATGCGGTAGTAGGCAAGCCGTACGAGCGAACCGTTCTCGGGGAACCAGAAGCGGCTCCATGCGCTCTGAGACCTCATCCGTCCTTCCTCCGATAGCGCATCATGACCACCGGCGCGACACGCACAGGACCTCCACTGGTCAGGCGCGTGCGTGTCTCCTGCACCATCAGACCACGGATCGGGCGCTCCCTGTGCCGCTCATTGTAGTCCTCGAGGAAGGCCTCGACGACGGCGTCACCACCATGGACAAGAGGGACGAGCCCCTGCCAGTAGCCATCACTGCCGCGACCCGCAGCCCCCGGATAGGTCGGAAACCAGGTCCCGTCGAGGGATTCGGCCCAGACACCTGGCTGGTAGAGCAAGGCGAACTCCTCGTACTTCTCCGTATACATGGAAAAGCCGACGAAGGGCCAGCCCTTGGCATGCGGAAAGAGCGCGGTGAGGACCTGGATCCCGAGCAGGACAACGGCGATCGCGGAAAGCACCGCCTGGAGCAGGCGCTTGCGCCCCCCTCCTCTTGCCCACGCAAGGAAGGCAAACGAGACGAACACGATGAGGCTGAACGAGCCTGCTGCCCCGAGCAGGAAGGCTTTGGAGAACCAAGCGGGGTAGGGAGCCTCGAATCTCAAGACGACGACAGGGGAGCGACGCAGATCCTGGTCGAGGGCCACGATGTCGAAGGCGGTCTTTCCAGGTTTCGCAATGGGGAGGGAGAAGCCGTTCTCCAGATCGAGGGGATACCAAAGGTGGTGGCCATGCCGCCGAAATCGATACGTCGCCCCGCCCCGCGCCTCTGCCTCACAGGAGATGACCGCGCGAGCGCCCGACTCGACCTTGTAGATCCGTCCCGGCTCGTGGGGCTCACGATCCACCATCACCACACGCAGTGTCGGTCGTGGTCCTTGGTCCTGCGCATAGGCATCTGCAGGCCCACCCCACGCAATCGACCTACCGAAGAAGAAGGACGTGTCGATGACACCGAATCCAGTCCTCGTCTTCACGAAGAGTCGACCATCCCCTTCGCAACGCAGTTCGATGGGGACACCGCGTGGAACCCCGTCTCGTAGATCACAGGGATCCAGGACATCCACGTCCGATGAGATCATGAAGAGCCCCTTCTCCGCAGCGACGAAGCTGCCAGCACGAGGATCACGAACGATATCGTGGATCGTGCCTGGCCCACCCTCCAGCGTGCACGCGATGGCTGTGCGATCACCCTCCTTCGTCAGGCGCTGCAACTGGCCTGCTTCGTCGACGATGAGCTTTGCCCCACTCCGCTCGTTCACCTGAGTCCGTGTCTGTCCCACCAGAGGGGAGCAGACTGGCAACAAGGCAACGACGAAGAGGGCGAGGTAGGGAAGAATCATGGAGGATTGGATTGTAGCCTGAGTCGACGAGACTAACCGGTGGCGATGGACTCCAGCATCTCCCATCGGTCATAGGCCTCCCGCAGCTCCTGCTCGAGGCTGGCGAGGCGCGTCGTCGCCTCGACGATCTCGGGTCCGGGACGCTTGAAGAAGTCGGCCTGGGCCATCAGGGCATGGAGCTTGCTGTTTTCCGACTCCAGGTTCTCTATGAGAGCCGGCAGGGCATCTAGCTCCTTCTGTTCCTTGTAGGTCAGCCGGCGGGCTCGCTCCGGTCGAGGTGCCCTCGCTCTGGCTTCATCCTGAGGTTGAGTCCGGCTGTCTTCTTTGACGGGCTTCGCCCTCGCGCGCGCCTGGTCCTGCCAGCTGGCGTCCCCCCCGACATATTCGGTGATGCGTCCATCCACGTCGAAGACGAGGTTGGACGTCACGACGTTGTCCACGAATTCACGATCGTGGCTCACGAGCAGGATCGTGCCAGGGTAGTCGACCAGCATGTCTTCGAGCAATTCGAGTGTCTCGACGTCCAGGTCGTTGGTCGGCTCATCGAGGATCAACACGTTGCAGGGGCGGGCCAGGATGCGCGCCAATTGCACGCGGTTTCGCTCCCCACCACTGAGCGCCCAGAGCGGACCACGCGCTTGCTCCGGGCTGAAGAGGAAGTCCTGCAGGTAGCCCAGCACATGGCGCTGCCGATCCCCTACCGTGATCATATCGCCATCGGCGCAGACGTTCTCCATGACCGACTTGTTGTCGTCGAGCACAGAATGAAGCTGGTCGAAGCGCGCCACCTCCAGCCGCGTCCCGTGCTCCACCTCACCCGAGTCGGGTTCGAGGTCGCCGAACAACAAGCTCAGCAGTGTCGTCTTGCCGACTCCATTGGGTCCGATGAGCCCTACGCGATCTCCGATCTGGATCTCCGTGCTGAAGTCACGGATGACCGACTTGTCCCCATAGGAGAAACTGATCCGCTTGGCGCGCACGACGACACGACCGGTCCGATCGGCAGCCTGCAGCTCGGCCTTGACCTGCCCTACGGTCTCGCGTCGCTGACCGTGCTCGATACGCAAGGCCTCCAGCGCGCGCACACGTCCCATGTTGCGCGTGCGCCGTGCACGAATACCGCGCCGAATCCACGCCTCCTCCTTGGCCAGTTTCTTGTCGAAGGCCGCATGCTCCTTGGCCTCGGCCTCCAACACTGCCTGCTTGCGCACGAGGTAGGTGGCATAGTCGCAGTCGTAGCTGCGCAGGGTTCCGCGATCGAGGTCGAGGATCCTGGTCGCCACGCGCCTGAGGAAAGCTCGGTCATGGGTCACGAAGACCAGGCTCCCGGAGCGCTTCAGCAAACGCTCTTCCAAGCGCAGGATGGCCTCGATATCCAGATGGTTCGTCGGCTCGTCGAGCATCAGGAGATCGGGATCCATGACCAGCGCCCGCGCGAGGAGAACGCGCCGCTTCATACCCGCCGAGAGCGATTGGGCGAGTGCTCCGCGTTCGAGCCCCAGCTCGGACACGGCTTGATCGATGCGCATCTGCGCCTCCCAGCCGCCCTCGAGATCCGCCTTGCTGAGCACGGACTCTAGCTGATCCAGAACGGTACCTTCGAAATCCTTGGGCACCTCTTGCTGCAGACCGGCCACAACAAGCCCTTGTCTCCGGGAGATGTCTCCCCCATCCAGCTCGAGCACCCCTTGGATCACCTTGAGGAGGGTCGACTTGCCCTGGCCGTTGCGGCCCAGCAGACCGATCCTCTCCCCCTTTTCGATCTGCAGATCAACGCCATCCAGGAGCAAGTGCCCCCCATACCCAAAGCGCACTGCATTCAATCCCAACTCAGCCAACACACACCCCTGATACCTCGACCTGCATCTCCCGACCTACCTCCGCTTCGACCTACCTCCGCCTCGATCTGCCCCAGCGATCTCAATAGTGCGGAGGCTTCTCGTCATGCGGCCCGACATCCTGCCCCATGTCGCCCAGCCCGGCCTTCATGCGCGACTCGAGCTCATCCAGCCTCTGCTGCAGGCGGTCCACGATCTGGCTCTGCTCGAGCACAACGCTGTTCAGCGTCTCCACCG
>JAJRTL010000237.1 GCA_024278315.1 Planctomycetota bacterium | reverse complement strand
TTTCGAGTTCAGGACGGCTGCGCGAGATATGAGGCGACCCAAGAGGGTCGTCAAATCGAAGCCATGCCGAGCGAACCGATAGGTTCGCGGTCCTGGACCGAAAGACGCCGTCAGACGCATCGAGGTCATGAATCGTTCGGGATATACACCTTCCCGTTCTGGACGGCCCTCGTCGGCCAGAACGGGAAGGTATTCTTGCGCGACCCCTGAGTTCAACCCAGAAGCCCATCCAACACGGATTCCAGGTCCGGATAGCGGAACGGGAAGCCCGCTGCCTCGAGGACTGCGGGGCGCATACGGAGACTCGCGAGGAGGAGGCTCTCGGCCATCTCCCCGAGCAGGATCCGAAGCACGAAGGCCGGCACCGGGAAGGCCGTGGGGCGATGCAGTCTCCGGCCCAGGGCATGGGAGAGATCGAGGTTGCGCACGGGATGGCTCGTGCAAGCGTTGAGAGGTCCTCTCCAGTCCTCGCGATCGAGGCCTTGGAGCAGCACGGCCACGAGATCGTCCAAGTGGATCCAGCTCATCCACTGCCGACCCGTGCCGAGCTTGCCGCCCACGCCCAGACGAAAGGGCTTCTGGAGCCGCGGGAAGGCGCCGCCTTCGCGCGCCAGGACGAGGGAGATGCGCGGGAGGAGAACGCGAATCCCCGCTTCCTCGGCTGGCAGGCTCTGAGCCTCCCATTCTGTGGCCATATCGGCGAGGAAGCCCTCGCCAGGAGGGGCCTGCTCGTCCAGCAGGTCATCGCCTCGGTCACCGTAGATCCCCATCGCCGAAGCCTGGATGAGAACGCGGGGCGGGTTGCGCATGGCGGCCAGGGCTTCGGAGAGGATTCGAGTTCCCTGAACGCGGCTGTTTCGAATGGCCTCCTTGCGGCGCGCGGTCCAACGTCCGGCGGCCACGTTTTCGCCTGCCAGATGCACCACGGCATCCACTCCCTCCAGGGACTCGGTGTCGACTTCTCCGCTCAGGGGATCCCAGAGAAGGCGGCCTGCGGAAGGATCGGGACTCGCCCGAACCAAGCACAAGACCTGATGCCCGAGGTCTCCGAGAGCTCCCACGAGCGCGGTCCCGACCAGCCCATGGCTCCCACTCACAGCGACTCGCATACCTGCCAGGCTCCTTCGACCCTATCGAGAAACGGCTTAGATCGCTATCCTGCCCGGATCCAACCGAGTCGAAAGCAGTTTCTCCATGGCAACCCAAGTCTCCACACTCACCTCATCCCCGCAGCCCTGGATCTACAAAGCGGGCTGGGATCTCCGTTGGCTCATTGGCAGCAGCCTCGTGGTCCCGATCGTCCTCCTCTTCGTCTGGATGGGCTCCAGTTCGACCTCGATCAACCTGGGGATCACCGCACTGATCGGGGGGCCCCACCTCTTCGCGACCTTCACAGCGACCTGGTTCGACCCCCGCTTCCGTCGCCATCACCTCTGGCTCTTGGTGCCCATCACCCTCGTGATCCCAGCCATCGTGGTATTTCTCGGGCTCAATCACCTGCAGGTGCTTCTCAGTATCTTCATCTTCTCGGCCTCCCTGCACGTCCTGCATCAGAACATCTACATCACTGACATCTACAGGAAGAAACTGGCCGTCGAGAAAGGCTGGTGGCCGCGTCTGATCGACTACGGAGTGATGCTCCTCTGCATCTACCCCATCGCCTCCTACAAGCTGGTCCATGGTCAGTTCATGCTGGGCTCCATCGAGATCCTGCTGCCCCCCATCATGAAACACCCGGCCACCTACTGGCTGGTCTGGATCGGCTTCTCCTTCTTCCTGTCGGCCTGGCTGGTCAAGACCTACGGCGAATGGAAACGGGGGGAGCTCAATGTGCCCAAGACGATCCTGATCTCCTCGACGATCCTGATCTGCTTCTGGGTTCCGATCGCAGCCTCCGGTACGCGCCTCGAGCTGGCCTTCCAGTCCGTGAACGCCTGGCACTCGATCCAATATCTGGGCATCGTTTGGTACATCCAGGCCGTCCGACGCAAGGAGGGGTTCATCCAGAACCCGTTGATGCAGAGGATGACCGGAGCTGGCAAACGCAACGTCCTGGTGTTCTACGGCTTCTGCTTCCTGACGACCATGGGGCTCCTGGCTGTGGCTCTACTGCTCCCGATGTGGAACCCCTTGTCCCTCACGGGCGAGAACATGCATCAGCAGTACTACTACATGCTCGTGTTGAGCCCCTTGCTGATCCACTACGCGCTCGACGGCTACTTCTTCACCGTGGCCAACCACGGAGCGCCTGATCCCGAGCTCGAGCCCTTCACCGCTCCCCGCTCCATGAACCTGGACGAGATCCCAGAGGAGCGATTCGAGCGCGTCCGAGCCTGACCTGCAACCATCAGGGAACTCGGGCTGAGCCCTGGCCTGGATCCCGGCCTACTGGCTCAGTCCTGGCTCAGTGCTGGAGTCTGCGGACTTCCGCCAGGCCGACCCGGATCACACGCGGTTTCTTTTCGCTTCCAGGCTCCATGGGCAGGCCTGAGATCGGGAGGCTCATGTCGCGAAAACGAGCGCCAGCATCGAGTTCGAGCGGGCCGGGGTCCTCACCTCCACTGCGGAGCAGACGACCACCTGTGAGGACCGTGCCTCGCACCGAGGCGCCCTTTTCGCCCACAACGACATCGTGCTCGGCAACGAGGTAGGCACCGAGGCTGACCCGTGGAAGGCCCGGGAGCCCCAGATACGCGAGCCCACGACCCTCACAGGGAAAGAGGCGTGGACTCCGTCCCGGCATGCGCGGTTCGCCCGAGTCATGGTGTCCGTCTCCATCCAGATCGCGGAAGGCCTCGCAGCCCGGCTCCCCCACCAGGAAGAACAAGGTGTCCCGCTCACCGACCATGCTGATTTCTCCGAGCACGTAGAGATTGCCCGTGACCTGGATCACCAGTGGCCTGCCCTGAGTCGAGATCCGTAGCGCCTGACCTGGCTCTCCGAGCCAGAGATTGCCCTCGATGCGGATCCTGAGCCCCTCGCGTGTGCCGGAATCGAAGACGATCACCCCGGAGTCCGGCCCATGGCCCAGAAGCGAGAAGTCATCGAGGTCGGTAGGCTTGCCGAGGTAATCCTGTGGGCGCGTCTAGGTGCGTTGGAATCGATCCCTGGCCGACTCCTCTTGCCCGAGTCTTCGGTTCGTTCCTCCACGGACGATGACATCGAAGGGGCGGACGGTACCCAGGTGTCGGCTCAGCAGGCTCTGCGCCAACACCTTGCCAGAGGGTTCTCCCATGGGCTCCTTCGGTGCTGCAGCAGCCTTCTTCTTGTCCTTGACGCCGTCCTCGACTGGCTGTGGCTTCGAGACAGTTTCCCTGATCGCTTGGAGTTTCAGGCGACCCTGCCCTCCGAGGATGCGGATGTCCGTAGGGTTCCATTCACCCGAGGGATCCCCCTGCCCCAGGGAGAGTGAGTATTCGCGAAGCAGCTCTCCGTAGCCATAGCTACCTTCGTACACCAGCTCCTTGCCTCCACGGCGCAGACGCGCCACGAGGATGTTCCCTTCTCTGCCCCAGCGCAGGGACACGCGGGCGGGAAGGGTCGGATCCGGCGCAAGCACGCCCTCGGGAATCAGTGCATGCCCGACTTCGAAGAAGCCGCTCTTCGTGAGCGCGCGGAGCATGACGTCTTCGGCGATGTAGCGCGACTGAATACGTGTCTGGAGCCAAGCGGCCCTCTTGGACTCACGCACGGGAAGAACGACCATTCCGACGATGGCGACCGCGAAGAGCGTGGAACCAAAGAGAGCACTGAGACTTCCCCAGACACCGGGCTTCTTCCAGTAACCACCGCGCCTTCTCAGCTCCCTCATCGTGGCCTCCGGATCGGATGGAGGTAGGCACGCAACTCCAGCTCCTCAAAGCCACTGGCGAGACCCGCACGGGCCAACCATGCACCTTCGGAGGGACGATCGATGCTGAGCCATGCGTTCTCTCCACTCTGGAGAGGGATTGTAAAATCGAGTCTCCGACCCGACTCGCTTCGGGCTGTCGGCAATGCGCGGAAGCGACGGGCTTCGAGTTGTTCACGAAAATCTTGCGAACGCGAGCAACCCAGACGTGCGCCTTCGCGGACGATCGAGAGGATTCGATCCAGTTCGAGCAACTGGTCCTGCCGTGCCACCAGCTCGGTTCGCACAGCCATCTGTTCACGGGACATGGACAGTCCAAGAACGAGCAACGCCGCGATCCAGAGGACGAGGGCAGCTGCGGACCAGAGCTGGCGCGATCCTCGCTTGCGGTGGCTCACTGATCCATCGACCCCTCTGTCGCCGCAGCGAATCGAGTAGAGACCTCCTCACGGTCCTCCAAGACGAAGGACTCTTCATACTCGGGCCCCATGCCTGCCGGAGGATGCTCCTCCAACCAATCGAGCAAGCCGTTGATGCCGTCGGCGATTTCCTGGAGTTCGTCTCCATCGCGTAGCTCGACGCGAAACTCGAGGTGGCCCCGCTTGATCCGCTCCATGGATTGCAACAATCGGTAGGAGGGTCCTGCAATGCGATGGCTATAGCGAAGGGCCTGCAGGGCCACCATGCCTCCCGCTGAAAGGATCAGAAGGACCAGAGCCAGGAAGAGCGGGAAAAGGGACGTGATCTCCGCATCCGTACTGCGTGCCTCGTTGAGCACCCGGCTGCCGAGCATCGCGACGGCCACGGTTGCCCCGATCAAGGTCAGGATGGGCAACGCCGACAACCCAGTCGAGATGCGAAGTTGCCTGGTGGGATCGATGAAGAGCTTGCTTCGCGAGTCTCGGACAGCGCCCTTCATTCCTGTTCCCCCTTCTCTAGATGGTTCTGCGGCTCTTCCTGCCTATCGGCAGCCCTCCTGTAGTCCTTGAGCCCGTGGCGAGGGTCGCAAGAAAGTCCCCAAAATGGGGGCAAGTCAGCCACGGGAGCGCGTCGATGAAGGAGTCGGTCCGGAACCTGCCGTCCATGCATTTCCCCGGATCGAATCCCTGCCTGTTGGAAAGATCTTTGCCCTCGAGCCCATCGATGACATCGCGCTTCTGCAGGAAGGGGGCTTCGGATCGACTGGAGAGTCAGCATGAGCACTGAAGTTCAGCAGGCTGTTCGTTCGAAAACGAACCACGACTTCCCACATTCACGATGAAGGAAAGGGTTCAAATGGGAACCACACCCAATGAGTTCGGACAATCTTATCTAGCGACGGTCTTTGTCGTCACCTCCGGAAAGGGAGGGGTAGGCAAGACTTCGCTCTCGGTCAACATGTGTACCGAGCTCGCCCGCAGAGGTAAGCGCGTGATCATCGTGGACGCCGATCTGGGTCTGGCCAACGCACACATCCTCATGGGCGTCAAGCCCGAGAAGACCCTGACCGACTACCTGGAGGGCAAGGCCCAGCTTCCCGATTGCATCGCGGACGGACCCAACGGCCTCAAGCTCATCTCCGGTGGTCAGGGAATGGCGGAGATGGCAAACCTCGACGAGCATGGCCGCAAGCGCATCGTGGATGCCATCATGGACCTCAGGTCCTACTGCGACCTGATCCTCGTCGACACCGGTGCTGGCGTGAGCAGCCAGGTGACCGACTTCGTGCAGATGGCAGATCACACGCTGATCGTGACGAACGCCAACTTCGCAGCCATCGCCAATGCGTATGGAATCATCAAGGTCATGGTCACCAACGGCTACGACCATCCCATGCACCTCATCGTGAATCGTGCAAGATCCACGGAAGAGGCCAAGCAGGTCTTCATGAAGTTGAAGGGCTGCACCAAGAAATTCCTGGATTCGGATCTGGGATTCCTCGGCCTCGTGCCGGAGGACATCCAGGTCCAGAACTCCGTTCAGAAACGGACGCCCTTCTCCGAAGCGGCACCCGACTCCATTGCTTCGACTTATCTGCGCAAGCTCGTCGACCAGGCCGAAGGTCTGATTGGCAGCAGCGTCAGCGGATTCGTCGGAGAGTAGGGAGGAAATGGACGATTCAGCAAATCGGATTCAGGATCTCTTCGGAGATCCGAAACTGCAGTAGCAAGGCAAGGAAGAGGCGTACAGGAGAAACGTTTCCATCCCTAGATCGCCGGCCGACGGACGAAGGAAGTCCCGAGGGCCGAGCACGACCCCCATGGAGAACCACATGAACCGCGTGCAAGACACCACGGCAAACAGCAACTATGACAACGCACGTGATCGCCGGGCAGACTCCGTCCGCTTCGGGGAAGTGGATTCCGACCACAGTGGACTGGCTGGCAACCAGGCCAACAAGGGCATGTTGACAGAGGCTGTCTCCGAGAAACTCGGAGGCTCCCGCCGTCAAGCTGCTCGGATCCTTGATGCTGTCCTGGACAGTATCAGCGAGCTTCTCCATGAGAAGAATCGTGTTGCACTCAAGGGCTTCGGCACCTTCGAAAGCAAGATCCGCAAAGGTCGGGCCTACAAACACCCCGTGACAGGAGAAAGCATCGAGGTCGCAGACAAGCAGACCATTCTCTTCAAGCCCAGCAAGAACCTGATCGAGAAGGTCAATCGTTCTGAGAGCAAGAAGGGGACGGAGAAGGTCGACAATCCCACTCCCGCGTTTCGCGGCTGACCCGAACGATTCATGACCTCAATGCGTCTGACGGGGATCCTTCGGTTCAGGACTGTAAGCCTTGCGGTTTGCTCGGCATTGCGTCGATTTGACGACCCTTCTGGGTCGCCCTCATCTCACGCAGCCGTCCTGAACTCGAATTCTCCTCGCCAGACCGCATAGATCTCATGACTCATCCGGGCTGAGAGGGAGGGAGAGAGCGCCCCTGTCTGTCCTTCGGGTAGGCAGGGGCGCTCCATCCACGGTCCCTACGGGGCTACCAAGGCACCATCAGGGAAAAAGCCGACTCCTCCCCGCCCATTTCCGGGGTAGAATCCGCGCTCGCTCCCGCTCCATGACCCGACACATCCGCCAATGAGTCCAGATACGAACGTGAAGCTCGCATCCATCCAATGGGATGTGGAACTGGGCCAGGTGAGCGCGAACCTCGAGAAGGCGCGCGCGCTTGTCAAGCAGGCAGCAGACGATGGCAATCGACTCGCCGTCCTGCCAGAGATGTGGGCCACGTCCTTCATGGCCGATGCGGCCACGTCCGTGAAGTCCGCAGTCGAGGATGCTGAAGCCGAGATCCAGGATCTCTCCAAACGGCATCACATCATCCTGGTCGGCTCCAACTATGAGTTCGGCGATGACGGCAAGATCTACAACCGCGCAAGGCTCTTCGAAGAAGGCGAGATCCTGGGGCAGTACCGCAAGGTCCACCTCTTCTCTCCACTCGGGGAGGACAGGCACTTCACGCACGGCGAGGAGATCTGCGTCATAGATACGAGTCTGGGGAAGATCGCCGTCGCCATCTGCTACGACCTCCGATTCCCCGAACTCTGTCGTGCCCTGTATCTGGAGGAGACAGCGATTCTCTGCCTACCTTCCCAATGGCCCGAGGCTCGCGCGCTGCACTGGCGTGTGCTTGCCCGCGCCCGCGCCATCGAGAACCAGTGGTTCGTGGTCGCCACCAACCGCTGCGGGTTCGAGATCTCGGCCGCCACGAGCCAGGAAGTTCAGTTCCCCGGCAACTCCCTCATCGTCGACCCCACCGGAGAAATCCGAGCCAAGGGCAACGGAGAAGAGAGCGTCGTCTCAGCAGAAGTCGACCTCAAGGAGGTCGCCATCGTCCGCCGCGCCATCCCGGTCCGCAAAGACCGCCGCGAAGACGTCTACCCCCAGCTGATGCGCAAACCCACCCCGCAAAGCTAACCCCCACCCGTCCCCTTTCATGACGTGGGGTCGCTGGTGGGTGGGGGTTAGTGGGAGGAGAGTTGTTCGGGGTCTTGGAGTTGGATCTCTAGCTGGCCGCGGTAGCGGAAGAGGGGGCCCTTGATGACGAGGGTCTTGCCGATGAGCTTCTCGATGTTGGGGAAGCGGTGGGCGTTGTGACCGTTCAGAAAGACGGTGACGCTCTCCTTGGGGTTCGTGGAGAAGCGCAGGAGTTGGTTGCCGCCCTTGCGGGTCTTGTCGATGCGGACGAGCTTGCCCTCGATGGCGACCTCCTGGAGGAGGAGGAGACGCAGACGGCGCAGATCCGTGGCCGCGACCTGTGGACGATGGATCTCGCGGAAGCGGTTACGACGTTTGGGGCCCTGGACGCGCTCGAGCTTCGTCTTCCACGCGAATCGCACGACGAAGGGGTGGTGGTCGGAGGGGAGGTCCTTGTCGTGGAGGAAGCGCGCTCCCACGACCTCGAGGTCACCCTCGAAGAGGAGCTGGTCGATGCGCTGCTTCTTGTTGTTGTAGATGTAGCTGTAGTTGCTCTCGGCTGGGATCCCCACGAGGCCGTCCTTCAGCCGCTGGAAGAGCGGCGCGAGCGCCTTGGAATCGGGCGTGTCGTTGAAGTCCCCCAGCGCCACGAAGGGGGCTTTCCATGATCTGGCCCTGAGCTCGTCGAGCAGCATCAGGACTCCCTTGGCCTCGGCCGCGCGCCAGAGCGCAGACTGGGGATCCCCCTTGCTGCTGCGTTTGGATTTGAGATGGACGGGGCAAACCAGGAGGCGACCGCCCTTGCCCGTGTCGAGCTCGAAGACGATGAGGTCGCGCGAGATCTTGTGGTTGCCTTCGAGCTTGCGTAGACGATGGCTCATGCTGCGCAGGATCGGAAAACGTGAGAGCAGCGCCACATCGATGCCACGCGGATCGTTGCCCTCGATCAGCTCCAAGTAGGGATAGGGTTTCTTCAGTACGAGATTGAGACGCTTCAAGATCCCGCGATTCTCGACTTCCTGCAGCGCCAGTACATCGGCATCGAGCGCATCCATGGTCTTGGCGAGCCGCAGCATCTGAAACGCGGACTTGGGCGATGTCCCCTCATCGATGTGATAGGGATCATCGTGATTGTCGAAGAGGTTGAGGACGTTGAATGACGCCACACGCAACACCGACTCCTGCGATGGGCTCTGCGCCACAGCCGAGGGGCGCGTGGCAACCGGCTGCGATGCTGCCTGCAGCGAAAACGCCCAGACCTCCGAGGGTGCACAGAACAAGAGCAGGGCTGTGAGGAGCGAGAGGCTGGTATTCATGCGCGAGATTTTCTCTTGGGGAGGAAGGAACTAGCCATCATCAACGCTCCCACGACGAAGAGGAAGAGGCCAAAGATACCCTGCAGCGCCTTGGCTCCGATCCAGATGGCCACGCGAGAACCCATGAGGGATCCCAGGACCGCAGGAACGATGAGACGCTTCACCCAGCGGGCATCGGCCGTCCCGTGTTCGAGGTGCTTCAGGAAGCCGATGAGCGAGGTCGGAGCGACGATCAGCAGTGCCGTGGAGCGGATCTCTCCGAAGGGAAGTCCCACGTAGAGGAAATCCAGGAGCGGAATCAGGATAAGCGCCCCCCCGATGCCGACCAGTGGCCCTATGGTCCCCATGAGGATCCCGAGCACCGGCAGGAAGAGCAGCGGCAGCCCCATCTCATAGGGGAACCATCCGCTTTCGCCTCCAGCGAAGCCCAGCCAGGTCTGCACGGCCGGAACCGAGAGCAAGAGCCGCAGACCGGCCAGCAGGACCACCACGGCGAAGAGCCTCCGCACCAGGGTCAGGGGCAGACGTGACATCAACCGTGCGGACTGCCGCGCCGCCAGGATCGAGAAGGGCGTGACCAGCAGGAAGATCTCCCAACGGGGAGTCACGCCACCCAACAGCCAGGTGCTCAAGAAACCGAAGGTCGCGATTCCCGAGACCACCCCCAGGCTCGTCCCACGCGCCGCGCGCTCTTCGACCCCCGCCGCAAGGATCAGGAAGGGCACCAGAAAGATGCCGCCTCCAATGCCCAGCAAAGAGGCCATGCCCCCTAGCGGGAGACAGAGGCTGACGACCCAGGTCGTCGCAAGTGGCTGCGCAGAGTTGTGACTCGGTGATGCGTTCAAGGGCGGTTCTGCAGGAGGCTGCCTGCATCATCCACCCGATCGCCGCTCTAGTCGAACTTCCGCTCCCGAATCTTCTCGACGACCTTGCTGGAGCTGTGGTTCTTCTTGTCCCCCACGATGACGACCTTGGCGCCGATCGACTTGACCGTCGCGGCCTCTGGGACACTCCGTTCCGTGTAGTCGGTGCCCTTGGCGTAGAGCCCGGGCTTGAGCGCCTTGATCAGGGCGTCGGCCGTCTCCTCCGCGAAGGAGCAGACGTAGTCCACGCTGGTCAGCCCGGCCAGGATCTCCATCCGCTCTTCCACCGGATTGATGGGGAAGCCCTTGCCCTTGAGCTTGGTGACCGTCTCGTCTTCGTTCAGGGCAACCACCAGAAAATCGCCGCGCGATCGAGCGTCTTCCAGGCTCCGGACATGACCTACGTGCAAGATATCGAAACATCCGTTCGTCAGGACGATCGTCTTGCCCTGGGAGCGCAGGCCCTCGAGGGTCCCTACCAGCGTCCTACGGCTCTTGATGATCTTGTCCTTGGCTTTGTGTTTCCTGGGCGCTGCGGGCACGTGGCCTCCTTTCGACTCCGGGGAGACGGGGGGAAATGAGAAGGGGCAAGCCCCCTCCGACACAGACTGGATCCGGATCAGGTCGGGGATAGGGGGACCTGGGACTCAGGAGTATCGGGGGAGACTTGTGTTCGATTCATCGACGGTATGAGCTCCGAACTGGAGTCAGAACCGGAAGAAACCGCGACGAAGGCGCCGGTCCCATGGAGAGTTGGGCTCCGACAGCCCCATTCTGGGACGTCGGGCTCCAGGATCCAGCGGGAGGATTCCCGATTTCCCCGCCAGATCGAACCGACTCCAGCCAGAGGCTTCGCCGTCAAGCACTCCGCCCCTCGGGCGGCTGCCCCGCGGTCAGTTTCTCCGCGGATCAGTCGAGACTCTTGATCCTCTCGATCAGTGAGGTCGTGGAGAACCCCTTGAGGAAGGGGACCAGGACGACCTGCCCGCCATGGCTCTCGACCCATTCACGCCCCACCACGCCTTTGTCCCGCCAGTCCTCGCCCTTGGCCAGGACATCGGGCGTGACGCGCTCGATCAGCTCCAGAGGCGTGTCCTCGCCGAAGGGCACGAGATAGTCCACGACCTCCAAACCAGCCAACATGGCCAGCCGGACATCCAGGGGACAGATTGGTCGCTCCGGGCCCTTGAGGCGCTGGATGGACTCGTCGGTATTCACGCCCACGATCAGGACATCGCCGTAGGAGCGAGCCTTCTCCAGATAGTCCAGGTGCCCGGGATGGAGGATGTCGAAGCAACCGTTGGTGAAGGTGATCCGCTTCTTGTCGCTGCGCAGATGCACCAGCGCCTGCGGCAGCGACGCCTCGTCCAGAATCTTGCCGGGCTTGATCATGCCCATGGCACCCTTGATCTCCTGGCGCGTGACCTTGGCCGTGCCGAAGCGCCCCACGACGATGCCAGCGGCCAGGTTGGCGAGTCGCACGGCCTCCTCCAGCGCCAGCCCACCTCCGAGCGAAAGCCCCAGGAAGGCCACCACCGTGTCCCCCGCACCCGTGACATCGTAGACCGACCGCGCTTCGGTCGGCAGGATCAGCTGCTCACCGTTCTTGGTCCGGAAGTAGATCCCCTCGGGCCCCAGGGTGATCACGATGCTCTCGAGGTCGGCCGCCTCCATCAGCTCCGTGGCCACCTCACGAAGATCCTCGGGACTTTCGATCTTGCGCCCGGCAGCCCCCTCAGCCTCGACCTTGTTGGGCGTGATCAGCGTGGCGCTTCGATACTTGCTAAAGTCCATCCCCTTGGGGTCCACCAGGCAGGGGATGCCCGCTGCCCGGCTCATCTGCGTGACCTTCTGGATCAGCTCGGGGACGAGGACACCCTTGCCGTAGTCAGAGAGGATCACCGCGTCGAACTCCCCGAGATGGGCATCCAGGAAAGTCTCCAATCCCCTTCGAGCGCCTTCCGAAGCCTCGGCCTTGGACTCATCGTCCACGCGCAGCACCTGGTGCGTGCCACTCACGAATCGCGTTTTGACCGTCGTGGGTCGGGCGCTGTCCACGACGAGACCATTGCTTTCGATGCCGGCCTCGGACAGCAGGTCGGCGAGCTGTTGCGCGCGCACGTCCTCCCCCACCAGGCCAAGGCAGGTCGCCTTGCCCCCTGCACTGACCACGTTGGCTGCCACGTTGCAGGCCCCGCCCAGACGGTGGGACGCAAAGCCCGTCTGGAACACCAGCACGGGGGCCTCGGGGGAGACCCGTTCGGTGCGCCCCTCCACGTAGTGATCGAGGATGAGGTCGCCCAGGACCAAGACCCTCGGAGAGCCGATGCGATCCAGGACTTCGAGATTGGAAAGCATCACCGGGTCTCCTTCTTGCTTGCATGGGGTGGGGAAGAATCGACGAGGAGTGCCTGATGGATCAGCGGCAGGAGGATCTCGTGCTGCCCAACGATGTTGAGCCCCACCGAGGAGGGCCGGCCGACGACATTGGTCATCGCCCGATACTGCCGGATCATGTCGAGGTTGGCCGTGGTGAACTCCTGACCGAGCCTGCCGACATTGCGCGCGTAGGAGACGGCCTTCAAGAAGACCTCGGGCATGAGCACGGCCGAGCCGATGTTGACCCACAGGCCTTGCTCGAGTTGACACACGCTCTCACAGATCTTGCCGAAATCCACATGCGTGGCCCGACCGAGCAGGCCGGCATCCAGGTCGGGGTCCAGATGGACGATGTCGCAACCGAAGGCCACGTGCACCGTGATCGTCACGCCGAGCCGCTGTGCTTCGGCGAAGATCGAGAGCTCCTTGTGCGGCAGATCCTTGTCCAGGATCGCCTGTCCCACCGCCGATCCGAATCCGACCTTGGCACCTTCACCCAGGAGGCCGTTGAGCCCATCGAAGGTCTCTCGCCAGAAACCGAAGGTCCCGTTCGGAAGATTCTCGCCCACGTCCTCGCTGCTGGCCCCCTGCAGGGCGAACTCGTAGTCGTGGATGGCCGTGGCCCCATTCGTGGCGACATGATCGATCAGCCCCCGGCGCATGAGGTCGATCAGCAGGGGGGACAGACCTGTCTTGACGACGTGGGCACCCAGGGCAACCCCGACGAAACCCCCGCGCGCCTTGACTTCCTTCCAGGTCGCCACGAGCGCCTTCAGGTCCTTCGCTCCGAGGATGTCGGGCAGCGAGTCGAACCACTCACCGAAGCCCGCCACAGGCGGAAGCACCCGTGCGAAATCCCCGATCTGGACCTTGTTCTTCCGCTCACTCAGCGGGCGGATCGTCGGTTTCTCCATGCGCCTCTGCACTCTTGTCTGGGGTCTCTGGGGGTCGGGCTTCTGGTTGCCTGGACGTGTCGGAGAAGGATTCTGCAGACCCTTCTTGCGGCGGTCTCGTTCGGAAGCGGTTGTGGAGCCAGAAATACTGCTCCGGCGCCTGCCGGATCAACGATTCCATGGCCTGATTGAGCTGGAGGATACCCGCATAGAGGGCCTCTTCCCTTTGCCCCTCTTCGGGAACTCTCGGGATGAAGACCTCGCTCAGCACCATCCGGAAGCGATAGCCATGGCCGACCCGCAAGGCCGACCCCACCACGATCGGATGCCCCCCCATCCAGGACAGGAGGATGGGACTTCGATCGCAGGAGGCCAATTTGCCGAAAAAGGGCACAAAGGTCCCACGGATTCTCTGGTTCTGATCTGGAAGGAACACCGCGTGGCCCCCGGAGCGCAGTCCCGCACGGATGGCCTGGATACCGCCCCGCCGCGGGAGGATGTGCTGGTCGAGGATGGAGCGGGTCTTGAGCATGTAGTTCTGCAAGAAGCGGTTGGCCATGGGGCGAGCGATGATATGTAACTCGCCGAACACCTTGGCTGCCATGACCGAAGCTGCCTCCCAGCTTCCCAGATGCGGCGAACAGATGATCACGGGCACGCCCGGAGCCAGGGTCTCGGCGATCCTCTGGGCTTCGAGTGTCCCCTCCGAGTCCAGGAGTTCGTCGATGTCCTTCCTCTGCACCATCCGAGGTGTCCGCGCCACATCCACGAGCACGCGGAAGATCTCCCCCGAGGAGCGACGCCCCAGCGCCCAGAGCTCCTCCTCGCTCCTGGTCTCGCCGAAGACCTGCGCCAGGTTGGCCAGGACGATGCGACGACGACGTCCGGAGAGCCTGAAGAACAACCTGCCAAGCGCAGCCATCGAGCCATAGGCCAGACGCTCCGGCATCCATGCCAGACCGAACAGGAGCCCGCGGATCGGCAGCCACACGAGGAGGTCGACGACCATGGGGCTCTTCTTGGCCATCGTTCAGCGCCCCTGAATGCCGCGAGGCAGAAGAAGATCCAGGGAAGGCTCCGCGTGGAACCGCAGGTCGATGCGCAAGACGAGGCGCTCCGGTCCCTCTTCGCGTCCGAGATGGCAGCGGGCCTCGTCCTTCTCGGTCAGCACGAGCAGGCCCCCCTCCCTGGCGGCTTGCTCGCTCCATCCTCTGAGTTCATCCAGGCTGAAGCTCGCATGGTCGGTGAGCCATTGCCTGCCCAGGACATGGGCGCCAAGAGCCGACACCGTGTCTTCGAACCGCTCGGGGTGGGCGATGCCGGCCATGAGGAACACCTTCTTGCCTTCCAGGCTGTCGAGTGGGCGGACTTCACCGTCAGGCCTGTGGCACAGGTCCCGAGCGATCGTCTCGGCGAAGAGGAGCGGCTTGCTCCGCGCCAGGTCCGGGAGCAAGGCCCTGAAGGACTCTCTCTGCTGGGGACTCAGGCCCTGGCTTCCCGTCGCAATGATCAAGTCCGCTCGCCGCAGCGAAGCGCGCGACTCGCGCAGCCACCCCGACGGGAGCAGCCCACCCCGAAAAGGGTCACGAGCGTCCAACAAACAGATATCCAGGTCGCGATGGAGCTTGCGATGCTGGAAGCCATCATCCAGCAACAAGAGGTCGAGTTCCTGCTCGGCCAGAAGCTCGAGGCCCGCCGCATGTCGATCCGGCGACTGCCGCTGCGCCAGGTCCTCGAAGCGCCCCTCCAGCAGGAGCCCTTCATCATTGAGGCGCTCACCATCCCGACGTCCATAGCCACGCGCCAGCACCCCGACGCTCAAACCCACGCGGCGATACCGCTCCACCAACCAGACCACCATCGGCGTCTTGCCGGTGCCTCCGGCACTCAGGTTGCCGACCGAGACGACCGGCACGGGAAGTTTCCTGGGTCGACAGAGTCCGCGGTCGTAGCAGAGGTTCTTGCCACCCGCGCCCAGCCCGTAGAGCCAGGAAAGAGGTTTGAGCCAGGGAATCGGAGCCGAGCCCAGCGGGGCCATGACTGCCTAGAGGTCCGCGCTGGTGGTCACCGCACTGGCTTCCACCTGGATGTCCTGGGCGCGCGCGATCTGCACGATCATCCGCGAGAGCGTCGGCTTGGGTCCGAACTCGACGAAGGTGAGGTGTCCCTCACCCAGCAGCAACTCCATCGACTGCTGCCACAGCACCGAACCTGCGAACTGCCGCTTGAGCGCGTCCCGAGCCTCGTCTCCCGTGCGAACCAGCTCTGCATCGACGTTGCTGACGATCGGAAAACCCGGGTCCTTGAACTCGACCTGGTCCAGCTCCTCAGCGAAAGCCACCCCCGCCTCACGCAAGAGGGACGAGTGGAAGGGAACGCTGACCGGCAGCTTCATCGCCTTGCGCCCGAGCTTCTCCACAAGCTCATCCATGGCCGCCATCGAGCCCGAAAGCACATACTGCCCCGGCGCATTGAGGTTGGCCAGATCGCAGACACCGCTCTCGATGCTGGCCGCGATCTCCTTGGCCTCGTCCAGATCCACCTTGCGCAGGACGACCATACCACCGGTTCCGGCCGGAACGGCTTCCTGCATCGCGCGCGCTCGCGTGCGCACGAGCGGCAGGGCATCCTCCAGCGTCAGGCTACCCGCCGCCACCAGAGCCGCGTATTCACCCAGGCTGTGCCCAGCCGCGGCGACCGGTCGGCGACCGCTCGCCACGAAGGCTGCGACGTCCACCGCGAGCACACAGGGCTGCGTGTTCTCGGTCATGACGAGCTGATCTTCGGGACCTTCGAAACAGAGATCGCGGAGCCCAGGCAGTGAGGCCTCCGCGCGATCCAATACCTCGCGAGCGAGCTCGGAACTGTCATAGAGTTCCTTGCCCATGCCAGCGAACTGGGACCCTTGGCCCGTGAAGAGTGCGACAAAATCGGTCACTGCTCGACTCCTGCTCTTGCGGAGGTGAAAACGGCACTGCAACCAACAGGTCGCATGGCGGAAACGGCGGGAGAGTCTACCGTCTGGACTTCATCCGATCAGCCCCCCTTTCTGCCCTGCGAGGCGCAGGAGATCCAGATCCTCGAAGGGGTCCAGGCAACGGAATCGCCCATGTCCGTGCTGGAGGCGTCCGTTGAGCTGACCCGCCCCGCGATGCCGCAGATCCATTTCGGCAATCATGAAGCCATCCTGGCACTGCTCCAGGGTCGAGAGACGTTCCGAGTCCGGATCTCCCAGCAGGAAGCAACGCGCACGGCGTTCTCCACGCCCCACACGACCGCGAAGCTGATGCAGGGTCGAAAGCCCCAATCGGTCCGCGTCGCGCACCACCATCCAGGTCGCCTCCGGGACGTCGATCCCGACCTCCAGAACCGTGGTCCCTACCAGACAGTTGCAGCGCCCCTCGCGGAAGGCCCGCTGGGCGCGGCGCCGCTCCTCGGGCTTCATACGTCCGTGGACGAGCCCCGTGGGCCCAAGCTGCTTGAGGTCGTTCCAGGTGGCGATAGCCCCCTCGATTCCTGCATCCTCCTCGTCGTCCTCACCAATCCGTGGACAGACGACGAAGACCCTTCCTCCAGCTGCGGCCTCGGCAGCGATTTCGTGCCGCAGCTTCGGCCAGGCATCCCTGGCAAGGAGCCGGGTCTCGATCTCGGCCCTCGGAAGCGGGGGCTTGTGGATCTCCGAGGCATCCAGATCCCCAAAGAGGGCCGTGGCGAGGGTGCGTGGAATCGGTGTGGCACTCATCACCAGGGCATGGGGCCAGACACCATCCCGCTCGCGGAAGAGCCGTCCTCTCTGCTGGACGCCGAAGCGCTGTTGTTCATCGACGACGAAGAGGCCGAGCTTGTGGACCTCGATGTCGTCCTGCAGCAGGGCGTGCGTGCCGACGACGAGGCAGGGACTCGCCGTCGAGAGTCGCGCCTTGACCTCCCTGCGGGCGCGAGCTGGCAGGGAGGACGTCAGGAGAAGGACCGGTAGGCGGGATCCCGAGAGCCACTCCGAGAGCCGCGCCGCGTGTTGCTCCGCCAGGATCTCGGTGGGCGCCAGGAACAGCGCCTTCATGCCAGCTGCCGTTGCTGCCAGGCAGGCATAGGCTGCCACGAGCGTCTTGCCAGTGCCGACGTCACCCTGGAGGAGGCGCGTCATCGGCATGCCGCGTCCGAAGTCCGCGAGGATGTCGGCCACGCAGGCATCCTGCTCGGGTGAAAGCGTAAAAGGCAGACGAGCACGGATCCTCTCATCGAGCTCGGCGGACACGGGGATGGTCAGGGCCGGATGCCCCACTCGTTGTCGACGCCGCTCGCTGACCTCACGGAGCAACACGCGGGCCTCGGACAAGGCCACACGCCGACGCGCCGTCTCGAGTCGCTCACCCGCGCCGGTCGGACGATGGAGTTCACGGAGGGCCTGCGGCAGCGGGAGCAGCCCATGCTCCTCGAGCAGCGCAGCGGGGAGATTCTCGCTGACTCCGGGAAGTCCCCCATCGCGATCGAGGATCTGATCGATGAGGCGCCGGATGCGCAGAGGGGACAGGCCACCGAGCTTCGCGTAGACCGGAGTCAACCGAAAGCCAGGAGGCACCTCGCTATCCTGGAACTCGAGAGCTGGCGATTCGAAACCCCAGGCCTTCTTCCTCTCGAGGAGCTTCCCCGAGAGGCGCAAGATCCGCCCTTTCGACAGGTTCTTCGCGAGGAAGGCGCGACCGAAGAGGAGGACTTCGATGCTCTCGTCGGGATCGGAAACCGGATGCAACTGCACACGAACGAAGTTCCGCCCGCCGCGAAGCCACTGCGCACGCGCATGCTCGACCTCGCATCGAAGATCGAGATCGAGCCCGACCATGGACTCGTCCAGACTCTCGACGAAATGGAGCTCTCGATAGCGCGCGGGCACGGCATGCAGCAGCGCGGGGAGATCCCCCACGCCATCCTCCATCAGCCTTCGGGCCAGCACAGGACCGACGCCCTTGAGGCTCTCCAGACTCTCGCTCTCGACTTCGACCAATGTCGCCCCCTCCCTTGGGCCCCATCCAGGGCACCAGGATGGCGAATCAGACTCGGCGACACAAGCCGGCAGATCCGATGCGATGGCCACTCTGCGCCTCACGGCCTTCCAGGTAAAGCTACCCTCGCCGAGGATCGAAAGAAGAAGTTCCAATAGTGCAGGTGGATGCCCTCTTCGGGATGCCGATCAAGAGTGCGTGCATCCGTCAAATCCAGGCGGTTCTTTGCAAGGCGTGTTGTCTTACCATGAAATCAAAAAGTCCTCTCGACACCGTCGTGAGCCAGTCGAAGGTTCGGCGGGAAATCTACTCCAAGAGCAACAAGATCCCCTCCCTGCCGGAGGTCGTGACCGAAGTGCTGCGCCTCTTGAACGACCCTGCCAGCGAGATCCAGGAGTTCGAAGGAACCCTCAGCAAAGACCCTGCGCTGGTTGCAAAGATGCTCAGGGTCGTCAACTCACCGTTCTATGGCCTGGCCCGCCCCATGACCTCCATCAAGGAGGCCGTCATGGTGCTTGGGTTTCGCAGTCTTCGCAGCCTCGTCCTGGCTGCCAGCACTGCGGGGTTCATGGAGCGCGACTACAGCTGTTATGGCCACGAAGACAAGGGGCTCTGGAAGCATGCCCTCAGTGTCGCCTCTGGCTCCCGGACGCTCGCCAAGATCCTTCGCGAGAACCCAGACAGCCGCGAGGAGATCTTCGTCGCAGGACTTCTCCACGACATAGGGAAGATGCTGATCGCTCCCTATCTCGGGGAGGTGCAACAGGAGACCAGCCCCGATGGAACGGACTTCGCCGAGATGGAGAACGAGATGCTCGGGATCACGCACGAGGAAGCCGGAGGACTCGTCTGCAAGAAGTGGGGACTCACGGATCTGATCATCGATGTCATCCAGGGGCATCACGGTCATACCGAATCCGAAGAGAACCTCCGTGCCATGACGATCGTCCGCTTGACGGATCACTATGCGCACGAGTTGGGACACGGATTCCGGGATGGATTCATCTTCAAGGAGCACTTCCCCCAGGAGGACCTTGAGTTTCTGGGTCTGGATGAGGATTCCTTCGCAGATGCCAAGATCGATATGGAGGAGGCGATGTCCTCCGCAATTGCAACGCTCGGCAACCTGAGCGGCTTAACAGCAAAGGACAACATGGATAGGCTCGAAGTAAGAAGTGCAGAGCTGATCACGAACGAGAGCGAGTCGGCATTCCGGCTAGCGCTCCTGGACCTCCATCTCACGAAGACTCCCGAGGCCCTGGACAGGATCCTCGCGGATCAACTCAACGGCCTCTTGGCGGGATGCGCATGGGCCTACCTCTACGAGGAGGGAGATCGCACGAAAGTCCGCATGACCAGCGGCCGCTCCTGCCCCCTCCGGGTCGGGACGGACTACGAGGACCGTATGTGGCCCACCCAAGGGGCACGGACCTTCCCCCTCCTGTACGAGAGTTTCATCCTGGGCCGCTTGCTGCTTCAGGCTCCGCCCGATCCATCCGCAATCGAACGCCTCGAATGCCTTCTGCTGCACTACTCCACGGCTCTGGCCGAACGACATCTGGAACGGGATCTGGACCTGGAGGCCCGATCCCATGGCCTGCTGCTGGAAGCCTTCGCAGAAACCGTCTACCTGTTGCAAGAGACCGATGAAGAAGCGATCCAGGCCCGGTTCCTGGAGATCTGCACGGACCTGCTCGATTCCTCTGCCGCTGCCCTCTATCTGCATGAGGAGATCGGTCACGAAGACACGCCATTGAGACTCGCCCAGAGCTGGGGAATCGGAGAACGCGACCTGGACGGCCTCAAGCTCGACGACGGGACCTGGTGGCCCCAGGCCCTGGTCGGTGAGCAGATCATCACTCTCGAACGCGACCGCATCCTCGGCCTGGTTCCGGGCCTCAAGGCCGAGACCTACCCGGAGGCCTTGGTCAACCTCGTCGCCGGACCGCTGCGCTACGATGACGTGGCTGTGGGGGTCATCCTGCTCTTCAACCTCATTCCCGAGAAGGAGGAGTATCTCGAAAATCTGCGACTCCTGGAGGGCCTGCTCCAGTTGGGTGCAGCAGCGATCCACAGGAAAGAACTCGAGAAGCAGGCCATGCGTGGACGCGTCGTAGACAGGGAGCTGGAGATCGCAGGCAAATTGCAGCAGAAACTCCGCCCCAGGGGGAATCCCGGAAGCAAGCTCGTGGATTGGGCATGGCACGGCGAATGTGCACGTCGCATCGGAGGGGACTACCTGGATCTGATGGAGGGCAGGAACAAGGACGTGCACGGCATCGTGGCCGATGTATCCGGCTCGGGGATCAACTCCGCCCTCATGATGACATCATTCCGAGCCACCTGGCTCGCCACCGTCAAGGATATCGATCCGAGTTCCTTCATGACCTACCTCAATCAGAGGGTCTATGAAGAAGTGGAGGGGACAGGAATGTTCCTGACAGCTGCAACTTTCCACATCTCGGGCACGGGTCGTTACCTCGCCTATACGAGTGCGGGTCACCCGCCTGCCTTGTTCTACAGCCGATCCGAGAACCGAATCAGCAATCTGGAAGCCTCCGCCCCGCCACTCGGGTTCCAACCCCACACCGAGTACCCCACGCTTCACCTGGAAACGCAACCTGGCGACGCTCTCCTGATCTATTCCGATGGGCTGACGGAGTCTGTGGGTCAGCATGACGATCTGATGTTTGGCGCAGAGCGCGTGGAGTCCATCTTCCGATCCTGCGTCGACCTGGGAGCCTCCACCATCCTCGAGACCATCCTGATGGAGCTGGACCGATTCAGCCCACCAGAGCTCCGGGACGACGATGTATCCATTTCGGTGCTCAAGATCCGTTGATCCCGACCCCGAAAGGGGGCTATGTTCTCCCGCCCCAACCTGGGAAAACGCCCTGCCCCTTACCGCAATCTGGGTGAGCACGTGAACAACGAGAATCTCCTGGCGCTGCCAGAGGAAGCACGCAACCAACTCGAGAACTTCGGCTTCGACGAAGAGAAGTTCCTTCGTTGGCAGAGAAGGGTCGCCAAAGGCAGCCTCTCCAACCAGTCCAACTACGTCAGCGGCACCATCGAGCCGCCCGAGGGAGATGCCTGGCAGGACTGCCCCTCCAAATCCAAGGAGGAGATGGAGGAGGCGAATCGTGTCGGC
>JAJRTL010000236.1 GCA_024278315.1 Planctomycetota bacterium | reverse complement strand
GAGGCTCCGGAGCCTCAAGAATTCTCCAGGCTTGACAGCCAGTGAGAAGAAGATGCTCCTTCATGGCCTGAAGCGGCTAGATCAAGGCATGAAGTTCAAGACGCCGAAGGGGCATCCAGCTCCACGGATTGTCGACGGGACTCTCGCCTTCCTCCGGAGGAGGAAGGCGAATGAGCGAAATGCTCCGGCAGCCACGAGTTCAGACACTCGCACCCAATACACCTTTGGGTGGGGTCCTCGACAGGTCATCGTCGTAAACTTTGGCGTGTTCGACAAGCTCTGCAAAGATATCAAGGTCGACTGTCCTCTCGCCACTTCCGCTTCCCGAGACGAGTTTCTGAATACTCTTCTGGCCGTGAGTCTTGGGCATGAGGCCGTCCACGTAGACCAAACGGGTGCCGCAAGACAAAAACCTGGGCCAGGCAATCGGGAGTGCTCCGCCATTCGGTTCGAGTTGGTCCTGATGCTGGAGGTTCAATGGTCCGATCCCTGCCTGGCTGGGAAATGGGCCGATCAGGTGTGGAGCCTTCTGACCTACCATCTGGAGAGCGGATGTCTCTAGGCCCCATGGTGGATACAAGAGCACAAACCGAGAGGAGATCTACAGTGATTGCATCAGGAAAGAACATCGCAGCGCTTCTATGGGTAGCGCTCATCACAGGGTCGGCGTCTGGCCAGACAGATCGTTGGGAATACACGGATTTTGGAGCAAGGTTCCTGCTGGCACGAGAGAGCGGCAAATCGCTTCAGGCAGGCTTCAGCGCTAAGAGCAGCTCGTCGGTCGGCTTCTACTGGAGGCACGGATCCAACAGGGACAGGACCACGGTTTCCTTGCCCATGTCGACGGTCATGGACTATCAGGTCTTGTGGTCGACGGTGGATGCTCAGGGTCAGCAAGTCGGTGGGTTTACCGGTGTTCTCTTCGTAGGGGAAGACTCGCAGGGCAAGGGTGTCGTAGCCCTGGTGCGTTTCCAGCAAGGTACGTTCAAGGTGACCGATAGCAAATCCTTCGCTGGTCGATCCTTTGTGGGATCCTGTTTCTCGATTTCGAAGAAGAAGATCTACTTGGTGGATCGAACGAAGAAGGAAGTCGTACAAGGCTCCTTCGATCAAGCCAACCACGCCCTTCCGTCATCCCTGTCTACTGTGCTCACAAGCGTCCAGTGCAGTGGTCTGAACAATGCCACCCGGTCGAGGATCTACACCGGCAACGATCTTGCGGTCCGCACGATCCTGATTCTGGGGGAGTACCCATCGCCCATGGATGAAAGGCATTGGTTGCTCATCGACACGGGATCGTCTCCTCTTGCGACGGAGGATCGTGTAGGAACCTACGAGTGGCCCCATTTGGGCGAAACCTCTCTCCGGACGGTCGAGAACCAAGCGCAGCTGACGGTAGAAGGGCGAGCTGGTTTCTCCTTCGACATCATCTCGGTGCTCACGAATCAGGTCATCGGCAGCGGAGCGATTCCTCCGTCCGGCCGCGCGACGACAGTCGTAGCGCCGCTGCAGATGGGGGACATCTATGCCGTCAAGGATCTGGGTACGGGACTGGTCCACGGCATGACGACGACGCCTGTGAAATACTGGGGATCGTCGGAGACGCTTCCGTCAGGGTTCCAGATCCTGGATCTGGATCATGAGAGCGCCATGGTGGCGGAGATTGGGGCGGGTATCGATATTTCCCCGAGCTTGACGATGAGGGAGCCGGCACAGTCGCCGAAACAGAGCAAGCAGTGGAATGCCTGGCTTCTGGTGGGATCCGAACAAGAGGTCACGGACATGGGCAACGGGAAGTTCGTCATCGTTTCGAACCTCTCGCTACCGGATACCGCAGTCTGGGAACCAGGTATGCAACATGCGCTTGCCGGTGTGGAGCTCATGGCTCCTACGGACCCCACCCTGGCAGGTGCGATCGTCTGCTATCAGTGGATGATCGAGGAGGGAGGCAATCTCTACTTCTCTGATGTCATAGGGATCATGTTCCGTGGGAGCATCTTTGATCCCAGTGTGCTGTCGTCCAACGCGGCCACATCTTCCAGATCGTCCGCTAGCCGGAAGGTCAAACCCCAGGTGAAAGCCCGGGAGACCAAGGTCCTGAAGGCTGGGCGCGCCAAGTGGTGGGCACTGGCGGGAGCACGACCACTACCACCCAAGATCTGGAAACTTCTGCGCACGAAGAAGTGACCTCGTGCGGCAAGGGACCCGTCCGCTCACCCCGGTGCATTCCATGGGCCGCTCGGTGTTCGCCCGCAGCGGCTTGCGCGGATGTCGAGACGACCATCGAAGAGGCTTGAGTTCCTTGATCTGATCCAAGGGAACCGCCTCGATACCTTTGGCCATCGGGTAGCGATGCTTGCCGGCATGCACGACGACGAGGCTCTTCAAGCCTAGATCGCCGAATGCTACGCGCATGGACTTGGTGAGAGTGGGGGCTGAGGATCGTTCGGGATAGGAACTCCAAAGCTCGTTTGCCAGCCCCCTCGTGAGGTGTGGCACCCTCGAGGGCGTATCAACGAACCCTCCCAGGGCGCATGAGTCCCGCATTCCGAGTCTGTTTCGAGCGCTGG
>JAJRTL010000015.1 GCA_024278315.1 Planctomycetota bacterium | reverse complement strand
GGCTCCATGGTGAGGGCGTTTCGATCCCAGCCTTCCTCTGCGCCGCGTGGGCGGATTCGGGGGACAAGGCCTCATCGGTCGTCCTGATCCAGGGTGTCGAGGCAGCGGAGCCCCTGGATCGGATTCTCCAGAAGGAGGGGCTGACAGCTCCGCGCGAGCGTTGGATGGTGGATGTCCTTCTCCCCATGATCCTGGATCTTCATGCGAGGGGCTATCAGCACCGCGACCTCTACGCCTGCCATCTCCTGGTCAAGGGACTGGCTGCGCCCGTCCTCATCGATCTGGCCCGGATCCGGCATCAGAAGCGCCTCTCCCGCCGTCGTCGGGTCAAGGACTTGGCCGCGCTGCACCATTCTCTTCGTGACCTGGTCCCCTCGGGCTACCTCGAAGACTGGATCCTCCGCTATGGTGAAGAGGCTGGCCTGGGCCCCAAGGCCGCGACGCTGCTCGCCGCAGTCCTCCGGAAATCCGCGCGCATCGCTGCTCACGTGCCGCGCTATGACCACCTTCCATCTTGATGTTCCAGGCTCTCCCCATTGTCGCGAGGACTCGGGTCGTTCGGGCGCTGATTCTCCTGATCCTTGTGTGCTGGATCTCGCCTGGGATCGGGCACACCCTCAAGGGTGATCCTGGGGTGTTCGGTCCTGTGGCAGGTCGCCTGGTCCTGACCCAGTCCGGTCAGAAGGAGCTCCAGGCCAAGATGGACCTGAAGGTGCTCTTGACCAGGATCGAGGTTAGCCGGGCCCAGGCCTTGGAGCGCCGGATCTCCTTGTTCGAGGATTTGGTCTCGCGTTCGAGCCTGGAGGCGCGCCAGGCCAGCCTCGCCTTGCTGGAAGGCGAGAACCCATCGCCGATTCGTGTTCTCCTGCTGCGCCATATCTGGTCGCTGCCCGATGTGGAAGGTCGGATGCTGCGCGAGCTGGAAACCGGGACCGTGGAGACGCGGTCCGTTGCGGCTCGGTACTTCTACCAGGAGCAGGGACGCGAAGGCTTCGAGCTTCTCCTGGCACTCGACGCGGAGAAGTCCAGTCCCCTGCTCCACATCGCGATCCTCCGCGTACTCGGGGGAGCCGGAAAGCCGGATGCCGACAAGGCCTTCGCCGCGCGTTTCAGGAAGCTCGATGAGGTCTACCGGAGTCAGGTCCTGGTAGCACTCCGAGGAAAGCGCAGCCGCACCCTGACCACGATCCGCAGGCAATGCCTCGGTTCCAAGAGGGGAGACCTCAAGGGCGAAGCGATCCTGCAGTTGGTCCAGGAGAAGGACCGGGAGGCCCTGGCGCTCCTGCCCAAGCTGGCGCGCAGCAAGAGCTCGATCGTCCTGGCCGAGCGTCTCATGGACGCCCTCTTCCTCCACTCCAAGCCCAAGGATCTGGTCCTTGCGGCAGACCTCCTGGCGCGGTCTCCGGGATTGCGCGCCAAGCTCAAGTACAGGATCCCTGATCTGATCGAGAAACCTGGGGTCCGCAAGTGGGCCGCCGGGGACGGGGCCAGGCATCCGCAACAGGCCGTGCGTCGATTGGCCTTGGATCTCCTTCGTGGGAAGAAGGACGAGGACAGCATCCAGGCACTCTATCTGTTGACCCAGGACAAGAAGAGGGAGCTTCGACTGGATGCCCTGGTGGCCCTCTCGCACTGGGGAGATCGGCGCATCGAGGTGGATTTGTGGAAGCTCCTCGAGAAGGGGCGGCCCGAGGAGCGCTATCAGGCCCTGCTTGCCCTGGACCGTCTGTTGGGCGACGAACCCGCCTACCTCAACCGCCTCCTGGTGTGGACGCGCAAGGGCAACTCCGCACTCCGTTTCCTGGCTCTCGATCTCGCGAGCCGCCACGGGCTGCGTGAGCTTCTGGGTCTCTTGCCGGGTCTCTTGTCGAGCGCGGATTGGCGCCTGCGCTCCCTGGGTTACATGGTGGCCTCACGCGTGCGCGACAAGGAGAGCATCCCCCTCCTGATCCAGGCCATCAAGAAGGAGAGTGGTCGTACCGAGTTCGAGTGCGGCCAGGCACTCAAGAGTCTCACACGATACTACTGCCGCACTGCCGAGGATTGGGAACGGTGGTGGGAGAAGCAGAAGGACGGCTTTGTACTGCCCCCTCCCGCACCCGCCGAGCCCGATACGGCCAACAAGGGCAAGGGCTCCACCGTCGCGGAGTTCTACGGTATCCCGGTCCGAAGCCACCGCGTCGTCTACGTCCTGGATGTCAGCGGCAGCATGAGTGCTCAGTTCGGCACCGGTTCGACACGGATCAAGGTCGCCCGCGAATCTCTCAAGACGGCCCTCAAGAAGGCGGACAAGTCGAGCCTCGTCAACGTGATCTTCTTCGACAACAAGGTCCGGAGCTACGCCAAGAAGAGTGTTCCGATCCGACGCAAAGGAGAGCTGAACAAACTCCTCGCCTACGTGGACAAGGCCAGGCCTCTCGGAGGCACCAACATCCATGGCGCCCTCCTCGCAGCCTTCAAGGATCCCCGCGTCGATACGATCTTCCTCCTCTCCGACGGCGACCCCAGCACCGGAGAAATCACCGACATCCAAGACCTCGCCACCGCGATCCTCCGCCTCAATCGTGCGAGGAGGGTGAAGATCCACTGTGTCGCCGTGGGGTTGGAGAGTCCACTGCTTCGACGGTTGGCAGGCTCTACCGGCGGGCAGTACGTCAAGTACTGAG
>JAJRTL010000235.1 GCA_024278315.1 Planctomycetota bacterium | reverse complement strand
GTTGCGTTCCCGGGAGGGGCCCGAGAAGGCGAGGAGAGCCCGATTGAATGTGCCTTGCGGGAGTCCCAGGAAGAAATTGGCCTGGCGCCGGGCCGGGTTGAGATCCTGGGGAGCCTGCCGGCCATGGTCTCTATTGGCGGATTCTACGTTGAAATCGTATTTGGGCGCGTGGATCACCCGGGAGATCTGATCCACGATGCCACCGAGGTCGCCGAGATCTTCGCGATTCCCCTGAGCCAGCTCAGTATTCCGGACCGTTGGGAGTCCCGGCGGATTCCGGCGCCCCCTTTTGCCCGAACCATGCCCTTCTTCGTCTACGAGGGGCGGGATCTCTGGGGATTGACGGCCCTGTTCACCCTGGAGCTCTTGGGGCGGCTGGGCTTCGACACGCCGCTCCCCCGCATCGAACGGGAGCCTTGACCTGGATCTGAAGCGAAGGAGTCGGTCTGAAGGGAGGATTCCCGAAGGCGCTCTTGCCAAGGGATGGGTAACTTCTGAGCCCCTTCGCCCTACAGGGGCATGTGAGTGGGTTGACCCAGGTGTCCGGAGCCTGCACAGGGTCTTGGCGCCACCACCGCGATTCACACCTTGAAATCCAATCAACCCTGGTCCATTCCCAGATTCTTCGAAGATCCAGCGGCTCCAGCTCGCTGTTCCGTCGTAGGCACCCCTGATCTCTGGCACCTCGCTTCCGAGCGAGGGACCGATGGGTTCGGGGGTGATGTTCGTAGGAGCTCCGAGCAAGACAAGATACAATTCGATACCTGACAGGTAGGAAGGGATCCCTGGCCTCGGCCGGGGACAGCGCCGTTTTTCGCAGCGGGTGGTACTATGGCGACTCGGCGCGTCCCATCTTCTAGAGAGAGCCTGCCTGTTTCGCTCGCAAAGTTGTTCCCTGCACCACGTTTCCCTCGAGGTAAAAGGCGGACTCCTTTGCGGGCGCCTTTATGTACGGATGCTACTTCTCTCGGGACTTTCCAGATGGGCAGGGATTGCGCGAGATCTGCTGCTCTGCGGTCAATGGGATCTTGCCTCCTGACCCCTTACGGCGGAACATGGGGCACTTGCCCGGTCCCGGCCTCTGGTAGTGCCGGTGACCCTTCCCGAGAGTCCCTGATCCACGAGAACCATGGCACGCCCCACGCAACACGCCTTCACGCTCACCCTCCTCCTCGGCGGCTTTTTGGCCTGCAGCACCAATGCCTGGACCGACCGGACGGATCGGGGGGACCTCAACAAGGAGTTCACTCCGCTGGGCGAGAAGGGCATGGGGCGACCGTCCACCGCGACGATCCGATCTTTCGGTCGTATCGGCGACAAGGTGCTGGCCAACAAGGGCCGAGCCATGAGCATTGGCTGCCTGCCCTTCGTGACCTTCGACAAGACCAAGGAAGGCCCCTGGGTGTCGGAGCTCGGTGTGCAGCTGGCGGACTTCGCGGCGCGTGAGATGAAGGCCAAGGAGAGCAAGGCCGAGATCATGAACCCCCGTGACCTGGAGATCCGGGCCGCGCAGGTCGGTGTGCGTCGAGCGACGCTGTCGACGCTCTCGACGGTGGCGTCGGAGGGACCTCGGCTGGGAGCCGACGTGCTGATCTACGGCACGGTGCGGGAGGACAAGGACGTTGGGCAGGTCGGTCGCAACGTCATGACGATCCGCGCCAGCGCCTACTCCTTCCTGGAGGGGCGTGTCGTGGCCGAGGAGGAATACAACTTTTCGAGCCAGGAGCAGGGCTATCAGTGGGAGTACCGCCTGGCCGGGCGCGAGAGCACCTGGCAGCCGGACTCGGGATTCAAGGCCGGTGAGCCCAAGCCCACGCTGGCGGCCGAGCTGCGCTCGGCTTCGATGCTGATCGCCAAGCGCCTCCAGGGCAGCATCGCCAAGGTGGCGGGTGGCATCTACATCGCTCCCTTGGATAGCAGCGACTTCGTGCGTTCGCGCGCGATGCTGCATGCCGCGCAGAAGACCTTCCAGAGCGTGTACGACGAGCGCGTGGCGGCCGGGACCAAAAACCCGCTGGAGGCCGAGGGCAAGATCAAGATCGGTGACACCGAGTTCGAGAATCTGGCGGCGGCCAAGAACTACATCATGACCCTGGCCGAGAGCCTTCAGGCTACGCCGTCCAGCCGCTTCGGTCGCTCCTTCAGCTCGCAGCTGGCGGGAGATCTCAAGCCACTGTTGACCGATCAGCGCATCCAACCCAATGACCCGGGCCTGGACACGGCGGAGGACAAGAGCGGCGCGCTGGGTGAGCTGGCTTCGGCTGGTGCTCTCAACACCAAGAGTGTGCGCGATGCGCTGGATGCCAAGGGTTTCGGGACGGCCGCCCGGCCCCGCTTGGAGGAGATCGCGGGCGCCTACCTGATCCGCGTCGAGGTCTACGAGACCAAGACAGGCAACTGGGTGGGATCGGAGTCCTATCCCATCGCGGCGCGCTATGCCGATGAGCTGGCCAAGATGCTGGGCGAGAAGGAGGTCAAGCGGATCAAGGCCTTCGCGCCCAACGAGAAGCAGAGCTGGATGGGCGTCTACGACAAGGCCGTCAAAGCGGTCGTCATGGTCACGAGCAACAAGAAGGGTGGCACCGGCTTCCTGGTCAGCGCCGACGGGCTGATCATTACCAATCAGCACGTCGTCGAGGGTCTGACCGCCCAGGATGCGCCCAAGATCGTGTTCCAGAACGGTTCGGACTCGCCCTACGAGGTGATCAAAGTGCATCGCAACTGGGATCTGGCACTGATCAAGGCCAAGAGTGTGCCCCAGGGCCTCGGCTATCTGGATCTGGCGAGTGCGGGAACAGCCAAGGTGGGCATGCCCGTGGCGGTGCTGGGACATCCCAAGAACACCAGCGGTTGGGCCCTCACGCCTGGCTTTCTGAGTTCGATCAGCGAACGGGACAGGAGTCGTGGCAACACCAAGCGCTTCATGTATACGGCTCCCACCCGTGGCGGAAGTAGCGGCAGCCCTGTCCTCATCCAGGACGGGACGGTCCTGGCCGTGCACTCGGCCGGTGCCGTCGGCAACCTGCAAGGCAGTCGGGCTCGCACTGAGCTGACCGGCTTTGCCTATGGAATCCCTGGACAACAGGTGCAGGAATTGATGCAGGGAGTTCGATAGACTCCTTCTCTCGAGACAACGAACCCACCAGACCCCAAACGTGACGATCCCGCTATGAAAATGACGCGACTCCTACTCGCCGGCCTCCTTCTCCCGCTTGCATTCTCTTCCTGCACCCAGGCCTGGGTCATGGACGAGGACGAAGGCAACATCGTGGACAAAAGCAAGATCGGCATCGAAGGCTACGACAAGATCATCTATTCGGCCATGGAGGATCTCCTCAAGCGCGAGCAGCTCAAGCGCGGCTCGGCAGAGATCAAGCTCATCGGTTGGGTGGGTATCATCAACAAGACCTCGGACCGGGACACCGGCGCGGACATCGAGCAGGCCTCCAACAACACGATCGAGCGCATGATCGTGCAGTCGGGCCAGTACAAGTTCATGGGGCCAGAGGTCATGAAGGCCGTCATGAGCGAAGTCGGCGTGACGGACATCAACAAGCTCTTGGCCATCGCAGACAAGCGCGCACGCTTCATCTCGGTCCTCGAGAAGCAGGGGCAAGTGCCCGACTATCTGCTGATCGGCGATCTGACCTCGGCGAGCTCGCGGGGTTCGGGCCTGACCCAGAAGAACTACCAGTTGAGCTTCAAGCTGATCGATGCACGCTCGGGCATCACCTACGACATGGTGCAGTCGAAGGAATTCCGCAAGATGTACCGCAACTAGTCTGCGATGCGTGGCGCGGACAGGCCGTCCGCGCCGAAGTCTTGATCCCTGACTGAGCCCTGGATGACCTACCTAGACTTGACCTTGCGTTCCTATCTCTCCCTCACGCTCGCGCTCAGTCTGATCCTGTTCACGGCATGCACGGCCCACGTGGACCGTGTGGCCGCCTTTCGCGTCGCCTGGCACAACAGCCAGTTCGAGCTGGCCGATCATGAGATCGACAAGCTCATCTCAGGTGAGACCGGCATCTCGGTCGAGGATCTGGACAAGGACCCCAAGCTGAGCGGCGAGCTGGATACCGAATCGGGCAACAACGTCCTCTATGCTCTCGAGAAGGGCATGACCCTGCTCGCCAAGGACAAGCTGCCGACCTCCGCCAGGCTCTGGGCCATGGCGCAGGAATACTACGACGGCAAGCTGGGCCACAACTTCAGCGATGGCTTTGTGTCCATCGTGGGGGATGACGAGTCGCGCGACTACGTCGGCAATGACTACGAGCATGTGATGCTGCGGGTCATGGAGGCCTTCAACGAGTTGCTGAGTGGAGGGCGGCAGGCCTTCTCTCATGCGCTGGCCGTGGATGAGGTGCAGACGCGCATCATCGAATCGGAGTACGGAACGACGACGGGCGACGGCGAGCGCTACTATCCGCGCTCGGGCTAC
>JAJRTL010000234.1 GCA_024278315.1 Planctomycetota bacterium | reverse complement strand
TAGACCTTGGCGCTCTTGCTGGAAGTGCCAAAGCCCACCTGGTAGGTCAGGACATAGACCTCGCTCAGGCGATCCCGATAGTCATAGACATAGTAGTAGAAGCCATCGGAGACAAGATTGCCGTTGCCGTCGTACGTGTAGGCGGAGCCTGCCACGTCGTTGTAGCGATTGGAGTCTCCGGCAACGGAGTAGCTCTCGGTCGAGCTGGTCGCGCCTTGGGTCGTCGTCACCGAAGTGCGGTTGTGGGCGGCATCCAGCGAGTAGTCGAGAGTCTTGTCGATGGCTTGGGTCTGGGCGAAACTATCCACGCCCATCTCGGCCTTCTTCAGGCGGTCGAACTCGTCGTAGCTGTAGCGATCCCCCGTTCGCCCGTTGGCCTTGGCGTACTGATCCTCCTTGGGGTTGCCCACAAGATCCCACACCAGGGTTTCCGAGAAGAGAGTCGTGTCTCCCGTGCCATTCCCATACTTGGACGTGATCTGCGTCGGGAAGGATTGGGGGTTGTAGCCAAAGGTGGTCTCGATCCGGTTGGCCCCGGATTCGGTCTGGTGCAGTCGACGCACGGTACGAAAGCCCCGGTAGCGATAGCTGGCAAGACTCACGCCGCTCAAGCCCTGACCTGTCACCTGGATCTGCGAGGTTCTCGCCAAGGGGTCGGGAGAGTAGTCGAAGCTGAGCCCGCTCGGTGTCTGCAGCCCACGACGGAATCTGAAGTCCTCGACCCCCTGACTGGCCCAAGTGCTCGTGAACGTCTTCGTCGCCACGATGAAGGGATCGAATCCATTGCCGTAGCCGAAGCTCTCCTGAGTCTTGCGCCCGAGGACGTCGGCCTGGATCTGCACATCGATCAAGAGGCCGGAGTTGGGTGCGGGCCCTTGCGCATCCCCAAAGCTGTTGGCGAAGGTCTGGACTCGGCTCAATCGCGATTCATCGTCGTAGCTAAAGGTCTCGCTCGTGCATTGCGCTGAGAGAGGCTGCAGACCCTGCTGAGCCACCCACCGCTGAGTCGGGCGCTGGATAGAATCGAAGCTGTACTTGATCAGCGCGCCATTGCCATCTGTGTATTCCAGGAGCCTCCCCGTCGCGGAATAGCTGTAGATCCATGTCCGCGCACCATTGCTTGCGCCAGGCAGGCTGCGCTTGACCAGTCGCCCGCCCAGATCATGCTCGAAGACCGTCTGGTTGCCACGGCCATCGATCAGGGTACGAACGAGACCCAGATCCAAACCCGCGGGCGTGTCATCGAAGGTCGCTTGCAGGGTCACGGTGCTCCCTTGAGACCCCACGCGAGGGTGGATCAAGACCTGGATGACCCTCCCCAGAGCATCGTGGCGACGTTCGACCTTGCGTGTGTCAGAGCCCTGAGAAGATGTGGGTGGCCCTTGCACCGATACCAGGTTCTCCAGACTGTCCCAGCCTCGCAAAACCTCGGTGAGAGGGTTCTGCCCACTACCACCAGTGACTTCGCCGAAGTCCCTCTCCTTGGTCAGTCGACCCCATGCGTCGTATTCATAGCGCATCTCGAAACTCTTGGCTGCGAACTGCCCACTTCCTTGGTCCTCCTGCTCGACGCGCACCTGCTCGGTCACGAGCCCCATGGCATCCAAGGTGACCTGGATCTCATTGCCGTTGCCGAGGCCTAGAAGATCATCTTCGGTACGGATACGCCTTCCATACCCACCATACGCGTAGTTCATGGCCCGACCGTTTTGGTCAACGATCCGACTCACATGACGAATACCGTTGTAGGCATAGGTCGTCGTCTTGGAGTTGCTTTGACCTGCAGCTTGCTCGGTCATGGTCGTGAGCCGCTTGAGGACGGGCTCGTAGGCGTAGCTTCTCGTCAATTTGGTCGTGGAGCCCTTGCTCAGAACCATCGACCCCAGTCGACCTGCGAGATCATACGAGTAGGTCTGCTTCTGGCCGTCGGCATGGAGCAGCGTCTGGAGACGGCCGAACTCATCCGGCGTTCGCCAGACCGACAATCCATCCACATTCTTGGTCTGCTTGAGAACACCATTCTTGTCATACCCAAAGGTGAGGGAGTTCTCCTGATTGGCTTTGACCGTCTGGTGCTTCGAGAAGAGACGATCGAATCCATCCCAGACGAATCGGGTCAAGGATCCGTTCTGCGCCTGTATGGCCTGCAGCAGTCCGTTCTTCAGGTATGAGTACTCCCTGACATACCAATCAGGACTCGTAGCATTGCCATCCTCGATCGATCCGCGATCGATCTTCTGAAGCCACAACTGCCCGAGGGAGTTGTAGACCTGGCGCGTCTCGATCCATGCCTTGGCATAGCTCTGCCCATTGGCCTTCTTGGCACGCGCCTTCAGTATCGTCGTACGCCCATCCAAGTCGCAATCCATGGTCTGGAAGATGTCACTCTGAGTGGGACTGGCCGGATCCGTCAGCTTGATGGATCGCACACGTCCGAAACTATCGTGGGTCGCCTCCTGAAAATATCCTTTGGGGTTCGTGTACTTCTTGCGCCATCCGAGGCCCTCGTAGGTGAACGCATGTGTGAGTGATTGAGCGCCAGAGATATATCTGATGCTCGTCTTCAAGCCATAGCTGGCAAGAGTCGGGGTAGCGCCGTAGGACACCTCCAATCTCAGGGGACTGGAGCCACCGCCATCCACAGCCAGACTCGGCTCTTCGCGCCAGATGACTCTCTCCAGAGCGTCTTCCTGGTAGGTGGCAGTCAGGATCCGGTTGCTGACAGTCCCTCGCAGGACATCCGTCCTGATGCCCGCTCCTTGGGTCGAATGGACGTACTCGACTACATGACTCGTGGGATCTGTGAAGGTTTTCAAGCGGCTGGCAATGCGCGCGTCCGCGTGATCCCAAGACTCCCAGGTCCACTTCCACACGCGCACGGTTCCCCCGGTGCCGGTCTCAGACACTTGCTTGAGCAAGCCGCGCTTTTCCGCGTCGTACTGAAAACCGCGCACAATGCCGTTGGGGTACGTAATCTGGGTCAGTCCGCCACACCCGCAGGCCTTGTAGGCCATGGTCCAGGTGAGAGAGCCGTAGTCATGGAAGCCCTGCCTGACGCCACTGTTGTCCGTGCGCGTCACCTGCACGATACGTCTGGCACCCGGAAGCGAAGTGAACCGAGCATCCCCGTATTTTCGTGCCCAGAACTCAGTGACATTGCCACGCGGATCTGTGACCGTGGTCCTGGACCTACCGTCCGCGTCGATGCCGTAGGCGAAGCTGTACCAGGTCAGCAGGGACGCCTCCCCCACATGTTGCTTCTTCAACCTCCAGAATCCAGGTCCTGACGTCGACTCGTACTCAAAGCCCATGAGCCGACGAATTCCCTGGTCGAGAGTTGCCTGCTCTCCGTCCAGATCTTCATAGACGCCAATCAGACGACTGGAACTGTCGTATTTGAAGACACGGATCCGACTCAGGTTATTCGGTCCTTCCAGGTTTCCGTTTCCGTCTGCATCCAAGACTACCGAGGCTTGAGGCCAAACGATGCGCTGGAGCAAGCCTGTGACTGCTTGGTATTGCAACCGTATGTCGAGGCTGGACCACGCAAAGGCCCAGGGGGCGGACTTGTGGATGCTCGTGACTCGCCACCCGTAGGTCGCTGCCATGTTCGTCCACCCAAAGGTCGTGATGACTCCTCTTCGGTTCGTGATTTTTTCGAGTCCTCCGTGAGCGCTGCTGTACTCATAGGTTCGACTCCACGATGGGCTCGAATAGCTCCCCTGGAAGACTCGGATCAACCTCCAACTCATCTGGGCAGGGTTCGTAGCTCCATAGCCCTCGTACTCCCAGACCTCTCGGTTCGGCTGGGTACGAAAGAAACGCGCCTTGGAGACCTGCCCCTTGGCCATTTGGTATTCTAGAGAGAGGCGAAACCCGAGGAGGTCGTTGGATGTGTATGCCCGCGCACTGCCTCCTGAAAGGAAAACGGCTGGTGTGATCACTCCCCCCACAGGCAATCCGACAGGAGTCGGTTGCCATCGCAGCGCCACGTTGTCTTCATTGGGCAGGGTGCTGGGAGGCGGGCCGTCCGGCTCATCTTCCTCGTCGTCTTCTTCCCCATCCATCGGATCGCCCTGCTTCGCCGGCAGGACTTCCTCGGGCAGTAACTGTCCTGAGCTCCCGACATCGAGCACATAGATCTCCGGCGGGAAGCCCTGAAACCCATCACCAAAGGGATTGCTGGGGCCAGACGGGAAGAAGCGAGGACCACCCGTCGTGATGTTATCCTGCCATCTGCTGAGGTCGTAGCTCGAGTAGTCGAGCCCCATGGCTCCCACCAGAGGGATGGCCAACTCAACGCAGCCCACGACGGGGTTGACCGCCCCGTCTTGACCCGTGGTCGGAGTCGGCCGCTTGCCATCGCGCGGCACTGAGTCCGTGGCAGGGCGGTATTTTCCACCCTTGGTATCCTGGGGAGCCGACGCTGCCTTTTGTTGCCACCCCCTCCCTTCGCCTACAAGGTCGCCCGCCTGAGCCTGATCGTCGGCACAACCTTGCGCATTGAGGGGTGCGATTGAAAAGCCGCCCACAAGCAGGATGAGGATCTCCGCGAGGCGCAGATTCATGCCAACCTCCTGCGGAGCGCGAAGGCACCGAGCGGCATAGCAGACCCTAGAGAGAGAGAGGGAGAGAGAGAGG
>JAJRTL010000233.1 GCA_024278315.1 Planctomycetota bacterium | reverse complement strand
CTCACGGATCCGCGCTTCGGTCGCCTGGTCGATTCCGAGCACATCCTGATCGAGCCCGAACTCTACGCGCGGTACTTCCAGGAGCGTCGGGTGGCGCCGCGGCACGTGGCCGTGTCTCCCGAGGGCGCGATCCTCTTCGATCTCTTCCTGCTCGGCAATCTCTCGGTGATTGATGACCATCTCGCGAAGTTCGGCAAGGCCGGTGCCCTCCCCGATCCTGCAAGCCTGAGCGAGTCTCGGCTCCGGGCAAGTCCCGATGCTGCCTGCAGGGATCGGCTCGAGGCCCTCTTCCGCAGCGGCGATGCGTCGACGCGGGAGCGCCTCACGCGCTTGGCATTCGCGCCCAACCGTTCCACCCAGCATCCGGAGATCCTTCGCATGGCGCTCCAGGATCCGCAGGCATCCGTGTGGCGCGCGGCCCTCGAGACTCTTGCGCTCCATCCCAAGTCGGCAAGGCTGGATCTCTTCGTCGACGCCTTTCGCGTCGCGGATCGGGACGCGACAAAGGACGCCTCGCTGCAGCAGAGTCTCGTGGAGTCACTCCGGTCCTATGCCGCATTGCGTGCCGAGTCCCATGTGCAAGTAGAGGGCTCTGCACTGGCGGCCAAGCGTTCGGCGCTTCTGAACCGGTCGCGTCTGTTGGATCTGGATGCCTGGACCCTTGCCCTGGCCCAGGCGACTCCGATCGCCGATCCACCGTTGAGAGTCGAAGAGGTCCCCGCGCTCAGCGACGCACTCGGGCGTCTCGACGACGAGTTGGACCAGCGTCCTGATGATACGGCACTCCTTCTTCGGAGCGCGGAGCTCAACTGGCGCTTCGCTCGTGTGCGCATGGCGCAGACCAAGAACCCGATGTTCCTGCTCGAGGACGTCAAGGCCGCAGCGACCCGCGCCATGGCTGGACCGGCGCAGGTCACGCGTGCACAGGCCCTCCTGGCTCTGGCCCATCACTACCTCGACGAAGGCGAGCAGGCCTTCTTCTGGGCGAGGCGAGCTCTGCCTGCGCTCCGCAGGCAATGCGCAGACCCCATCGTGCTTCCTGTCCTCGATACCTACCTCACGCGTGGCCGGGCCAGGCTCCAGTCCATCCTTGCATCCGACAAGGGCTTGGATGGTCAGAGCTATCTCGTCGCCGACCTGATCGCGGCACACGAGCTGCGCCTGCGCATGCCCGGTGCAGCAGAGGCCTTCTACCTTCGCTATGCCGAGATGCTCGGACAGCTCGCAGCGGAGACCCATGCGCAGCTCGTTCTCCAGAAGGGCCTGGCCCGTTTCCCGCGCTCCGGTGAGCTCCATGCGCAGATGCGCCTCAGGACCTTGTCCAACCAGGGCGCCCAGGCCTTGGCCGCTTACTACTCGGGTTTCCGAAGAGGGGCTGAGGATGCTGCTTGGGCCGATTGGTTCGCGGGTCTGGGCCTGCACTTCGCTGCCGAGCGCTACCTCACCGATCGCCGCCCTGCGGAGGCGACGCAAGCCTGGGAAGCCAGCTTCGCCCGCTTCGAGTCCTCCTTCCGCGCCCTGCCTGGCTTCCGCACTTCCACGGCCGCCTTCCTGGGCTTCGCCTGGACCGGCCTGGCCCAGGTCGCGATCCGCGAGAAGGACCTGCCCCGTGCCGCCCGAGCCATCCAGGAAGCTCTCGACGCCAACCCCAAGGGCCTCGAGCAGACCAATGGCCTCGGCCAAAGCCCCGCCAGCCTCGCCGCCACCCTCCTCCCCAGGCTCCAGGCCGAAGGCCTGGAGCAGGAAGCCTCGGACCTGCGCGAAGCCCTCACGCGAGCAGGCTGGAAGACCCCGCAACCACGACGAGGCCGCCGCCGATGATGCGATGGGATTACGCTCCGGTGAGAGAAGCGGCTAGTCTCTGATTACAATGGAGACCACACCGAGCCCCGAGGAGATGCGCGCCGAGCTGGCGCGGCTGGATGCCATGCAGCAGAAGATCGCGGGGGCGCTGATGCCCGTGCTGTTCCAGCATCCGGGCCGACTCAAGGAGCGGGAGTGGTTGGCCGAGCAGTTCGCGAGTGTGGCCCTGTTGGCTCTGGAGTTGTACCAGGAGGTAGAGGGCAGCGAGGGTTTGGCCCAGGTGCAGATCTACGCGCGGGAGAATCTCGACACCGTGATGAACGCCTGCTTCCGTCTTTTCCTGCGCGTGGGGGAGGACATGAAGGACCTGGCGGGAGATGGTTTCACGCTGCAGGAAGCCACGCTTCAGGCCCTCGGCTACATGCGGCTGTAGGGGCTGGATTCTCAGCCTCCTCTCTTTCCCGAGGACAGGGGGATCGTTAGAATCCTCCCCCTTTCCTGCTGGACAGGGGCCTCCAAGGCCCGGAGATGTCGCAGGGGATCGGATCCAACTTATTGAGGCGTAGGGGTTTGCGAAAATCCGGCCCCTCATGGCACAGGTCTCCCCGAGAGTCCCGCCCACCGTATGTTCCAAAACCTGACAGATTCGCTGACCAAGGCCCTGAGTGTATTCTCGGGCAAGAAGGAGCTCACCGAGGAGAACGTTGCCGAAGGTCTCAAGGCCGTCCGCAAGTCCCTCCTCGAGGCCGACGTGCATTTCCGCGTCGCCAAGGACTTCGTCAAGCGGGTGCAGGAGAAGGCGGTCGGGCAGCAGATCATCCAGTCGATCGACCCGGGCCAGCAGTTCGTCAAGCTCTTCCACGATGAGCTGACCGAGCTCATGGGGCCCGAGGGGGCGATCCTTCCGCACGCCGACTCGGGGCCGACCGTCCTGATGATGGCGGGCCTGCAAGGCTCGGGCAAGACGACCACCTGCTCCAAGCTGGCGCTCTACTACCGCCAGAAAAAGAAGAAGAAGCCTCTCTTGGTCGCGGCCGACCTCCAGCGTCCCGCTGCCGTGGATCAGCTCGAGGCGCTGGGCAAGCAGCTTGGCATCGACGTCTACAAAGAGGACGTCAAGAGCGATCCGGTCACCGTCTGCAAGAACGGCATCGCGCACGCGCGTCGCCTGGGGCATGACTTCGTCATCCTGGATACGGCGGGTCGACTGCATGTCGACGACAAGCTCATGAAGGAGCTGGAGCGCATCGTCGAGGCCTGCAAGCCAACGGCTGTTGCCCTGGTGGCCGACTCGATGCTGGGCCAGGATGCTGTCAACTCCGCCAAGGAGTTCCATGCACGCCTGCCACTGACCGGTGTGATCCTGACCAAGCTCGACGGCGATACGCGCGGTGGTGCGGCCATGAGCATCAAGGCCATCACCGGCGTGCCCGTCCTCTTCGTGGGCGTGGGCGAAAAGCCCGATGACCTCGAGGCCTTCCATCCCGATCGCATGGCCGGGCGCATCCTGGGCATGGGCGACATCGTCGGCCTCGTCGAGAAGGCCCAGGAGCAGATCGACGAGAAGGAAGCCGCGAGGCAGACCAAGAAGATCCTCAAGGGGAGCTTCACCTTCGACGACTTCCTCAAGACCTACAACATGATCAAGAAGATGGGGCCGCTCAAGAAGGTCATGGGCATGCTGCCCGGCATGGGCGCGGCTCTCAAGGACGTGGATCTCGACGACAAGCAGTTTGGCCGTGTCGAGGCCATGATCCTCGCCATGACCCCCTACGAGCGCCAGCGTCCCCAGGTCATCGATGTGCAACGCCGCCGTCGCATTGCGCGAGGATCGGGCAACGACCTGCAGGCCGTGCACAACCTGATCAAGCAGTTCAAGCAGATGCAGAAGATGATGGGCAAGATGGGCAAGGGAGGCGGCATGCCGCCCGAGCTCATGGGTGCGCCCAAGAAAGGTTTTCGCCAAGGCAAGGGGGCCCGTCCCATGGGTGGGCCCTTTGGTGGTGGAAAAGGCAAGTCCCCCGGTGGCGGTTTCCCAGGCGCGTTCTCGCTCCGGAAGCCCGAGATGATGTGGCTGGAGAGGACTCCAGATCAGGCCGGACCTGATCTGGGTGTCGTGTCGCTCCATGCTCCATGTGCCGGACTCATGAAACATCTACCGGCCATGGAGTCGGTACTGGATTGGTAGAGCAAGATCAACCTCGCGATTCGTTTCGAATCGCTGAACAGAAACCGCAAGGAAGTCAGACATGACCGTTCGAATCCGCCTCAAGAGGACGGGCCGCCGCAACCGGCCCTGCCACCGTCTCTGTGCCATCGACAAGCGTACGCGCCGTGATGGCCGTGTGCTCGAGAACCTGGGCTTCTACGATCCCCTGGCCCCCCGGGTCGAGGATCAGCTCCGTTTGGATGGCGAGCGCGTGGCCTACTGGGTCTCCGTGGGTGCCAGCATGAGCGAGACCGCTGCCTCCCTCGTGAGGCGTGCCGGCATCGAGCTCCCCAAGAAGGAAAAGAAGCCTCGCGAACGCGCACGCAAGGTGCCCGAAGCCAAGGCCAAGGCTCGTTTCGAGCGCAAGGCTGGCCTCTACAAGGCCAAGAAGGAGCGTCGCGAGGCACGCGAGGCCGCCAAGAAGACACCGAAAGAAGCCGAGAGCAGCGAGAGCTAGAGTTCGTCTCCAGCCTCATACCTGAATCCCGATCCCCGCCTGGTTCCTTGATGGGCATCCGGGTGTCATCCAACGCGGAGAGAGTTCGTGGCGACCAAGAAGAAGAAGGTCAAGAAGACCGTCAAGAAGGCCAAGGCAGCCCCCAAGAAGGCTGCAGCCAAGAAGTCGACGGGGGCCAAGAAGCCTGCTGCCGCCAAGAAGCCTGCTGCCGCCAAGAAGGCTGGGAGCAAGGCCAAGCCGTCGACGGCAAAGAAGGCGATGGCCAAGAAGGCGCCTGCCAAGAAGGCCAGCGTCAAGAAGGCGACGGCGAAGAAGGCGACGGCCAAGAAGACTACCGTCAAGAAGGCGCCCGCCAAGAAGGCCAGCGCGCCGAAGGTGGCGGCGGCGAAGTCCGCCACGAAGAAGAAGCCAGCTGCCAAGAAGAAGCCTGTGGGCAAGATTGCCGTCGTGGAGGTCAGCAAGACCGGCAAGGTGATCGAGAAGGGCAAAGAGCCTGCCAAGGATGCGACCCCAGCTCCCGCAGCCAAGGGTGGACTCGGCATGCGATCCCAGCCCGTCGAGGTCCAGGCCATCGATGTGCGCATGGGGCGTGCCAAGGAGAGCCGTCTCCCAGGCTACCTTCCCCGCAGCTATGGCAAGGCACCCAAGAAGCCAACGGTCAAGCACACGCAGGAGACCCTCAGCAAGTTCCTGGGACGTTGTCCGACTCCCCCCGCCAAGGAGAAGGGCTTCACGCTGGTGGAGATCGGCATCTTCTGCATCTTCGCTATCGGGCGGACGAGTGCCAAGGATGCGGCAGAGGCGACCAAGCGCGTCGTCAAGGCCTTCCCTGACTGGAACGAGTTCCGGATCAGCGACGCCTTCGAACTCGTCGAGATCCTGGACGATCTCAAGATCGAGAATCTGTTCGATCGTTGTGATCAGGTATTGGAGTTCGTCAACGAGGTCTACAACGATCAGAACTTCGTGGATCTCGAGTATCTGAGGGAGCTCCCGGTGGAGGATCGGCTGGCCTTGTTGGGCCGTTTCCAGTCCATCCCCTCCTCGATGACGCACTACCTGGCCTTGGCCATCCAGAACTTCGAGGGCTTCCTCTTCCACTACTCCTGGGCGCGCGTCATCCAGCGCATGGGGCTCGTCGGACGATCGGGTTCGCCCAAGGCCCTCGTGGCTTCAGCGACCAAGGCCTTCCAGGGGCTCGACACCGTGACTCTGCAGGTGCAGCTCATCGATCTGGGTGACGAGATCTGCCTCTCCAAGAACCCACAGTGCAAGACCTGCTACATGGTCCTGCACTGCAAATCGCGCAAGGTCTGATCGCTTGCCCCTCTGGGATGGGGGCAAGCGTATTCTCCTCGCTTCCCGATCGCCTCGACGTCGCCAGCTGTTGAGCGCGGCGGGATTCGACTTCGTGGCGGTCGAGCCCGGATCCGAGCCCGGACCCACGAGTGAATCTGCGAGGAGCCAGTGTGTGGACTCGGCCAGGGCCAAGGCCCTGGGAGCCGAGCTCGCCGGAAGGTCCGGTATCCTCTTGGCCGTGGATACCGTGGTCAGCCTGGACGGGCGTTCGCTCGGCAAGCCTCGGGACCGACAAGAAGCCGCACTGTTCCTGGAAGAGCTCTGCGGGCGCAGCCACGAAGTCCTCACGGCGCATGCGCATGCTCCTGCGAAGGATGGGACCCGTGGTGAGATCGAAGTCCTCGTCTCTTCGGCGAAGGTGGTTTTCCCCGCCCTGGACAAGGCGCAGCGCGAAGCCTACCTGGATGAAGATGACTGGCAGGACAAGGCGGGTGGCTACGGGATCCAGTCCCAGGCCTCTTCTTTTGCAAGGCTTCTCGAAGGCGATCTCGACACGGTCATCGGGCTTTCCCTGCGAGTGGTCCGGCAGATCCTGACCTTGCATGCTTGAACCGATCTCACGCGGCCAGGCGAATGGGAGGTCTGGGGGAAAGAACCGATCTGGTCAAGGCCGACCCTGGCGCGTACCGTGTGCAGTTCATGGGTGCCCAGCGAGAACTCTGGAAGCGGATCCTCGTCAGCCTCTTCCTGTCGGGGCTGAGCCTCTTCCTTCTTTCGTGGTATCTGGAGAATGAGGCTCGTGCAGACGCAGAGGCTTCGCGCCCACTCACCGAGAAGGCTCTTCCGGCTCTCCGATTCACGAATCCGATCCCGGGACTGACCTCTGGCCTGCCTCTGAGAGATCTCTCCTACGCCGAGACCTTGGAGCTCGTCACGCTGCCAGCGGGGGCCGAGGTCCAAGGTCGGGCCTGTCTCCTTGATCTCCGGGATGGAACTCTCCATATACGTCGCCCGGCACAGGTGCCTACCCGCATCTACCTGCGAGGTCCACGCCTGGCCCTCTGGAGCCCTACGCAGCGAGCGCAGCTTCTGGTGGCCCTGGAAGAGCTCCTGGAGAGCTGGGACAGGGATCCCAGCGGCATTCGCTTTCCCGTAGGGGAGGACTTTCGGACCCTGAGATTGTGGTTGTACCGGGACCCGATCCCCATAGCTCGACGTTGACCCTGGGGCTCCCCGCCCTAGAATGCTTCCCTTTTCTTTCCCCCCGATGGGCGTATCCGACCGCCCGAGATCCGCAGGGAAGCCACAATGCGCAAGAACATCCATCCCAAATTCGAGACCTGCACGGTGACCTGCGCCTGTGGGAACCACTTCGATACCCGCTCCACGGTCGAGACCATCAAGCTCGATATCTGTGGTGCCTGCCACCCGTTCTACACGGGCAAGCAGAAGTTCGTGGACACGGCCGGACGCGTGGACAAGTTCCTCAAGAAGTACCAGAAGAAGGAAAACTAGCCGGGCGAACCTCCGTTCCCCTGCCCCGTTTCCGGGTCTCGCCTCCCGGACCGCTTACCCCTTCGCCCGCCTCACCTGGCCCTTCCTGGCTCATTCCTGATGGTCGAACCGCTGCTGCCAATCCTCGTCCAGAAGCTCGATGAGCTGGCGGAGCGTGCCCGGGTTCTGGAGGCGGAGACCATGGATCCGTCACTGGTCAAGGATCAGATGCGCTCCAAGAAGGTCTTTGGTGAACTGGGTCGCCTCCGGAAGATCCTGACCATGCGCGAGAAGCTGGACAAGCTCTACTCGCAGATCGTCGAGTACGAGGAGATCATCGCGGGCAAGGATGACGAGGAGTTCATCGAGCTGGCCAACGAGGAACTTCCGGGCCTCGGTACGGCTTACGAGGAGCAGAACGAGACTCTCCTGGACTACCTCCTCGCTGATGAGACGAGCGATGCGCAGGCTGCGATCCTCGAGATCCGGGCGGGCGCAGGCGGGGACGAAGCGGCTTTGTTCGCCAAGGATCTCGCCGAGATCTACAAGCGTCTCTGCGATCGTCATCATTGGAAGATGAAGCCCATGTCCCTGACCGAGAGCGATCTCGGTGGGTTCAAGGAGGCGATCTACAGTATCGAGGGTGAGGATGCCTTCCGGCACATGCGCCTCGAGATGGGGGGGCATCGCGTGCAGCGTGTACCCGCGACCGAAACCCAGGGGCGCATCCACACCTCGGCTGCCACTGTCGCGGTGCTGCCGGAGGCCGAGGACGTCGACGTCGTCATCGACGACAAGGACATCGAGATCCAGACGACGACGTCGTCGGGACCGGGTGGCCAGCACGTCAACAAGACCGAGTCCGCTGTGCGCATCACGCACCTGAAGACCGGCATCGTGGTCTTCTGCCAAGAAGAGCGGAGTCAGCACAAGAACAAGGCCAAGGCCATGAGGATGCTCAAGGCCAAGGTGCTCGACTACGAGCGCCAGAAGGTCGAGTCCGAACGAGCCGCGACGCGCAAGTCGCAGGTTGGCTCAGGGGACCGCAGCCAGCGGATCCGGACCTACAACTACCCCCAGAATCGCGTGACCGACCATCGGATCCAGATCAACTACAGCCTGACAACGGTCCAGGCCGGTGATCTGGACTCCATCTTCGCGGATTTGATGCGCAAGGAACGCGAGGACAAGCTAAAAGAACTTTGAGCCCGTAGGGCTTGATGCCCTCCATTACGCAAGAGCTATACGCAAGAGCTAGAGGACGACATGAGCGAATACGACGAACTCGAGGAGATCACCGAAGAAGCGGCCCCGACCACGTCTGGAGGAGGTGGCGGAGCCCAACCCTCGTCCCCCCCTGCGACAGACTTCACGGGACCCATCTACAAGCGCCTCTTCGAGGGGATGCCAGCGCCCTTCTTCAATCCCAACGCTGCCAAGGAGTACTACCGCTTCTTCTTCGGTGGGCTCCTGATGTTCATCGGATGTCTGATGCCCTTCGACGGAGATTGGACGCACGTAGGATACAAGTCCATCGCTGGCGCTGTCTGCCT
>JAJRTL010000232.1 GCA_024278315.1 Planctomycetota bacterium | reverse complement strand
CGCAGCGCAGCGGTCGAGTCGTGCCCGTTGATGAAGGCATCGAGCCAAGAGGGCATGAAGAAGATCTTACGATGCTTTTTGACCCACTGCACGCGTTCCAATGCAGACGTGAGATACAGGAGGGTTACATCCTCCTGCCCACGCCAATGGAAGTTGCCAAGCGAAAGGCCGATCCACTGCTCCGGAGGGTCGTCTTCTCTCAGATAACTCAGGAAATACGCCTTCTTGAGCCTCGGTTCGGGGTGGGCCGCGCGGGCGATGTAGAGGAGTTTCTCCAGGTCTTTCTCGATGGCATGGCGCAATGCCTGTGATGGCTTGCCACGACTCAGGCCGTCGAACCAGGCTCCTTCGGTCTCCAAGGCCAGGAGCCAAGGCTCGATCTTCGGATCCTGATGGGCGATGAGATGCGTCGCCGCTGCAAAGATCTCCCTGGCACTGGGTTGGAAGTCGGGGATGGTGGTGTCGAGCTCGAGCATGTTCCAGGCGAAGGTCCGGATGCTCTCGTCGGTGCCCAAGTGCAGGAGCGTATCGATGGGGCCCTCCTCATTGCCCTTGTAGCGACCCGCCTTCAGCTCCTGCAGAAGCGCCTTCCTCAGCCGCTCCTCACCGCGCTCCTTCAGCTCGCGGGGCAGGCAGCGAAGAGCAAATCCCATGCTCGAGAGCAGGCTGGAGCGGGCTTGGGCGTCCTCCTCTGTGTTCAGCATTTCTTGCGCCCAGTCGAGGAAGACATCGGGCTTCGCTCCTCCGGCGCGCAGCGTCTCCAGGAGGGCGGAGAGCCCCACGCTGCGGAGCATGTCGTCCTTGCATCCGATCAAGGAGCGGGCCAGCGGTGCCTGGCTCTGTTCGTCGATCAAGAAACGTCCGTAGGCAATGTCCCTGGGGTTGGGAAGGATCCACGCGGGAGCCTCTGTGCCGATGAGTTCGGCCACCTCCGTCTTCGGTCCCTTGATCGGCACGGTGAGGCTCTTGCTCTTGCCTTCCTTGGTCATGAGGAGGAGCTCGAGCTCCACCGGCCAGGAGTCCTTATCCCAGCCTTGCGCCGATGTCTGGATCACCTGGAAGCTCTGGATGCGGCCGGCCGATTGGGACCACTCGCAGCGGATTTCGGGCATTCCCGCCTCGAGAAGCCACCACTGGGACCACTCGTCCAGATCCTTGGCTCCCGCCTTCTTGAAGGCCGCGAGCAGGTCGCGCCATGTGGCGTTTCCAAAGGCATGCGTCTCGAGGAAGACACGGACGCCCTTCCGGAAGACCTCTGCGCCCAAGCGATGCTCCAGCTCCCGAAGGATGGCAGGTGCCTTGTTGTAGACGATGGCGCCGTACTGCGACTTGGCGTCGTCGAGATTGCGCAGGCTCTGGTAGACCGGCATCGTTCCGCGCGTGGCATCGACCCGATAGGCGCCAGGCTTCACGCGTTGCAGGAAGCGGAGCCAGGCCTTCTGCTTGGGCTCGAGGTCATCGAGCATCTTGTACCCGATGAAGGTCGCGAAGCCCTCCTTGAGCCAGAGGTCGTCGAACCACTGCATCGTGACCAGGTTGCCGAACCACTGGTGCGTCAGTTCGTGGTAGATGAGTGTGCTGCGACGAAGCTCCTGGGCGAGCGTGGGCTTCTTGTCGTAGACGAGTGCGTTCTCCCTGTAGAAGATCGCACCGGCATGCTCCATGCCACTGTAGGGAAAGCCTGGGCAGAGCACGATGTCGAGCTTGCCGAAGGGGTAGTCGATACCGAAGTAGTCTCCGAGCCTGTCGAGACCCTTGGAGTGGAGCGAGTAGATCTTGTCGATGTCCGCTTCATTGTTGGCGGACTCGCGCAGGAACAGCCGCGTCTGGATCCCCTTGCCTGGTCCCTCGAGCAGCGGCCCCTCCAGTTCGAGAAAGGGCCCTGCCGCAAAAGCGAAGAGGTAGGTGGAGAGCGGGGGGCTTTCCACGAAGTCGTAGTGCTTGCGTCCTTTCTCCACGATGGGTGCGCGACCTTCTGCACCGTTGCCTACGGCGACCCAACTCTCCGGGACCTCCAGTTCGAGTTTGAACCTGGCCTTGAGATTGGGCTGATCGAAGCAGGGAAACAGGCGGTGCGCATCCGCTGGGACGACCAAGGTGTAGAGATAGTCCTGCCCGGTCTTCTTGTCGTGGAACAGGGTCAGCGGGCTGCCTGTGGAGGCGGCCTTCGCGCGGAAGTCGATCTCGACGCGATTCTTGCCGGCTGTCAGGAGTGCCTGGGCGAGCACGAGGTGATCCTCCTGCTGGAGGGCCTGCTTTCCGAGGATGCATTCCTTGCCGTTGACCGTGATCCGTCGAATGCTGGCCAGTTCGGCATCCAACACGAGGTCTCCGACCGTTGCGAGTTCGAAGGTGATGACCACCTTGCCCTGGCATTCGCGTTCGCCTTCCTTCAGGCCGAACCAAAGTCCGTAGGCAAGCTTCGAGATCTGCCTGGCTCGTGCGACTGACAGGCCCAACGAGATACCCCGTTCCTGTCCGGCCGAGGGCTGTTGCTGCCCAGATGCTGTCTGTTCCGTCGAGAACTGTCCGAACCCTGCCACCACGCACAAACCTCCCAGGAGCATCTTCCACATGCCGACATCCTACCCCGAACGATTCACGACCTCGATGAGTCTGACGGCGCCTTTCGGTCCAGGGCCGCGAACCTGTCGGTTCGTTGGGCATGGCTTCGATTCCACGGCCCTCCTGGATCGCTTCATCTCGCGCAGCCCCCCCCTGAACTCGCACTTGCTCACAACGATCTCATGAACCGTGGGGCCAAGGGTCTCTCGCTAGGGTGCCGGGCGAAAGACCCCATGGGCCGGGGAGGCCCGTGTCTGGAGGTTCGTGGCCTATTGGGGCTCGACGTTGATATTCTTGCCGAGAAGGAGGGCGCGGACGCGTTGGACTGCATCGAGGTCCGGATCGAGGGTCTCTGCCGTGTCGAGGGCTTCGAGCGCCTCGGTCTTGTGACCTTCGATGTGGAGCAGGAGGGCCTTGTCGGCGTGCAGCCCCGCGTCGTGGGGTTCGATCTCGATGGCCTTGTCCAGCGAGGCGATGGCCTTCTCAGACATCGCGCACTGGTGGGCGCAGAGCGCTACGCGCGAGAAGATCTCGCTCTGATCCCGCCGCAGGAAGGCGGCGCGTTCGTAGGCGTTGAGCGCGGCTTCCCAGCTCTCGCGGACCTCGTGGGTCTTGCCCAGGAAGAACCATGCGGGCCAGAACTGCGGGACGGAGTCGCAGACCTTGGAGAGATAGTCCGCGACGGTCTCCAGGTCGCCGCCCTCTTCGAGGGTGTCCACGCTCTGTGCAAACTCCTGGTCGAATTCCTCGAACACCAGTTCGCAGAGCATTTCGGCTCCGATGTCGCGCCGATCCAGATCCTCGACGTGCGGCAAGGCTGCATGCAGGGCCTGCAAGGCCTCAGTCTCGTGGCCGGTCAGGGTCAGGCAGATGCCGAGGTTCATGCGATCCTCGGGCTCCCAGGTGAGTTCGCAGAGATCCAGCAGGATGCCGCCGATGTCCTCGGGAGGTGTGACCTTCTCTTCGAGGTCGGCCAGGTGCTCTGCGAGATAGCGCAGCAGGACTCCGCCTCGACCCTCGTCCTCGTCCCATTCGCCCGGATGCAGACGGCGCTCCGACAGCCTGCGCAGACCACGGATGACCTTGTCCCAGGCTTCATCCCACTGCGATTCGCTGAAGGCGAGGCGCGCGAGATGCGCGAAGAAATCAGGGTGGCCGTCCAGCTTCACGCCAGCGAGCCAGAGGTTTCGTGCCTGCAGCATCTCACCACGATTGGCGAGGAGGATCCCGAGGAACTCCAGCGCTCCGATGGGCGGGTTGTCTCGTTCGACGGACTGTCGCAGCCACTCTTCGGCTTGTTCGTCCTCGTCGATCGAAGCCAGGAACTCCCCGATCTGGGCCATGAGCTCGGCGTCGGCTGGCCAGGTTTCGAGGGCCCCATCGTAGAGAGCCAAGGCCTCATCGGTCGTTACCGTGAACTCACCGAGTCCCTCGACGATGGCCCAGTGCAGCTTGCGCAGTGCCCAGCCGAACTCGGGGTCTTGCTCCAAAGCCTGGACGAAGGGTTCCAGGAGAGTTCGCGGCTCACGCAGGCCGATGATCTGAGGGTCCAGGCTGGAGGCTCCTTCCAGTCCGAGCAGGAAGTGGGCCATCGCCCTGTCGTTGGGTGTGCCGAGCTTGTCCCAGTTCTTGGGATGGAAGGGGAGACCCAGATGCCGGGCCAGCTTCTTGCAAAGTGCGAGGAGCGAATCCACGACACGTGTCGGATCCAAACGGTGTCGGATCTCGGTGATCTGACGGACCGCGCCCTCCTGGACGACCTGCAGTTTGATCAGGAGACCGCGCCTGGCATCCTCGATGCTTCCGAGGATGACGGCTTCGAGTCCCTCCTGCGGGAGCAAAGCCATGGCGTCCTCGATCTCGGGCATCTCGTCGAACTCGGCCCACTCGCCGGTCGGATAGCCCTCTTCGTCGGCGGAGCGGATCTCGAGAAGGCCGATTTTGTCCGCATCCGAGGCCTCGTTGAGGCAAAGGCAGAGAAAGTCGGGGATCCGTCTCGAGAGGATGGCTCCTTCGATGTCGATCGCACCCGCCTGGCTCTTGTCAGCGAGGGGGAAGAAGAAAAGGCCCTGGTCACGCATCTGGCAAGCCTCCTGGGCTGATTGCCCGCTTCTCCCTCATCGTCTGATTCGTGGTCCAGACCTTTGCCCAGGCAGGCAAAGATCCATCCCATGGGGTCGAGGGGGCCGCGGGATCACTCATGCCGCGCTGGGAAGGCGGCCATGGGCGAAGCGCGGGAAGAGGCTGGCAAGCAAGATAGGACCGTATTCCGGTCGAGTTACAGACGAGTCCCCGTAGAACGGGGCCTACAAGTGGCCTGCCGATCTTCATTGTCTCCCTATCGCCCTGGATCGAGGAACCGCCTCCTCGATCACCAGCTCGCAGCATAGGGGAGAGCGCACCCAGAGCTAGCCCGAACTCTTCATGACCTCGATGAGTCTGACGGCGACTTTCCCTCCAAGGCCGCCAACTGTCGGTTCGCTCGATATCCTCTCGATTCGACGGACTTCCCGAGTCGCCTTCCTCCCGCAGGGCCCTCCCCTGGATCCCTTCTGCCAGGCAGTGCGAGTGGATGTGTCCAACCCTGGAAGATTTCCCGACGCCAGGGGGCAGGCCCCATGGAAGAAGAGGAAGACCCAAGCTCTTGTCGCAATCGGTTGGTTGCGATCGTTGGATGGACATGAGAACCCGTGACCTCTTCGGCCTATGGGGCCGCGCAAAGATAACTTCACCTTCTGGACGACCCTCGTCGCCCTTGGCTTCGTTGCGCTCCCTCGACGAATCTCCTGATTCGACTGCGTCCACGCGCCTTGCCATCCAGCATGTCTTTCTGGCCTCCTTCGGAGGGAACGACAATTGCTCGCCCAGAAGACGAACTCATTCTTGTGCAACCCCCATGCGTGGGCTCGAAGAGGATCTTTGGGCCCGCTACTGTGGTGCATGCGGAACTCGGGGTGGCAGTGGATGCGGGATCGAGGTGTTGAGATGGCTACCGTCGAGGAATGGCGCGAGGAGTTGCGGGCACGAGTGTTGGCTCACCCCAAGCAATTATCGAGGAGGGCCGATCTCCAGGACTTGGACGCTGTGCTCGAGGAGCATCCGGACTCCGTGGGCTTGTGGATACTTCGAGGAGACTTGATCCAGATGGGTGAGGAGAGTTTAGAGGACTATCCTCTTGAGGAAGCCCTGGTAAGCTACGAGGAGGCGCGGAGACTTGCGCCTGATGACCCGGAGCCACACCTGGAGATTGGATTCTACTTCTATGTCATCGAGGATGATCCGACGAATTCTGTTCCACACTTTCGACGAGCAGTGGAGCTTGGGGGTGGGGAGGCTGCAGAAGAGGGCCTCGCAGGTGCGCTGGAGCAGCTCGATGGGCGATGAGCCGTGGCGAGGGGCCGCTCTTGGAGGAGTCTATGAGGGCGAATCGTGATTCGCGCGCGGCAGAGAGAACGATGTGGGCAAAACCCAGCACACGCAAAGGGCTCCGTATCCGGGGATCGCGCGGCCATCCTGTCGTTCGACGTGCGGTTGTGCGTTTCGCCGTCTGGCTGCGGGCAGAATACGTATTTCCTGTTCGAGTGCCTGTCTACCTTTCTCCCCATCAGCAGCTCGTAATGATGGACGGGCAGTATGCGAGCGCATCCTTCTTCGCGCCCTGGGACCCCACAGTGGAGCCTTACATCCGAATGGCTACGGGGGACTACAGGAGCCAACAGGCCGAGCACGGACGCGACCATGCACTCGCAGGGTATCTGGGTGCTCTCGCTCACGAAGTCGTTCACTACCAGCAATGGTTGGAAACTGGCGAGATGACCGAGCGTGGTGTGGCAGTGAGATCAGAGAACATGGTCCATCGATATGCACAGATTGTCGCCCATCCGTGACGAGCGACAAATCGTATGACAAGCCGATGCAGCAGACAGTCCTTCGGCCTGCTGCTGATCGCCAGAACCGTTAGGGGGCAGGAATGAAGGTCTTTCGATGGATGATGATTGTCCCCTCAGGTGTAGCTGCCTGGTATGTCGTGCTCATTGTTGGACTGCTTTCAACAAGCGTGCTCGATTGGTTCTGTCCGCCAGAGTCGGTTGAGTCTGGATCCTGCCTGGCACCCTGGCACAAATCTGCTTTGGATGCGTTCATCACGACGTTCACAGGCCTGTCAGCCATTGCTGTCGTTCTCGTCCCTCCGCTCGTTGCGCCATCGAACCGACGGCAAGTCGCTCTGGCTTCACTCCTGGTTGGAACGGGTTTCGCGACATACTTCTTTGCGACAGATCCCACCGGGCTACTGGGACCATACGCAGCCGCAATCATCGGAGGCCTGGTAGGCATGATGGTCGCCTGGTGAGTGTGGCCAAAGTTTGCCCCTCAGACTAAAGGCGGACGCCGGCTCCGCCGCCTTCGCTGATTGCCAGTGTTGTGACGTAGAGGATGATCCACTCCCCGTTCCAAGATCCTGAATGCAGACGATAGAAGTGGACCTGGGGCTTCCGCCCGCTTGCCATGATCGTGCGGTGGAGGCGATTGCTGCCTTCAAGGCGCTGCCTCTGCGGGTGGGGATGGCAATCAAAATCTGACCCGGGTGGGATTTGAGAACTGACCCACCCAGGCTGTATTCCTCCCTTTGATGCCGTTCGAGGTGCAGGGAGGTTGACTCCCTCAGCAACGACACACTTGTGAGAAATGCAGGCTCCTAGCCCTGCCCTTGCCCCACAACTTCTCCTGGACAACAACAGGATTCGACTGGAGTGAGGACAAGGCAGAGCCCTGGACCTTGGGCAATATCTATCAGGACTCTCTCGGCCCCAGCTTGGCCTCAAACACGGAGCTGGT
>JAJRTL010000014.1 GCA_024278315.1 Planctomycetota bacterium | reverse complement strand
GAGCCAGATCGTGTTCGAGGGCAACGATGGAAGCAGCGGCACGGAGCTTTGGGTCTCGGATGGAACGAGCCAGGGCACCAAGATGATCGTGGACCTCAACAAGGGGTCTGGACGGGGCGCTATCACCCAGCATGCCATCGCACTGGGCAACAAGGTCATCTTCGCTGGCTTCGCTCCCGGCAAGGGATGGGAGGCGCATGTCACGGATGGGACGGCCAAGGGGACAGTCCTGCTGATCGATGCCTATCCCGGTCTGGGCTGGGGCTCCTTGAAGTACCCCCATCTGGATTCCAAAGGCAAGAAGGTCTATTGGTCCAGCTACACGGGCGCGGGGGGTTACCGGATCTTCGTCACGGATGGGACTCCCTCCGGGACGCAGGTGTTCAGCCCCAAGAACATCGGGGGAATCTTGACGTCGATGGCCGAGAGCCTCGGCAAGGTCTACTTCGAAGCGAACGACCTGACTCCTGGTACGGGAAGGGAACTCTGCGTTTCGGACGGCACCCTGGCTGGCACCAAGACCATTCACGACACCAATCCGGGCAAGGCCAGCGGTTTCGCACATCATCTGACGCGGCAGGATGCGGCCAGGGTCTTCTTCGTGGCTGGGGATGCAGCTTCAGGGCAGGAAGTCAGGAGAATGACATCGGGAGCACTGTTCCAGATCATCGACATCAACGCCCCAAAGGTCCGCCCCACGTTCTCCTCCGACCCAACAGCCGTGGTCCGATTCGGGAAATTCGTTCTCTTCTCCGCCGATGACGGCAAGTCCGGACATGAGACCTGGATCTCGGACGGCACAAGAGGCGGAACGCGCTTGCTCAAGGATCTCGGGCCTGGAATCGCGGGCTTCCGGACACATGCCTATGCAGCGGCCGGCGACAAGCTCATCTTCGATGCCTACACGCCCTCGACCGGAATCGAACTCTTCGTGACTGACGGCACGCCGAAAGGAACGAAGCTGCTCAAGGACATCCGCAAGGGTCAGCTTTCTTCCTACCCGGGTGCGCTGGCATCGATCGGCGGCAAGGTGTACTTCTTCGCCAACGAAGGAACCTCTGGCAACGAACCCTGGGTGACGAATGGCACGGCAGCCGGGACACGTATGATCAAAGACCTGTTTCCCGGAGCCCATAGCAGCTCGCCCGGCTCGTTTGCAGGGCATGGCGATCAGGTCGTATTCAGAGCCATCTCGCGCCTGAAGGAAGGGTACGAACTCCACATCACCGATGGCACAGATTCAGGTACGAAGTTGCTGAAGGACATCCGTCCGGTCGGCAGCTCCTTTCCTTGGCACCTCACCTACAGTGGGGGCAAGGTCTTCTTCGCTGCCGACGACGGCAGGTCGGGATACGAGTTGTGGGTCACGGACTTCACATCTGCGGGCACGAAGATGGTCAAGGATCTCGTCCCGGGAGGCAATGACAGCTCACCCGCATGGCTGTCAGCCCGCAACGGCAAGATCTACTTCACTGCCAGGACCTCGGCGACCGGCACCGAGATCTTCGTCAGCGACGGAACCTCGGCGGGGACGAAGCTGTTCTGGGATCATGTGCCCGGACGATCGAGCTCCTTCCCCAGAGACATCTCTGCCGTGGGGAGTCGCAAGGTCTACTTCTCGACCCGGACCCAGGGATTGGGTACGGAGACCGTCGTCACAGATGGCACGCCAGCTGGAACCAAGACGATGGACATCTACCCCGGAACCGGAAGCGGATTCGGCTTCTTCAAGGTCTCTCCCTATCCACGAGCCACCCTAGGGAGCCAGGTCTTCTTGCGGGGACAGCATCCGGACTTCGGCCAGGAGGTCTTCACGATCGACAATGGCGCCACTACAGAGCCCATGGGTTCCCCCTACGGCAGCACGTGGATCCACGGAAGCGATCCCGTCCTCGGTAAGTCAGCTACGATCACGGGCGGTACCGGGCTTTCCAACGCCATTCACTTGACCATCATGGGCGCCTTGTCTGCCCGACCTCTTCGCTTTGGCAACAGCGGATTCCTGCACTTCGACCCCTTGCGCTACTTCTACGTCGCAACCGTGACACAGGGACCCAAGATCCAACTCTCCTACCCCATCCCCAACAAGCCAGCGCTCAAGGGTCTCCAGGTCGTCTTCCAGACCCTGGCCTTCGATTCCAAGAACTTCACCAGCACACTCGAGCTCAGCAACGGACTGCACTGGGCGCTCAGCAACTGACGGAGCCCCACCCTCTGGCGGGCACGCCTGCCGCGTCCGGGAAATGCACCCGAGCGCCCGGATTCCTGACAGAAGACGCGAGCACTGGGCGCGATCGGATGGTTGTTCAGAAGCAGAGCAGCTTGCAGAGCCGCCATGGGCTGGATGAGGCTCCGCAGGGGGGGGATTGGCCCCATGGTCGAGAGCTGGCACGATAGTCGCAGATGGTGACGTGTGCCACGCCTTGCCACCGGCCCATCCGCCTCACTCTCGGCGCACTCTACCTTCCACGATCTTCACTGAGCGACTCTCTCTACCAAGGCAGGTCCAGCCATGAAACCAGACTTCTTTCTCGTCTCCATTCTCACGCTTCTGGCCAGTTCGGCCCTGGCGCAGACGCCGAAGATCTTGAAGGACATCAACTCGGTTCCGATTCCAACGCCCTCCTACCCCAAGCCGATGCCGTCTCAGACCTGGACGGGACAGCAGGGTTTTTCGAAACTCGGCAAGGTGCTGCTCTTGTCCGCGACGACCAAGGCGACTGGTTACGAGATCTTCGTGACCAATGGGACACAGGCAGGAACCCAGATCTTGAAAGACATCAACCCCGGTTCCGGCTCGAGCTCTCCACGCGCCATCACGGTCACGAAGGACGGGAAACGCGCCTTCTTCTCGGCAACGGACGGGAAGTCTGGATACGAGCTCTGGGTCACCGACGGCACCAGCGCCGGCACCAAGCTCGTCAAGGATGTCACGCCGGGCGCCGGATCCTCTTCGCCCTACGAGATCGTCGCCTTTGGCCAGAATTCCGTGATCTACAGAGCCTACACGAGCACGACGGGCACGGAGATCTTCGTCTCTGATGGCACATCGAGCGGCACCAAGATCCTCAAGGACATCCGCTCCGGAAGGTTCTCCTCCTACCCCTCCTACTTCCGGGCAACCAGAGATGGGAAGCGAGTCTTCTTCACGGCCAACAATGGAATATCAGGAACGGAACTCTGGGTGACCAATGGCACCAGTGCCGGCACGAAACTCGTGAAGGACATCCGTGCGGGAGCCGCCAGCTCCTATCCCTACTACCCCACACCCCTCGGTTCGACCCAGGTCGTGTTTCAGGGTAACGATGGCAAGACTGGCAGTGAACTCTGGATCTCCGATGGCACCAGCACAGGCACCAAGATGATCGTCGACTTCAACAAGGGGAGTTTGTCAGGGGCATCGACCTACTTCGCGATGGCATTGGGCAACAAGGTCATCTATCGCGGCTACGTGGCCGGAAAGGGCTGGGAGGCCTGCGTCACCGACGGGACAGCCAAGGGCACAATGATGCTCTATGACTCCTATCCGGGCCGCGGCTCGGGATACGTGAACTACTCCCACGTAGACCGCTCAGGAACGAAGCTCTACTGGAGCAGCTACACAGGATCCGGCGGATACAGAATCTTCGTGACCGACGGCACACCGAGCGGAACCAAGATGTTCTCGCCGAAGAACCTCGGGCGCTACCCGTACAACATGGTCGAGAGCCTCGGCAAGATCTACTTCGAGGGCTACAACCTCACACCTGGAACCGGGTCCGAGATCTGCGTATGCGATGGCACGGTGGCCGGGACCAAGACGGTCAGGGACACTGCCCCAGGCACTCGAAACGGGTTGGCCCGTTACCTGACACGATTCAACGCCGTGATGGTATTCTACGCGTCCGACGATGGAGTTGCCGGGAACGAGCTCTGGAAGATGACTGTCGGCAGGCTCTTCCAGCTGATCGACATCAACAAGCCCAAGACGAGTCCCACGCAGTCTTCCAATCCCAATAGCCTCGTCAGATTCGGAAAGTACATGCTCTTCCCGGCCAACGATGGCAAATCCGGAATCGAGAACTGGATCTCGGACGGGACCGCCGCGGGGACCAAGATGCTCAAGGATCTCTACCCGGGACTCGGCAGCTCCAACACTCGCTACTTTGCGGCAGCAGGGGACAAGCTGCTCTTCGATGCCTACACACCCACGGCAGGCTTGGAAGTCTTCGTGACGGACGGAACCAAGGCTGGGACCAAGCTTCTCAAGGACATCTACCGAGGAAAGAGCTCCTCCTACCCCAACGCCCTCGCATCCATCGGCGGCAAGGTCTACTTCTACGCCAACAACGGCACCACCGGCTATGAACCATGGGTCAGTGATGGCACCAGCGCTGGCACGAAGCTCCTCAAGGACATCTATGTCGGCTCGGGAAGCAGCTCACCTTTCTACTTCGCTGGCTACGGAAACAAGGTCGTCTTCCGGGCGCGAACGGCATCGACAGGCTACGAGCTCTATGTCACGGACGGCACCAGCGCCGGCACGAAGCTCCTCAAGGACATCTCCGCCGGCAGAGGGAGCTCGTACCCGAGCTACATGGTGTTCAACGCAGGCAAGGTCTACTTCTATGCCTACTCGGCCACGAGCGGCTACGAGCTTTGGACCACCGACTTCACATCTGCGGGCACGAAGATGGTCAAGGACCTGTATCCCGGCATCAGGAGTAGCTCGCCCACTTTCCTGACAGCGCGCAATGGACGGGTCTACTTCCGTGCCTACACGAGGGCCACCGGAACCGAGCTCTTCGTCAGCGACGGTACCTCGGCAGGCACCAAGCTCTTCCTGGATTATCGCCCCGGGACCTTGAGCGCCTACCCCTCATATCTGACGGCAGTTGGCAGCCGCAAGGTCTATTTTTCGGCCTACACTCCGGGGAAGGGTGACGAAACCGTGATCACGAATGGCACGGCCAGCGGTACCAAGGTCCTGGACATCTATCCGGGACCTGGTAGTGGCTATGGGTATTCCTACAACTACCCCAACTACCGTGTGACGCTAGGGAGCCAGGTCTTCCTTCGTGGATACAAGCCCACATACGGCTACGAGATGTGGACCGTCGACAACGACGCCGCGACCGAACCACTGGGCACGCCCTATGGAAGCACATGGATCCAGGGCAGCGATCCGATCCTCGGCCAGACGGCGACGATCGAGGGCCGAACGAAGCTCGCGAACCCGCTCAACATCACCCTGTTCGGATCTCTTGCAGCACGACCGATCCCCTTCGGCAAGGCAGGCTTTGCCCACTTCGACCTGACGAGCTACTTCGGCCTGACAGGGGTAACCAAGGGATCCAGCTTCAAGCACTCGCTGCCCATCCCCAACAATCCGGCCCTCAAGGGTGTGGAGATCGCCTTCCAGACCTTGTCGTTCACGGCCACGAATTTTGCCGGAACCCTTGAGCTCAGCAACGGCCTGCACTGGGCGGTAGGCAAGTAGACTTTCCAGCGTCGTTTGAAGGAAGAACCGGAACGCCAGGCCTTGTGGGCTTGGCGGACAGGGATTCCCGTGCAGCAACGATTCAACCCGAACGATTCATGACCTCGATGCGTGTGACGGCGTCTTTCGGTCCAGGACCGCGAACCTATCGGTTCGCTCGGCATTGCTTCGATTCGACGACCCTCTTGGGTCGCCTCATATCTCGCGCAGCCGTCCTGAACTCGAAATGCGCTCGTCAGACCGCAAGAACGAGTTCGGCTGCGCCGATCTCGCATTTGCTCACAACGATCTCATGAATAGTCCGAGCTAACGAGGCTGCGCATAAGACCAACGAGGCATGGCACCGGGATCCGAAGCTGTCCCTCACAGACGCGGAGAGCACAGAGAAACAACAAGACGATCTCTGTGATCCTCGGTGCTCTCCGTGAGGTCCCTCTTGATCACCAGGTCTCCTCAGTCTCCCTGCGTCTCGCGGAGGGGAGCCCTCCCTTCTTGACTCATCTGTCCACTTCTTGTCGGGTCAAGTGCCCTAGCCTCCATCTCTCACGAGAGCAGGTCTGCAATGCCATATCTCGCAGTCAGCTTGCGACTTGGCTCCATCGTTCGTCCAGAACGACCAGTCAGGTCGCTTCCGGGGCACTCAAACCGACACGGTATCCATGCGATCCCGAGTCGATTCACTGTTGCGCCCATCGGGTGTTACTTGGCCGGAAGATCCGAAGAAGAGCATGGCCTGGTGCAAGCCCTGGGCTTTCTTCTCCAGGCGATCGAAAGCTTCCTTCATGCCGACCAGATCATTGTCCTCGAGCAGGCTCGCAACGGCATCGAGCTCCTGCATGAGTTCGAGGTCGCGAAGCTTGATCGCGTCGGTCGCCCTTGTCAATGATGCCATGGCATCATTGAACACGCGTACTTCCTCCTTCAAGTAATCACGTTTGCGAGTGGTCGTCTCCGCAGGAATCTCACCCTTGCCAAGTCTCTCGAGCTGTCTTTTGATCCGATACAAGGGCCCGGCGATCCGATGAGTGATGTGGACAGAAGTCAACAACGCAAGAACAAGACAAAGGACGGCTACTGGCCAGAAGTGCTCGTGCAGGTAGAGCATGGCCGTCGACGCGTCCACGTTCTCCTTCCCGGATAGAAGGTCCCGGATCAGAGGATAGAAGATCCCGACGCACAGGATCGCCATGCCGCCCACGGCGTAGACCCCAGCTCGGATCATCATCTCATACTGAAACCTGCGATCCACGATGAACTGCCGCCGCCAGATTCGTGGCCTCTTGGTTCGTTGCATGATCTGAGTCTCCTGGTCGGTACAGATTCCTCCAGATATCATCGGCAGCGTGTCACATGAGACAGCAGCTTCCATCGGGCATATCGGCTCTCGCAGTGTTGCATTCTTGGACAGACTTGCGAGTTCGACCAGGAATCAGGGCATTGCCTCAAGCGGGCCCTCGGGATGATCGATCGAATTCCCGTGATAAATCGACTGGCACCCCCCGAACCCTCCCCAACAGGAAGCCCGAGGAATTCAAACCGTGGATTCACGCTCATCGAGTTGATGATTGCAACCACGATCATCGCCACGTTGGCTTCCATCGGGTCTTCGATGTACGGGTCCGCCCTTTTGAGCGCCAGGTTCACGAAGGCAAAGCAGGAACTGCGCCTGATCAGCATGGCCATCACACAGTACCAAGCACAAAACCAGTCTCGATTGCCTGCGACACTCGCGGAAGTCGGACATGGAGGCCGCCTCGATCCCTGGGGATACCCCTACATGTTCCTCAACTTCCATACTGGCACGGGAAGTGGAATGCAGTTCGTCACCGATGCAGGCCTGGTCGACCCTGTCGCAGCGAGTCGTATCAAGAGTGTCGACACAATGACGTTGATCGCCAGGCTCAGTCGGGACGAGATGAAGAATCCACCGCTCACAAAAGCAAGAGTCGATGCAATCAAGCGGAAGGACCGTCTACTTTTCCCGCTGAACACGGACTATGACCTGTTCAGCGTGGGCCCCAATGGCAAGTCCTTGGCCTCACTCGGAGACAATTTCAGCCTCGACGACGTGATTCGTGCCAACGATGGCAACTACTTCGGGCCGGCCAAGAACTACTGACCGATGGGACAGGACTCCATGACGCCAGTCTCCAGCGCAGCCGGCAATCTGAATACACGGGTTGCCAAGCGCATCTATGGGCTCTTCGCCCTGTGCACCTTGCTGCCACTCTCGATCTTCGCCTGGCTCTCCCTGACGCATGTCACCAGCCAACTGGAGGAGCAAGCCGCGGATCGCCTGCAGGAGACGTGCAAATCCAACGGCATGACGGTCGTCGAACGCCTCGGCAACGTCGTCTCGGACCTATCTTTGATCCTCGCCTACCCATCCACGACACCGCTGCGAGCACTCACAAGCGGACCAACGGAAACCCGGGATCGTCTCATGGCTCGCGTCGAGTGGATTGGAATCGGCAATGGAAAGGGAGAATGGCTTTCAGGCAGTTCCAAACCCCAATCGCTTCCTCGACTCTCCAAACAGGATCTCGATCATCTCAATAGCAAGAAGAAGCTACTCGCAATGGCGGGCGATGGTATCGGTCGTTCTCACCTGATCCTCGTGATCGCGAATGGTCGACTCGGAAACGATCACTTCTTGTTAGCCAAGATCCGGCCCGCATATCTTTGGGGTGACGGCTCACTACTTCCGCCGAACATGGACATCATCGGGCTCACAGAGAGTGGTCGATTCCTCCACGCAACTTCGGATCTTCCAGAAACGCAACTCGCTGTTTCGAAGGCTCTCCGCCAGGCCTCCACGAATGGGGAGATCGAGTCCATCGAGAGCAACCAGTCCTTCCTCACCAGCTACCGCACGATGTATACGCGGCCCCAGTTTCTCCGGAACTTCGTCATCGCCAGCACACAGGAACGGGCAATCGTCCTGGCACCCATAGCCGCATTCAAACGACTCTTCGTTCTCTTCGCCACATTGATGCTGTGCTCGACTCTCTATGCGAGCCTCGTCTTGATCCGTCGGATCATGGGCCCCATCGGAATCTTGACGGCGGCCGCGAGGAGCATTGGTGAGGGAGAGTTCTCGACCCGCGTCGACATCCAAAGCCACGACGAGTTCCAGGCACTCGGAGAAGCTTTCAATGGAATGGTATCCAGCCTCGAGTCCCATGCAGAGACCATGGAAGCACTCAACCGGATCGGTGTGGCCCTGACAGCAGAACCCTCTTCCAAGCGACTCGTGGCGATAGCTGCCGAGAGCGCTCTTTCGGTCACTTCGGCAGACCTGGTAATCATGTACGAGATGGGCAAAGGGGGTAGGCTCTCGACCTCCTGCGTTCGATCCGAACTGAAAGGCAACTCCGCATGGACGGATCTGATCGAACAAGGACTCGATCCAATCCAAGACAGTGCCATCTCACTGGAGTCACGCGTTTCGACGACTGCGACGACCGGACGATCCATCCACGTCGAAGACCTCACGCACTCCAAGGTGGAGGTGCCCGACGCCTACAGGGTTATCGAAGAGCTGTCCGGATCGACCTTCGCTTCCGAACTGTGCATTCCGATGAAGAATCACGATAACGAGACGATTGGCGTGATGCAGTTGTTCCATGCACAAGAGCATGGGAATGACTCTCGCCCATTCTCGGTCGAAGACCGCCATGCCGCTGAATCGCTTGCTTCACAGGCAGCCGTGGCACTCACGAAAAATCGTCTCGTCGAAGAGTTCCAGGAGATGTTCGAATCCCTGACCGAACTGATCGCCACCGCCATCGACGAGAAATCACCTTATACGGGCGATCACTGTCGCCGAGTGCCGATCTTGACGATGATGATGACCGAAGCGGTCTGTGCAGTCACGACCGGCCCGTTTGCAGACTTCAATTTGTCTCCTGATGAGCTCTACGAACTCAAACTTGCTGCACTTCTTCACGACTGCGGCAAGGTGACCACACCCGATCACATCATCGACAAAGCCACGAAATTGGAGAAGGTCTTCGATCGGATCCAGCTCATTGATCACCGGTTCGAGATCGTGAAGCTTCGATTGAGACTCGACCACCTCGACAAGTGCTTGACGGCGGATAGCGAGAACCAGATCAGTCTCTTGACCGAGAGTCTCACTCGAAAGATCGAGACGCTAGAAGCCGACAGGGATTTCATTCGCCAGTGCAATGTTGGCCAGGAGTTCATGACGACCGATGATCAGACCGAAATCCACAGCATCGCCAAGCGTTACACCTGGACCGACTCGGCTGGGACCACGTCTGCGATTCTGACGGAGGATGAGATCGAGAACCTCTGTGTGAAACGAGGAACGCTGACTGCCAAGGACAGGGAGATCGTCAACTACCACATCGTGGCAACGATCAAGATGCTGGAGAAGCTCCCGTTTCCGAAGAGACTGGCCAAGGTGCCCGAGATCGCGGGCGCTCACCACGAGAAGATGGATGGTACCGGATACCCCAAGGGACTCAAGAAATCCGAGATCACGGTCCAAGGACGGATCTTGGGTATCTGCGACCTGTTCGAGGCACTCACCGCAAAGGACCGCCCTTACAAGGCCGGAAAGAAACTCAGTGAGACATTCGAGATCCTGGGCAAACTGAAGGCCATCGGTCACGTGGATCCTGATCTCTTCGATCTATTTGTCGAGAGTGGCGTCTATCTGAGATTCGCGAATGAGTTCCTCGATCCCGATCAAATCGACGAGTTCGATACGGCCAGCATCCTGGCTGTCTCGCCGGCAACTGCGTGATCATCGAGGTCCGTCTCACCACCGCGAAAGCCGTCGCTGAGCTTCACTCCATGCATCTTCGTTCGATGACAAGGGACGTTCCCAATGCGCCCCATGTGCCCAACCAGACCTGCTGGATTCCTTTGATTGGATAACCTCGCGCTGCCGAGGATTAGAGAATGATCGAGATCGGAAGACAGCTGGAAATCCATGGCACCCCAGAGAGGATCAATGTGCCAGTCGTGGGCACCTACGCAGCCTCGGGTACGATCCTGCTCCTGATGGGAATCGTCTTCTTCGGTACGGGAAGCAGTATCTCGATGATGGGTCTGGGATGGATCCCGGTCGACGCTGGCAAGGTGCACGTTCCCATGGGAATCCTGACATTGGCAGGACTGGTCTTCGCTCTACCAGGCCTGATGTTGCTCTTCAGTGGCATCAAGCAGAAGCTGGGCCAGGCGCGCATCCGCGAACTCCAGGCCAGACATCCCGACCAAGCATGGGCCTGGGACGGTGATTGGGATGGCAAGCTCCTCATGGATCGCGGTGCGGCAAGACTCTGGACCAGCATGATCGGAGTCGGTTTCTTGTCCTGCTTCGCGGGCGTGTTCCACTATGTCGGCTTCTACGCAGAGAGGGCACCGAGCCTCTTTCTCTATGCTTCACTCGTCATCGATCTCGTCTTCGTGATCGCGGCCTTCGTCTTCGTACGCAACCTCCTCCGGCTCAGCAAGCACGGTCGCGGCAGGATCCGACTCTCAACGATGCCGCTCCTTCCGGGAAAGCCCTGTGAGTTGCAATTCTCGCTCGGCAGCGACATCTCCCTCTTCGATTCAATCCACCTGGATCTCGCTTTCGTCGAAGAAAAGGTCATCCAGGCAGGGAGGGGAAACAACCGTTCCCGTCAACTGATTGCCGAGACACGACTCCGAGAGACCAGGGACATCGAGCTGAGGGATGAAGCACAAGGCATTCAAGGGAGCTTGGAGATCGTGATCCATCTCCCTGAGAGCTCCCCAACGACCCAGCTCACCGCTGCCCCCTCCAAGTCTTGGCAGCTTGGCATCCATCTCAAGACAGTGGGGCTCGACTACAAAGGCCGATTCCTGCTTCCGGTCTACAGGATGGGCAGGGCGACGATCTCCGAACTCGCCCCCATCCAGGCCAAAGAGGAACCAGTTTCCGTCCACTGACCCGGCACCTGTTTCTGTCCACTGCGGCTACCACGCGGACGGAATCCCCAACCGACTGCCCCGACTCGTCAGCCTTTCCCTTTGGCTTCGCCTTTGGCCTTACGCCGTCGCGGATGCTCCCTGAGTTCGGCTTCGATCTCCTGCTCCAGGTCATGGCTACGCTCCTGGTCTTCCAGACGGCGCTCCTCCAGGTGCCGCAGTCGTGCCTCGGCCGTCTCCATGTCCGTGACTGCCTCATGGGCTTCTTCGTCATAGAAGACCTGGCCTGGTAACAGAGGTGCGAACACCCTGCCCGGCCCAGCGCTTTCGACCTCCGACTCAGGCACCTCGATCCACATGCCTACAGTGACGAGCGCATCCCGGAGAGCCCATCGATCCGTAGGCCGCAAGGGGAGCCCACGATCAGGGTCGATCAGATAGGTGGGCGTCACGTCGAAGAAGCGACAGAGCTCGAGAAGCAAGGCAAGCGTGGGCTCCGAGCGTCCCCGTTCGATGTGGGAGACGGTCGCCTGCCGCACGCCGAGACGATCGGCGAGATGGGCCTGGCTGATGGCCCGAACCCGGGTGCGCAGGTAGTAGATCTTGAGTCCGATGCGAACCAATTCAGACCGTCACGGAAAGGACATGCCGACAAGCCGGCCTATCGAGGTAGAAGAAAGCTCACCCCCTGCAAGACTCCAGCACTGGTGGATTCCTGCTGTCGAAAAGACTAACGGGACTTCACTTCAAACCAACCGGGGAATGTAGGTCAAGTCAACAACTCGCACGGCACATGAGGCGAGACTCCCCTTTCTCCGCGGCCTCGGACGCGGCCATCCAGTTTCTCTCGGGTCAGGAAGACCTCGCCCGCAGGTTTCACCCTGACTGGCCTCAACGCTTGGTGAATGTGAACTTCAGGACTGGTGCGCGCCCAGGTAGAAGCTCTCCACGCTTGGCAGTGACCGATGAGGACTCCAACCAACCCATTCCCAAGGAGGAACCCTGCCCAGCAATCGTGGCTTGAACACCGTTGGAGAAGACCAACCCGAGAGCGTTGGCGCGAGCATCTGGGAGGATCCACTGCCCATAGAGCGAACGTCCCACGAGGGACTTCTGATTGGGCAGGATGAGTGCCACGTTTGCCAACTGGGTACGCGCCCCGGTTCCGGTCCACACAGACGTGAGGTGGAGATAGGCCCAATCGTTGTAGAGGGCGCATCCCTTGGCCCCGATCGAAGCAAGATCGAGAGGTAGCCGATACGGCCCCAAGCGCTTGTTGTCGAAACCTAGCGCGAAGAGGGCAAATGAGGCCTGGGTCTTGCCCAGCAGATGGAAGTGAGCAGCCCCCCCCAACACCAGTGAGCCGGGGTCCGCCGAAGCTGGCTGCGGGTCCATTCTTGGGATACAGCTCTTGCCGAGCGCACGAACCTTACCTGTCAGCGCAGTCGTGACTCCATCGATGGGCCACCAGGCACTCGGTCTCTTGTGCATACCTCTTCTGGGAACCGGCTTTGTCACGGTCTCGATCAGCAAGGGCCCACCCTTGTATTGGAATCTCGTTCCCAGGCGGATCACAATGCTGTGAGGGTACTTCCAGGACGCGGGCGACTTCATGAGCCGGTGGGTGCCGGGCAAGCCGACGACACCGGAATATACGCGTACGAAATCCTTGCCCCGATTGCCCGAAAACAGGGTCGAAAGGGCCTGGGACGTCCGTGTCGTATGCGACATCCAGATTTCCAACTGGACACGCCCTGAGCCATAGGACATACGATCGCCCGCATTGCGCCGCACCGAGATCGAGTCGAGCCACTGGCCCTTGCCCAAACGGATCTGGGACTCCTCGACCACCAACTGCCTCCTTGCTGCAAAGGGCGAAAACGCCCAGAACACCAAGCCTCCTGCTTCGGCAGTACCATAGGCAGCCGGGGCCACCACATCCTGGCTCTGGCCCTCGAGACCCGCAGTGCAACAGGCCAGGATGCCAATGGTGAATAGACCGGGAACAGCGGCGTCGAATACCGTCTTCATCGTTCTCACGAAAGCCTCCATCAATCCAGAAGGACGATCTTCTTGTGAAGATATCCCGGTAATCCGCGGTTGTCGGAGAACATGATCTCGTCACCAGAGGGAACGGATGCGATCTTGAACCTACCGTTCTTGTCAGGCTTGACCTTGATGGGCTTGTGACCGTCCACCTGAAACTCGACTTCCGTTGCAGGCCCCACGTAGATCACCTCCAAGGGCTTGCCTGCCACAGGCGGATCCGGAACGACCTGGAAGCGGCTACCTTCACCGAGCTTGTAGGCGAGAGGAGTCACCTCGGGATCATCCGTCGACGTTGACGCAGGGCGCGATCGAGGATGTCCGCGAGTTCACGATTGGCCTCGGCGAAGTCGGAACGAAGGCGAACGTCATCGGCCCAGATGGCGACGAGATCGGATCGGCCCAGGCGCTTGATGCTGCGGAGGGCACAAGCGGCTGCCATGTCCGCTTCCTGCGCGCGCGAAGACAAGGCCACGGAGAGGAGTCTCTCGAATCCCAAAGCGGCTGCGTGATCCTCCCTGTGACGAGCGGACCGACGCTCGAACTCACCCGCCATACGGATCAGCGTCACGGCGTCCAGACTCAGCATGTCAACGGCCCAGGAAGGCATCTCCTCGCGACTCACGGAGCTCGGGGCCAGTGGATCATCGTCGAGGTTCGAGACCGGCCCAGGCGGTAGCCCTTCCCCATCTCTGCTTGCGCCACGAGCTGACCGAGACGTGGACGGCTCATGACCGCTGCGCAGGAAGAGTGAGCCACTCAAAGATCCGAGCGCAAGGCCACCCAACCCAAACAAGAGCGCCCGACGACTCGCATGGATCGGGTCCCGTTCGAGCTTGCCAGAGGCGGGAGTCAAAGACTGGCCAGCGAGGCAAGACGAGTCGCGCGGATCTGGAAAAATGCCGAAGATCATGGTACCGGCGAAGCAGAAGAAGGAGGCAGATCGGAGAATCCCAGGCAGGCGGAACTCTGCCGTCAGCCTGTAGAGCAGAAGTATGAAGATACCCCAATCCACAAGTCCTGCCCACTATCCCGAACGATTCATGACCTCGACGAGTCTGGCGGCGCGTTTCGGTCCAGAACGGCAAACACGCGCTCGGCTGCGCCGATCTCGTGTTTGCTCACAAGGATCTCATGAGTCATCCGGGCTGGCCATGTCTTGGTGTTTGGCGAGAGCCGGCCCTGCCTGCACGGGAGTGAGAGGGAAGAGCCTTGACAGTGCGGTTTCCCGATCCAGCTGTCCCACCGGGTATTGCTGGAGGGCGGCCCAGGGAGCGGATAAAACCCTCCTTCATGATCCGAACCAACGCCCTCCCTCTCGGCCTTCTCCTTGCCCTCCCGGCCTGCTTTGTCGGACCCGACTACGAGGTCCCCGACATCCCCCTGCCGGACTCATGGCACCAGGAGCTCGAGAAGGGGCTGAGCCAGAAGGAAGCCGCCCTGCATGCATGGTGGACGGTCTTCCAGGATCCGACACTCGAGACGCTCATCCAGAAGGCAGGGGAGAACAACCTGGATCTGAAAGTCGCCTTTGCACGCATCAAGGAGGCCAGAGCCTTGCGGGGTGTGGCCGCTGGAGCGCGGGTGCCCAACCTGAACGTAGATGCGAATGCCGGGCGAACGCAGATCCCGGCCGGTGCGGCATTCGGCCTTGGATCCCTGACTGGCAACGTAAAGTCGCTGGGTGTCAGCTCTTCGTGGGAGGTCGATGTCTGGGGCCGCGTGGCCCGCAGTGTCCGCTCGGCAGATGCCACGATCCAGGCCTCGATCGAGGATTACCGCGATGTCCTCGTTCTCCTCTATGCCGAGGTCGCTCTCAACTATCTCGAACTCCGCGCACTGCAACTGCGCATCACCTACGCCAGGTCCAACCTGGCTGGACAAGACAAGACACTCTCGCTGACGAAGGACCGGCACGACGCCGATCTCGTGCCTGAGCTGGACGTCAAACAGGCCGAATACAACCTGGCGAGGACGGAGGCGATCGTTCCGAATCTGCGCATCCGTGAAGCCCAGGTCATCCACAGGATCGCTGTCCTGCTCGGGGAATACCCCCAAGACCTGGGGAAGAAGCTGCGTGAGATGGCAGAGCTGCCCGAGGGCCCCTCGGAAATCGGTCTCACGCTGCCCCGCAATCTGATCCGACAACGCCCCGACATCCGCAAGGCAGAGAGGCTTCTGGCGGCCCAGACCGAACGTATCGGCATGGCCACGGCCGAACTCTACCCCAAGTTCACGCTGTCAGGATTCTTCAACTACTCCGCTTTCGGAGCCGGATCGCTCTTCGATTCGGGCAACAAGGGCTGGGGCTTCGGTCTCCCGGTGCAATGGGCCATCTTCGCTGGCGGCGCCCTCGAGAGCCAGATCGAGGTCGAGAAGGCGCGGACAGAGCAGGCTCTCGAGCTCTACAAACAGAGCCTCTTGATTGCCGTCGAAGATGTGGAGAACGCCATCGTCGGATTCGTCCAACAACACAAGCGACAGGAGAGCCTGGAGCGGTCGGTGGCAGCCTTGAAACGGTCTGTCGAACTGGTCCAGAACCTCTACAAGAACGGACTCACCAACTTCCAGAACGTGCTGGATATGGAGCGTGCCCTGTTCGAAGAACAGGATCGCCTGGCCGAATCCAAGGGACTCACCGTCCAGGCACTGGTCCTGCTCTATCGAGCGCTGGGCGGAGGATGGGATCCGGACGCGGCGGATGGCGTTGGCGAGGGCACCGTCCTTGCTCCGGGAGGGGCACAGGAAGACCGGGCGGAGCAGGAAGTGAACCCCAAGCCCGAAGACAAGCCCAAGCAACCCGAATAAGCCAACCACGCCCTGGCGTGGTCATCCTCGAGAGGAGACTGACATGCTCAGTGACAGCCACTATTACTTCAACAAGGCAGCTGATGTACTGAAGCTGTCGGACACGGTCCGCAAGATCCTGCTGACACCCAGGCGCAGCGTCAAGGTCGAGATCAACATCGAGAGTCGAGAGGGCGGCTTGAAGTGCTACACGGGCTATCGCGTTCAACACAACAATGCCCGCGGACCAATGAAGGGAGGTCTACGCTTCCATCCCAGCATGGACGAAGATCATGCTGGGGCACTCGCCAATCTCATGACATGGAAGACCGCCGTCGTGGGCGTTCCCTTCGGTGGAGCCAAGGGGGGCATCGACTGCGATCCACTCACGATGTCCGAAAGCGACCTGGACCAGGTGACACGGACTTTCGTCGAGTTGATGAAGGACGTGATCGGCCCGACGAGAGATATCCCTGCTCCGGACGTCAACACCAATGCCAAGGTGATGAGCTGGATCATGGATGAGTATTCCAAGTACGAGGGGTTCTCACCGGCGGTCGTGACGGGCAAGCCCTTGGACCTCTTCGGATCCGAAGGACGCGCGGAAGCCACGGGGCGGGGCGTCATGGACGTGCTGGCAGAGGCGCTGACCGAGCAAGGCAAGAGCTTCGCGGAGATCACGGTGGCCATACAGGGCTTCGGAAACGTAGGCAGCAACGCCGGTCGCTTGATCGCCGAGCAGGGTGCCAAGATCGTCGCCGTGGCCGACCACACCGGCGGGGTCTCCGCGCCCGATGGCCTGGATGTTCCCGCCCTCGTCGAATGGGTTTCGGCCAAGGGCGGCGTCAAGGGCTTCCCTGGTGGCGAG
>JAJRTL010000231.1 GCA_024278315.1 Planctomycetota bacterium | reverse complement strand
GCCTACCAGCGCCGCTTCTTGACGGGCTTGAAGGGGCGTCGGTTGTCCCGCCAGCTGCCTTGACGCTCCTGGCGCTGCTCTGGCTTCGCGTGGCGGATCACGGCCGGGCGGCCGCGGATCATGGTCTTGGCCATGTGCTCCATGACGTGATCAACGAACCGGGCGTCCAAGGTGAAGAAGGTCGCCTTCTCGCGAATGTCGATGGCACCGATGGCCTTGGCGGGAATGCCCGCCTCGTTGGTAATCGCCCCCACCAGCGTGCCCGGGCGCATGCCCGCGCGGAATCCAACACTGATGAAGAGGCGCACCATGCCACGCTCCTCGCCTGAGCCCGCCACCTGCTGCTGCTCGGGCTCCGGCTCGGTCAGGACGATCGGATTGTCACCCGCGGCCAGCCGCGCAATGGCGGCCGCCAAGGTGATGGGCTCGAGCTCGTCTCCGCGCTCCTTCAACATCTCTTCGATCAGATTGCGGTAGGCTCCCAGGTCGTGGCTTTCGAGTTGGCTGGCAATGCGCGCCTTGAGATCCGCGGCGCGGCGCTTTGCGATGTCGGCATTCGTCGGCATGCGCACGGGGCTCATGACCTGTCCGGTGAACCGCTCGATCGCCTGCACACCCCGTCGCTCACGAGGCGTCGCGAAGAGTAGCGACACGCCTTTGCGCCCCGCTCGTCCCGTGCGACCGATCCGATGCACGTACGTCCCCGGCTCCATCGGAAGATCGTAGTTGATCACATGCGTTACGCCGTCAACATCGAGTCCGCGCGCCGCAACGTCCGTCGCAACGACGATCTTGGTGCGCCCCGCTTTCATCAGGCGGACTACCTCTTCGCGCTGCGCCTGGTTCATGTCGCCGTGCAGAGCGGAAGCGGCAAAACCGCGAACACGCAGGTTCTCGGCCAGCTCATTACAGCCGACCTTGGTGCGCGCAAAGATGAGGACCGCCTCCGTGGGCTCGGACTCGAGCACCCGCGCAAGGGCATCGAACTTCTGACGATGGGCAACGAAGAGGCAGCGCTGTTCGATCTTGGCTACGGTCTTGGTCTTGGTTTGGAGCGCCAGGTGCTCGGGCTTCCGCAGATACTTGCGCGCCACACGCTTGATCTCGGGAGGCATCGTCGCCGAGAAGAGCGCCGTCTGCCGCGTGTCAGGGGTCTTGCCGAGGATCCATTCGACATCGTCGATGAAACCCATCCGGAGCATCTCGTCGGCTTCGTCGAGGACGACGCACTGCACATCATCGAGCTTGAGCGCACCGCGCTCCATGCAATCCATGACGCGGCCGGGGGTGCCGACGACGACCTGCACGCCACGTTCGAGGCTCTTCAGCTGCTTGTAGATGGGCGCGCCACCGTAGACGGTCAGGACGCGGAGCTTGCCGATCCCAGCGCCGTAGGTTGCCAGGGCTTCGCTCACTTGGAGCGCCAGCTCGCGGGTCGGAGCCAGGATCAAGGCCTGCACGGTGCGGACTCGCGCGTCGATGCGCTGGAGCAGCGGCAGCGAAAAAGCGGCCGTCTTGCCCGTGCCGGTCTGAGCCTGGCCGATCAGGTCACGCCCTTCGAGCAGGACCGGGATCGCTTGCTCCTGGATCGGTGTGGGATCGGTGTAACCCTTCTTGGCGAGGGCCTGGAGCAGCTGCGGATCCAGGCCGAGCTTGGCGAACTTGCTCGCTGCAGCAGGTTGGGTCGCGCCTTCTGCCTCTCCAGCGGGGCTGCCCGCGGGGCTACTTGCCTCCCGGGGCATTCGGGGACTGGGCGTGGATGCTGCATCCCTCGCGCCTGGGGCGGTCGTCTCGTCTGCCTGTCGTTCGGGGGCGTGCATCAAAAGGGGGTCTCCGTGGAAAATGGGCGGAATATGATAGCCCGATCCTCGAGATTTGCGCGCCCCGATTGGGTCTTGGCGGTTTTTTTGCAAGCCGCCTTGGCGCCGGGCTCTTGGGGCGGGCAGAGGTCCACGCGCTGGTTCTGCCTACTTCCGCTTGTTCTTGGCGAGGCCCAGCAGAGCCGATTCGATCTTCTCGTGATCGTAGTCCTGCCTCAGATACTGGTGCCCGGGGTTGTAGCCCCAGAAGAAGAAGCCATCCCCATACCTGAGCCCCTCCCTGGCCGCAGCCAGCACGTCCTCGGTCTTGCTGTCCGTCTGGCTCGCCAGAAAGAGCTTCACGTAGGGCACGAGGAGCTTGCCCTTGTACCGGCTGCGCAGTCCGGTCAGCTCCTTCTTGACCCGGCCCGCCTTGGCATAGCCTGGCCGGAAGATCCCAACGACAGGGCTCACGATATCGACGGCGCCAAGCGCCTTCCGCGAGGGCCTCGCCCAGAACCCGGTCGTCCCGAGATTGATCTTGGGCTGGACCTCATGCAGCTCCTTCGAGAACCTGAGGAAGAACCGCTCCATGCTCTTTCCAGACCGGGCGTCCTTGTCCTTCTTGCAGGAATCACAGTGGCAGGAGCCACCCTTGTGGAAGAGACCGAACAACAAGAGCCCGTCTGGCGCGTAGGCCTCGACGATGCGTTTGCCATTGTCGACGAGCCAATCCTGGGTCTTCTTCCGATTGAAGCAGACCTTCCACTCGACGCGCTTCCCATCCCCATCGACCTGTCGCGGAAGATCAAAGGTCTGCGCCAGCACATGTGGGTAGATCACCCAGACTTGCACGCTCTTCTTCTTGAGACGTCGGATGAAACTCGCCACGCGGGCCGACTTGGGATACCTCTTGCTGATGCCATAGGGAAGCTCCACGACCACGAGATTGATCCGCGCCTTCTCGATGAAGGACAGATGCGCGGCCACCGTGTTGCTCCACATGTCCTTGGCATCTTTCGGAGCGCGACCGAGTGCGCCAGCCATGATCGTGTACCCCCGCAGAGGTTCCACGCGCCCGGTCGCCTTCTGCGCGGCAGCCCGGGGAGGGACCGATAGCGCAACCGCCAGCCAAACGACCATGCCCAGGGAAAAGAATCTCATGGCAACAATCCTACACTCATGAATGATGTCGAGGCGCAACGATCAACCTATCCCTGTTCAAAGTCTGCCCACGGCCCAATGACCGAATCACGCGTGCTCCTGGACACAGCGGCCTTCATGGACTCGCCGCAAGCGATCTCCATCCAGGACTGCCCGACGAAGGACATCCGGACCATCGTCCAGCGCTTCCTCTCCGCCTGCTACACAGGACTCGGCAAGGCCCCGCGCCTGATGGATGGCGACGACGTCATCCTCCTGCTCGGCGAGATCCTCCCTCGTCACTACGGCGCACGGGATCCACTGGCGGCAGCGACACCCTCTGTCCTCCAGGCCTACCGCGAGTTCTTGCAGGATTCGGCGCTCGTCCCCGAAGCCTTCGAGATGAACCGCGCTTTCGAGGCTCACGAGTCGAGCTTTGGGGAAGCAGTGGCCTCGGGCGTCGCGCACAGGGAGGGTATCGCGGTGACCTCGAAGGCCGACACGCGTGTCTTTCGCGGAGACAAGGTCGGACGCAATGACCCTTGCCCCTGCGGCAGCGGCCAGAAGTTCAAGAAGTGCTGCCAACGCCTGGGCGATAGCTAGGCTGGCACCGAATCACCCCTCTTTTTCTCACAAGAAACACACTATGAGACCTCTCGCGCCACTCCTTGCCGCCATCTCCCTCCTCGCTTTTCAGGCCTGTCACTCAGCCTCGATCGCCTTGGAAGGCTTCCATTATCAGGAGGCGGCAGCCCAGGGGGCAACCGAACAGGCTCCAGGGCCCTTCGTCCCGGCTCCCCCTGCCGCAGACAAGTTCGACTGGATCAAGCTCAAGTCGGGCGAGTGGCTCAAGGGCAAGATCGATGGCATGCGAGATGGCTCACTCGAGTTCGACAGTGACGAGCTGGACGATCTCAAGCTGGACTGGGATGACGTCGCCGAACTGCGGAGCGCTGGTGAACAGACAATCCTCATCACAGGGCGGGTAACCCACGCGGGCAAACTCACGATCAAGGATGGCAAGATCCTGCTCGAAGCGACCGGCAAAGCCCCCATGCACTTCGAACGCTCTGAGCTCCGAGCATTCATTCCAGGCCTCTCGGCCGATGGGAGCCACTGGTCGGGGAAGGTCAGCTTGGGCGCCACGCTGCGAAGCGGCAACACCGACCAGACCGACCTGACCAGCTATATGTTTGCCCGCCGGGACACGGCCGCGACCCGCTGGGACAGCAAGTTCAACGGTGCCTACAGCAAGGTGAGCGGGATCGAAACCGCCAACAACCAACGCGTCGACAGCCGCTTCGACTGGTTCTTCTCCCAGCGCTTGTTCCTCACGCCGCTCAACCTCACGTATTACCGGGACCCTTTCCAGAACATCGGCTACAGGGTCACGGCGGCCGCCTACCTGGGCTACGACCTCACCAGCCAGAACAAGATGGACTGGGACATCTTCCTCGGGCCCGCCTACCAGGGAACCAAGGCGGACAGCGCCCAGCCTGGAGTCGACGAGACGGATGGCACGGCAGCAGTCGTATTCGGGACCAACTACGGTTGGGATATCACGCCCAAGATCGAATTCGATCTCCAATACACGGTCACCGTGCCCGTGCCGGACAGCCAGAACTACAACCATCACATGCAAGCCATGCTCTCGATCGACCTCGTAGGAAGCCTGGAGCTGGACATCAGCCTCATCTGGGATCGATTCAACAATCCCCTCGCAGACGCCAGCGGAAGCACGCCTGAGAAGGACGATTACCGGACCGTAATCGGTCTCGGATTCGACTTTTGAGCCGGTTTTTTGTCTAGCCCCCTACCAGGGCCGAGCCTACGATTCTCGAATTCCACATGGGGGTGGATCCCTGCCCCCGGTCGAGTCACCTCATAAAGGAATCGAAATGAAGAAGAGCCGCATCCTTGCCCCAATCCTCCTCGTTGGCCTGTTCGCCACGAGCTGCATCGGCCCCATGAATGCCTGGAAGAGCGTTCTCCACTGGAACAGTCAGGTCTCCGAGAGCAAGTGGCTCAACGAGCTGCTCTTCCTGCCTGTCTACCCGATCGCCATGCCTTTGGCTGGCCTGGGCGACGTCCTGATCTTCAACAGCATCGAGTTCTGGGGCGGAGAGAATCCGATCAGCACCCCCGAGCCCTTCACGCCTCAGAATCGCAAGTCTGACGGCTGAGCCAACACCTCCCTTAGGGAAGTCGAGAAAGCGGCTCTTCCTGTCTGGACTGCGCATGGCGCGCAGTTCGGATGGGAAGAGCCGCTTCTTCAATTCCACGCATGAGTGAGACACGGGGGTTCGGGCACCGGGGTTCGATGAGGCTCGCCTACTTGCTGAGCGCAGCAATCGCCCGATCCAACCTCCGCTCGCACTCCTCGCGCCCGAGCAGGTAGACGACATCGAAGAGACTCGGCCCCATGGCGCTGCCCGTCAGCGCTGCGCGAATTGGATGCACGAGCTGACCGAAGCCGATCTCGCGGGACTTGGCAAGGGCGTGGGCAGCGTTCTCGATGTGCTTGGGATAGAGGAAGGGCGTACTGCCCTCTGCTGGCACCTCCTCGACCTTGTCTGTCGGCAGGAGCACTGTCGTATCCGCCTCGTCGAGGCGATCAGGGCGTGAGGGAGGCAGGGCCAATGCCGCCAGGGACTCCTTGTAGGCCTCCAGCAACTCGGCTGTCCCTTCCTTCTTGTTGAGGTTCTTCCAGGCCTTGGGCTCGTAATCCTCGAAGCCCCTGAGGTAGTGAACGACCTTGGGCGGCAGTTCGCCGTACGTGCGCACGCGCTCCTGATAGCAGGCCACGAGGTTCTCGAACCAGGCCCTGTGCTGCGCGACCTCCTCCTCGGTGCAGAGCCCCTCTGCAACAAGGAAGGGGGTCACGTGGCCCAGAAGCTCCGCCCGGCTCTCGTTGCGGATGTAGACCCCGCACATCCAGGACATCTTCTCGTCATCCAGAATGGAGCCGCTCTTCTGCACCTTGTCGAGGGAAAATCGCTCGATGGCCTCCTCCATCGTGAAGATCTCGCGCTCGGCATCGAAGCCCCAACCCAACAGGGTGAAAAAGTTGACGATGGCCTTGGGCGGATAGCCCTGATCGCGGTAGTCCGGGAGGTTGGTCTGGGCCATGCGCTTGCTGAGTTTCTTGCCGTTCTTGCCGAGGATCAGCGGTAGATGCGCGAAGCGCGGCGGCTCATGCCCCAGGGCCTGGAAGAGCAGCACCTGCTTGACCCCGTTCACGAAGTGCTCCTCTCCGCGGATGATGTGTGTGATCTCCATGTCCAGGTCATCCAGGGTGGAGCAGAGGTTGTAGAGGGGCGTGCCGTCTGCGCGCATCATGACCCAGTCGTCGATCTCCGCGAGATCCACCTCGACCGACCCCTTGATGAGGTCATCGATGACGATCTTGCCCTCGGGCATGGCGAATCGGATCGTATGCGCCTCACCCTCCTCGACCCGGCTCTTGGCCTCGGCAGCTTCCAGGCTCCTGCAGCGTCGATCATACATCGGCCTGCCGCCTTCCTTCTCCTGTCGCTCCCGCCCTTCCTGCACCTGCTCCGGAGTACAGAAGCATGGATAGGCCCGACCCTCGGCCACGAGCTTCTCCAAGCGAGGCTTGTAGCCACCCATGCGTTGCATCTGGAAGTAGGGACCAAAATCGCAACCCTTGTCCGGCCCTTCGTCCCAATCCATCACCAGCCAGCGCATGCCATCCAGGATGTTGTTCAGACTCTCTTCACTGCTGCGGGCGTGATCCGTGTCATCCACGCGCAGGAGAAAGGTCCCTCCCTGCGTCTGGGCGAAGAGCCAGTTGTAGAGAGCCGTGCGTGCCCCGCCGATGTGAAGGGGACCGGTCGGAGAGGGGGCAAAACGGACACGGACGGGCTTGCTGTCGCTCACGAAGACACCTGGGGACGAAACTGGCGGACTTGCACCCTGGAAAAGGGGGCAGAGAGTCTACCCCCTGGACCCGTTACCGGGAACGCAGCGGATGGAACTCGGGGTCAGCCCCCGCGCACCTCGCGGAGGGCCTTCTCGGCCTGGTATCGAACGGCCGCATCGGTGTACTCCAGCCGTGCTTTCAGGGCAGGAACCGCATCGACACCATCGCGCCCCAGCCGGCCGATTGCGAAGGCCGCACGCCAGCGCATCTGGGGATCCGGGTCTGCCAGGGCCTCGGTGAGGCGCGGCAAAGCCTCGACGAGGCTGAGCTCCCCAAGCGCCATCAAGGAGAGTCGCGCCAACTCCTTGTGGGAGCTCTCGCTGGCCACGATCAGGGGTCGCAACAACCGCGCATCGCCCACACCGAGCTCCGCGAGAGCCGTGCAGGCCGCCAGCCGCAGCTCGAGACCCGCTTGCTCGTCCCGCAGCAGGATCAGGATCTCCGGCAGGGCCACGCGCGCCGCGTCGCCGGCGCGAGCCAAGGCCAGGAGGCTGGCTTCGCGAAGCTTCGAGTCAGGACTCTCCAGAGCCTTCTGCATGAGCGGGATCGCAGGCCGCGCCCGGGAGCCCATTTCGCCGAAGGCTCTCAGGATGGCAGCGCGTTGACCGGCGGACACGCTGCCAGCGAATCGATCCATCAAGAAGCCCAGCGCCTCGGCATCCATCGCCCCGAAGGCGACCGCGGCCAGCTGCTTGCCTCTGACGTCGGTGCCTTCGAGAGCGAGAGCGAGCTTCTCGTACCCTGCCGCCGCACGATCTCCCAGCTTGCCGAGTGCCTGGGCCGCGTGGCGTCGGATCGCCGAGTTCTTGCTGCGCCCCAATAGGTCCACGAGGAGCCCCAGCATGGCCGCACTCGGCGCACGACTCGAACCCAGGGCTGCAATCGCCATCTCGGCGAGCTTGCGATCCTTGGCACGGAGCTGTCCCAGGATCGCGGCCTCGACCCTGGGATCCTCGAACCCCGTGTCCCGCAGGGTCGCCAAAGCATGCATCCGCAACTCCCGTTCGGGACGTGCCAACAGGAGACCTAGCTCCTTCCCCGCGCCGCTCGCGATCGTGCCTGCACCTCGGAAGTAGTTGAGAAAGCGATCCAATACCTCGGGAGCAGCCTCCTCCCTGACCAGGACAGCGAAGCGAGCGAGGACAGCAGGATAGGCAGCGGAACCGGCCACCAAGAGACCCTGCGCCGCAGCCTGGTTGCGGGATCGCTTCTCAAGCTCGGACAGCAGGAAGGCGAGTTGCGGCACGGTCAGATCGAAGTGCCCCAGGAGCATCATGGCCTGGACGCTCCTGAGCGGGTTCTTTCCCTGGGCGAGGGCGGCTACCTCGTCCCGGCCACGGGTCCCCAGGCCGACCATGAGCGCTTGCGCTTTCTTGCGCACCTCGGGGTCGGGATCGCGCGTGAGGACGAGGAACTGCGGCACGAGATCGTGTCGCTGTCTACACCAGGTGAAGGCCAGGACCAGGCCCGCGTACCGCATGCGCGGCAGCGCCGAACGGGAGGCTCTGAGGTAGGAGGACCAGAGCTTGGACGGATCCGCCATGAGCCGACTGCGTACGATCATGACCAAGCGCTTGGTCTCGGGATCCAGCGGCTGCGGGAGCCTGGCTATCGCTGACAGCGCCCGGCGGGCGGGCGCCCCGATACCGCCGAGAGCCGCCAGGGCAGGCCCCCGCAAGTCGAGGTCCTCGCTCGCAAGCTGCAGGATGAGGACATCGATCAGCGGTTGCGCTCGCGGCCCGATCAGCTCTGCCGCCTGGGCGGCCAGGCGCTTGCGAACGGGAGTGCCGGTCTCGAGTTCCTTGCGGATCACGGGCACCATCGTGGCCCCGAACTCCTGGATCTTCCGCCGAGCCTCGGCCCGGATGTGCCCATTGTCGATTCCCAGCTCCAGGAGCGTGTCGAGAAG
>JAJRTL010000230.1 GCA_024278315.1 Planctomycetota bacterium | reverse complement strand
GAACTGGACATAGCCCCAGGCCGAGGCCGGGATGCGGTCCCGAAGGTCCCTTGATTGCGCGCCAAGAGCCGCAGGCAGGAGGGTCAGTGAGAGTGAAAGAGCAAGAGCAGCAGAGCAGGGATTCATCAGGGTCTTCCTTGTGTTGAGACGGCGCTTCTGCGCAGCCCGTGGCTCAGTATTTTGCCCCCTCCCCTCCTCAGGGGACAACCATCCTCTGCGATCCATGGGGCGAACCTGCGGTCATGCTCGATCCAGGACCGAGCACTGGCCCCTGTCCCTGCCGCCTTCCGGCAGGGTGGATCCGGATCTTGCCCATGGATCGCCAGCACATGGATCTACATCCCTTGTCTCACCCCTGGGGCGTCGTTCTGCCACGGGCGATCTTCCCTATCTGCTGGCTTGATCCCGATGACCCGGAACCTAGACTCGCCGGCCATGACCTGCCGAGCCTTCCTCTTGCGTCACGGGGCCTTGCCGCCCGGCTTTACCTGAAGGGCGGGCCCTCTTCGTTGACGACGCTCCGTGTCCGGGCGTCGATGGCTACTTCACTTCTGTCGAGATGCTCAAGTGAAGCCAGATCTGAGAGGCACGTGCCCAGACGGAATCGAGCAGAGAGAAGAGTATGGCGAGCAGGCAGGATGTGGGTGAGCAGGACGGGGAAGAGCCCCTGGCGGCGGATGCGATGGCAGCCAAGGACGTGGACCGGAGGCAGTTCCTGCAGTACGGCCTTGCTGGAGCCGCGGCAGCGGGGTGGGGATTGCAGGATGCGCAAGGTCCGAGAAGCGATCTCTTCATGCCCGAAGAGCAGTATCGGGAGCGACTGAAGGCACCGGAGGACGGCAAGAAGTTCGGCTGGGTGGTGGATACGCGTCGTTGCTTCGGTTGTCACGGCTGCGAGGTGGCCTGCAAGGCCGAGAACGATGTGCCGCTCGGTCAGTACATCCGCCAGACGGTCTACCACGACTACGAGAAGCCTTCGGGCGGACTGGCGCGCGTCATGGTCCCGATGGCCTGTCAGCACTGCGAGGATGCGCCTTGCATCAAGGCCTGTCCCTGTGGAGCGATGCACAAGGGGCCGGGTGGGTCGGTGCAGGTCGACTACGAAACCTGCTCGGGTCATGCTTCCTGCCAGGAGGCCTGTCCCTATGGGGCGATCTACATCGACCCGGTGGCCAATCAGGCCGTGAAGTGCCACAACTGCACGCATCGAGTGGATCTGGGCATGGAGCCGTCCTGTGTCTCGACCTGCCCGAGCGAAGCGCTCTACTTCGGAGACCTCGGGGATCCCGAGAGTCAGGTCAGCCGTATGAAGGCACAGCTGGAGGCAGAGGGGAAGCTCGAGCAGCTTCGGCCGGAGAAGAAGACGCAGCCACGCACATGGTTCGGCGTCGATGAAGATCACCCCATGAGGGAGTGGGAACCCAAGGTTCCCCGCGAAGGGAGCAGCTACGCTCCGGATGCCTACAGTGTCTACAATTGGAAGGAAGAATCCTGATGCAGCACTCCACGGAAGAGAGCAAGGAGCGGCCGACGCGGCGTCACTTCCTGCGATTGGGCGCGGCCCTGACCATGGGCGGAGGGTTGGGTGCCGGCTGCCAGTCCTCCTCGCAGCAGGGGCAGGGCAAGGCAAGACCGACGAAGGCCGAGAACCTCGAGGTCTGGAAGAAGGGGCGCGGCAAGCCCTACGAGATCGGGAAGCTCCGCATGCCGGGTGTCTGTCCGCTCCCGGGTCCCTACCGCAAACGCAACTTTCCCGACGCCAACAAGTATCGCGGGGCCACGGCCGTGCATGGTATGTGCCAGCTCTGCTCCACAGTCTGTGGGATCACGGGTTGGGTCAAGGACGGTCGCGTCATCAAGGTGGACGGCAACCCCAAGGACCCCAACTCGCGCGGCAAGCTGTGCGCGCGCGGGCAGGCATCGCTCAACCATCTCTACCACCCCGAGCGTCTGCTCCATCCCCTGAAGCGCGTCGGCAAGCGCGGCGAGGGCAAGTGGAAGCGGATCTCCTGGGAGGAGGCCTACACCGAGATCGCGGATCGGCTCAAGGGCGTGCGAGAGTCGGGTCGGCTCGAGGAGTTTGCCTTCCACCAGGGACGTAGCCGCACCAAGGATGCCATCAAGAACTTCCTGCGGGCCTTCGGTACCAATACGGCACTCAATCACCGGGGCCTCTGCTCGGCGGCGAGACGCGCGGCCAACCTGACCTACCTCTTCGAGTCCGATTGGGATCTCGGGGACTACGCCAAGGCCAAGTACATCCTCAACTTCGGCTCCAACATGTTCGAGGCCCATCAGGGACATGTCTCGGGCGCGCAGCGGGTGCAGCAGGGGCGCTTCGAGAACGGCGCCAAGCTCGTGACCTTCGACGTGCGCATGTCCAACACGGCTGGCAACTCGGATGAGTTCTTCATGCCGGCACCGGGCACGGATGGGGCCGTGGCACTGGCCATGGCCCACGTGATCCTGTCCGAGAAGCTCTATGACGCGACCTTCTTCGACGAGTGGGCCAACTGCACGATCGACGAACTCGCCCTGAAGATCCGATCCTACACGCCCGAGTGGGCCGAGAAGCTCAGCACGATCCCAGCCAGCGTCATCCGACGCATCGCGCGCGAGTTCGCGGCAGCCGCACCGGCAGCGACGACCATGTGCAACCGCGGCAGCAGTGCACACATCAACGGCTACTACAACGACCGCGCCATCGGCCTGCTCAACGTCCTCGTCGGCTCGGTCGGCAAGGTGGGGGGCTGGTGCTGGATGTGGACCGGCGGCATCGACTCCAAGCGCTTTGCTCCCCCCAAGGGACCCAAAGCACCCAAGACCCCATCCCTGCTCGCGGATCCACCCGAGATCGCTTTGGCCAACGTCTGGAACAAGATGAAGGTGGGCGAGATCGTCTACCACTACCTGGCACAGGACCGGGCCAAGATCCAGGTCTACATGTCCTACAACCTCGACTCGCCGCTCACCTGGCCCGAGATGGAGGTGACGCGTTCGGTGCTTCTGGACGAGGACAAGATCGGATTCCATGTCTGCATCAATCCCTTCCTCAACGAGACGGCGACCTTTGCGGACATCGTCCTGCCCTGGACGACCTTCATGGAGCGCTGGGACGTGGATGCACGGGGGGCCTACAACCTCAAGCCCTACATCGGCATGCGCCGGCCGATGATCGCGCCTCTGGGCGAGTCCAAGGACATCCGGGAAATCTTTCCCGAGCTTGCCAGGCGCATCGGTGGTGACATGGAGCAGTGGTTCCCTGCCGATCGCAGCCAGCGCGAATACATGGCCGAGTGGGTGGCGGACGTGCCCTTCGACAAGGACCGCTACAAGGACCCGATGGCCTTCCTCGAAGACGTCGGTGCCTGGGAAGATCCTGACGAGGCCAGCTACCACGAGCCCTATCTGCGTCCCCTGAGCGAGGAGGATCTCGAGGGTTCGGTCGTCGACGAGAAGACCGGCATCCTCACCAGGGATGGCAGAGGGATCGGGATCCTGCTGCACGGAAAGCCCGTGCGAGGTTTCAAGACACCCAGTCGCAAGCTCGAAGTGCGTTCGGCCTTCGTGGCGATGACGGGGAGGAACGAGGACACCTCAGAGCTTACCGCCATCGCCAACTCCAAGGGGCGCAATCGGGCGGCCCACCATGCGGGCAACGAGTATGAGATCCAGGAGTGGCCGCAGTACATGCAGATCGAGGAGCACGTCGATCTGGACGAGGACCAGCTCATCATGACTTCGTTCAAGTGGAACGTCCACAACCATGGACGGACCGCCAACCTCAAGTGGTGTTCAGAGATTGTGCACAGCAACCCCGCTTGGATCCATCCCGAGACCGCGGCACGGCTGGGGCTCGAGGATGGAGATTGGATCGAGCTGACCGGGCACCGTTCGCTTACCGTGGACAAGATCGCCAAGAACCTCGCTCTGGGAAGTGGCCCCATCGAGAAGAAGCTCGAGATCCCCATCGTCATCACCAAGGGAGTGCATCCACGCGCGATCGCGATCAGCAACTCGCTCGGTCACTGGGCCTACACGGCAGTTGCGCAGGCACGCAAGGATCGGCAGGTCGGCTCGGCTGGTGCTGCGATGGATCTCGCGGGCATGAGGGATGCAGATTGGGAGCGCAACCTGTGGTGGCAGGATGATTCGGGGGGAGATCACCAGAAGTGGAAGCGCAACAGCGGCAATGGCTGGGCGCAGAACCAGATCCTGCCCATTGCTCCCGACTTCATTTCCGGCCAACAGGCCTGGAACGATACGGTCGTGACCATCCGGAAACTCACGTGATCGAAGAGCGCGACATGCAGGCGGCCCTCGGGCTCTTCGCCCGGCTCCTCTTGAAGGAGATCGACGCGCAGATGCTCGAAGCCCTCCGCGTACCCCATCTGCGCGTTGCGCTCGCCGAGCTCTCGATCCAGTTGCCCGAGCCCCAAGAACTCGACGCCCTCTCCGCCGCCTGGTTCGAGCATTTCCTGCACCCCGAGCGCGGCGCGCCGCCGATCGCCTCGCTCTGGATCCATGGTCAGTACGAAGGCGACGTCGCCGTGCAGTTGCGCAAGATCGCCGAATCGGCTGGATACACCCTGGACCTCGCAGCCAGTGGGGGCGCGCCCATCGACAATCTGGGCTGCATCCTCCTGCTCTGGATCGAGTGCCGCAAGACCGACGAAGCCCTGGCCCGCCTCATCACGGACGAGTATCTGGAATGGGTCCCCAGAGCCCTGCAAGAGGTTGCCACCACGCAAGGTTTCTACGGCCAACTGACCCGCGCCCTCCTGCACCTGCTGGCCCTCCTCCAGGACGACCCCAGGCCCTGACGTACTCGAGAGAAGCCGGGTTCTTTTTCGGAGCGCTTCATGGCGGCGTGGAGTCAGCCAGATACTGCGTGGCGCCCCACGCATCCCAGCGGTCTTGCGATTGCCGATCTATCGCATCGGAAAGGGAGGCTCATGCGTTCTCGTTACGGGTCTCGGTTACAGGCTCTCAAGGGAGTGCTACCTCATGGGCGGGCTGGCAAACGAGCCTTGAACTTCCTTCCTCAAGGGCTCCCAAGGCCGGTGCTCGGTTTGCTGTCTCCCTCATCATCAGATCATTCGATCGAAACAGGCAGTCGCCGCTCTCAGAACCTTGTGGCCAAGCTCTTGTGCATCTCGACAGCGGAAGATCGCAGGACCATCGAAATCGGGGATTGCGCCCTGGGATGATTACTCCTAG
>JAJRTL010000229.1 GCA_024278315.1 Planctomycetota bacterium | reverse complement strand
GATCCAGACAGGTTGCGGCTTTGCGACCGAGTGCCCCGGAAGCGACCTGCATGGTCGTTGAGGACGCACGATGGAGCCAGGTCACAAGCTGGCTGAGAGATACGGCATTGCAGACCTGCTCTTGTGAGAAATGGCGGCTAGCGGATGACGAGTGGCGCGATGAAGGGGATCGAGAGTGGATAGCGCCAGACTTCGCCGTTTTGCGCCTTGAGCGCGCCCATGACGGGGAAGACGATTCCGAGGGCCACGACCAGGAAGAACAAGGGGATTCCGATGATGACCAGACTGAGCAATCCAAATGCGATGAGATAGATGAACTGGCTCAGCAACCAGTTGGTGATGTGGATGCCGTGGGCGTCCATCACATCGCTCTTGTCCTTCATGACCTGCCAGATCACGATGGGCACGACCCAGCCCATGATGGGAACGACCAGGCCGGCGAACTGTGACAGGTGAATCCAGAGGCCCCAGGCCCTCTCATCGGGATGATCCATGGCCCGTTGCATGCGGTTGCCCAGGCTGCTGATCTGTCCGTCTTGATCCAGAAGTTTGGCCTTGGCTCGTTGGAATTCCTTCTCGGTCAGCACATGGTCGCGGCGGAGGTCTTCGAGTTTCTGGATCTCGTCGGCGATGCTCATGGGGACTCCGGGAGAAGAGGGAGGGCAGTCGGACCATTCTCGATCCGATGGGGTGGGGACACAATCTTCTGATGCGGTCCAGGAGCTGGTCTATTGGCGAATTCCATGACTCAGATGCCAGCGATGGCTCAGATCTCGGCGCGTTCGGCGACGACCATGGCCATCGCGTGGTCTCGGGAATGAGAGAGGGTCAGGTGCCAGCGCGTGATGCCCTGTTCTGTGGCGATCTCGGCGCTGCGTCCGTGGAGCTGCAGGCCCGGCGCCCCGGAGGCGACCCGAGTGACCTCGATGTCCCTGAACGTGACCCCCTCCGCCCAGCCTGTGCCGAGGCACTTCATCACGGCTTCCTTGGCGGCAAAGCGCGCCGCGATGCTGGAGGCCGGGCGCGTCTTCCCCAGGCAGTACTCCCGCTCGCGATCCGTGAGGATGCGCGCCAGAAAGCGCTCGCCGGTACGCTCATATACGGTCTCGATGCGCTCGATCTCTATCAGGTCTGTCCCGATCGTGTGGATCATGGCTCTTGGTATAGCCCATTGGATCCGCTTCGCTAACCTGGATTAATCATCAGATCGTTGCGAGACGCATCGAGGTCATGAATAGTTCGGACTAAGGTTGGCCTCTCTCAGTTCTCGCATTCAGGAGCCAACATGCAGAATCCGGACCCCCAGCCGACGCGTCGCCAGTTTCTCTCTGCTCTTGCCGCAAGCAGTCTCGCGGCTCCCGCGGTGGCCATGGCCAGCGCCCCGGCGCGCGGCCCCGAGCTGCTGGTGCGCAAGGCGCTCCGGCCGATCGCCATCAGCAGCGGCAATGGCATGAAGGCCGTCGAGCTGGCCCTGGCCCAGATGCAGGCGGGTGTCCGCCCCGTGGATGCGGCCGTGGCGGGGGTCAACCTCGTCGAGAACGACCCGCACGACATGAGTGTCGGCTATGGTGGGCGCCCCAACGCCGACGGAATCGTGGAACTGGACAGTTGCGTCATGGATGGTCCGACCCACCTCGCGGGCGCGGTGGCTTCGCTGCGCAACATCAAGAATCCGAGTCTCGTCGCGCTCAAGGTCATGCGCCGCACAGACCATGTTCTGCTGGTGGGCGAGGGTGCGCTGCGCTTCGCACGCCTGCACGGATTCAAGGAGGAGAACATCCTCACCGAGGAGGCGCGCAAGGCCTGGCTGCGATGGCGCGAGAGGCTGAGCACCAAGGACGACTGGGTGCCGCGCAAGGACAACGAGCTGCCACCCAAGAACGGTAAACAACATGATGAGGACGAAGAAGAGCGCGAGCATGGCACGATCCACTTGAGCGCGCTCAACAGCGCAGGTACGCTCGGCGCGGTCACGACGACATCCGGGCTTGCCTACAAGATCCCGGGTCGCGTGGGCGACTCGCCGCTCATCGGCTGCGGCATGTGGCTCGACAACGACATCGGCTCGGCCGGCAGCACGGGGCGTGGCGAGGCGGTGATCCTCAGCAACGGCTCGGCGCAGATCGTCGAGCAGATGCGCCAGGGCAAGTCGCCGACAGACGCCTGTCTGGAACTCTGCAAGCGCATCGCGCACTACACGCGTATCTCGCGTCTGCTCACCGAGGACGGCAAGCCAGCCTTCCAGGTCAACTTCTACGCGATCAACAAGAAGGGTGAGTGGGGAGCCGCTTCGCTCTATCCCAGTCGTTGTTCTCTGGCCACCGAGGATGGTATCGAGAGGAAGGACATGGCCGCGCTCTACGAGCGCCGATCCAAGTAAACAGCCGAGTGTCGACCGAATCGTACGAACCGATCCTGCCGATCCAGGACAAGCGGTGGCTGCTTCTGGGCGCCTTGCTGATGATCGGACTCTGCCAGATCCAGATTCTGGCCATGCCCTTCTCGCCGGAGGATTGGAGTCAGGCGGGCTACCTGGCCGAGCGGAGCTTGCTGGCTTCCTTTGCTCCCATCCAGGAGTATCCCTACTTCCGCCCGATCTGGTTTGGCTACCTCAAGCTCTGTCATCTCATGGGCATGAGCGGTGCTTGGATGCATCTGGGGCCCTTGCTGGCGCATGTGCTGGGACTCTGGGGCTTGCATCGACTGCTGCGAGATACACCTCTCGGATTCTTCGGTGCGCTCGCGGTGGTCTTCCTTGCAGGCCTGGCCCCGGGGACGGCTCCGGCGCTGTCCTGGTTGGCCGCTGGCAACAAGGCCTTCGTCTTTGCCGCACTGGTCTGGGGGCTCGTCCTCTTGAGAGAGACCAAGGACAAGGTGGGCTTCCTGGTGGCTCTGCTACCTGCGACCCTGCTCCCGCTGGGCATGAGCGAGAACGCCTACATGATGTGCCTGCTCTACCCCTTGGGGCTGCTGCTTCCGGGAAGCGGAAGAAAGAGCTACGCCATGGCCGCGCTCGTGCTTCTGCCCGCCCTCCTCTTTTCGCTGGGGCAGCTCGCCCTGCTGCCGCCACCCGGTGAGGGAAGCGTGTCCCGCATCAGCGAGTTGCTGAGCCTGTGGACGAGCGCACCGGTCGACGCTTTCGTATCCGTCAGCGAGAACCTCGGGCGCTTCTTCCTCTTCGGCACAGGCATCGCGACCAATGCGGGGTCACTCGGCGCCTGGCTCCTTGCGATCTTCCTCGCACTGGGCCTGATCGAATCCTGGCGTGGGCAGCCTGCCCGTGGTCACGCGCTGCTCTGGAGCCTCGCCTTCTACGTCGTGGCCAACCTCCCGGCCTCGCTCTTCCCTGGGGAGTCCAGCCGGCATCACGCCTACCTGCCCGCGATCGCCGCCACGCCGGTCCTGCTTTCGCTCGTGCTCCTGCTCCCCCGTCGCGCCTGGGAGATGGTGCTTGCGCTCCTCCTGGCGATCTTCTTCGTCAAGACGCTGACCGAGCAGAAACTCTGGGGTGCCTACCTCGGCCACAGTGAAGCGATCTATCAGAGCAGCGTCGCCGTCCTTCCGGAGTATCCCGAGGGCGAGCCTGTCCTTTGCCTCAACATGCCCGTGGAGTACAAGACGGCCTTCACGCTGCGCTTGGGACATCGCAAGGAGATCGCTGACTGGCCAGACCTTTGCGTCATGACCACGCGGTCCTCCTGGCTTCCTCCCAAGGGTGTCTCGCTGCCGATGGGTGACCAAGGCATCTGGATCGAATACGACGGCAGGCGCCTTCGCCGCCTGCGTCTCCCGGAGCTAGCCAAGCGCGCCAAGGCTCCGCGGGCCTGGTTCTGTGATGTGCTGCGCCCCTTCCCCGAGCCCATCCTGAGCTGGGGTCAGACGCTCGCCAGCGATGAGCCGCTCCAGGCCCTGCCCTGGTCCCTCTCTCCTCGGGTGAAGCGAGGGTTGGCGGCGCGCCCCTCCGACGCGCCACCCGCTCCCGCGGGCCCGACCGCTCCCACAGGCCAGACCGAGCGTTTGCGGATCGACAAGGAAGGCGTCGAGGGGCAGGCCTATGTCTGGGAGATCCAGGCAACCACCTCGGACTGGCGCTGGCTCGTTCTCGGCTGGTCTCCGGGCATCCTCAAGACGACCGAGAACATCAGTCCCTTCACCCTGACTCCTCTCCCCTGGGCCTTCCGGGTCGAGATCGTGGACCGCGAGACCGGCAAGCCGCGCGAGTTCCAAGTCGAGCCCGTTCTCGGTCTGCTTCCGGCTCTGCGCCTTCCACCGGGCCAGCACTCCTTGCGCGTCCAGCTGCTGTTGCGCTGAAACCTGCCGATGGCATAGGCGATCCGCCTCAAGATCGCAGCCTTCCGTGTCCGAAAACAGACGTGGACCCGAAGTGCCCTTCGGGCCGTGACTGTGGGGATTCGATTGCTATCGACACTTGGACTACTCGGAATGGGGATGGCTGGCGGCCTCGGGCTCGGCGCGTGGCGCAATCGTTCGCGCAACCGGGTGGACCGGGAAGGCCTGGCCGATCTGGGGTTGATGCGATTGGATGCGCAAGGGAACGTACGCGAACTCGGTCGCACCGCCGCAGCGCTCTTCGGCCTCGAGCAGCGCTGCGATCGCGTACACCTGGAGGACCTGCCGCTGCAGGGCCTGGAGGAGTGGTTCCAGGAGCTCGATGTCGAGCGCATTGCGGGTCGGCCTCTCGCGATTGCAGAGCGAGAACTCTCGCTCGAGAGCTACCAGTGGAGTGATGTTGGCCTCGAGGCTGGCCGGCAACAACTGTGTTGCCGACTCCAACCCATGAAGCCCCATAGATCCTTGTTACCAGCCTGGATGAGTTTTTCCGTCGTGTTCCAGGAGCCGGGAGATAGAGACGAGGACCCCTGTGTCCTGCTCGCCCTCCCCGAGAACACTGCGGAGGAAACGATGAAGAGTGGAAATCACAAGGGGATGCTCGAGGGGATGAAGATCCTCGTGGCAGAGGACTTCAAGAGCAACCAGTTGCTCCTGCACTTCTTCCTGGAGAAGGAGGGTGCAGAGATCACCCTGGCTGGCAATGGCCAGTTTGCCTTGGAGCAGGCTCGCAGCGGAAAGTACGACCTGGTCTTCCTGGATGACGATCTGCCGGGCCTCGATAGCGTGAGTGCGAGTCGGACGCTACGCAAGGAAGGCTTCGAAGGTCCGATCGTCGTCCTTACACCACACCTGGATCCAACGGCCATCGAAAGTTACCGCCTGGCTGGCTGCACGGATCATCTGGAGAAACCGTTCAAGAGCCGGGAGCTCAGGAATATGGCCGAGAACATCGCAAAGCAGACTGCCGCTGCAGAAGTGAAGACGAGCGAGTCCGATCCACGTCTCGCGGATCCGGAGTTCATGGAACTTATCAACGAGTTCGTGGCCAGCCTCGATGAACGCCTGCACGATCTGGAGGCGGCCTTGGAGAGTCAAGACTGGCGCAAGATCGAGTCGGTCAGCCACAGGCTCGCTGGCACGGCCGGGATCTATCACATGCCCGATTTGTCCGCCCTGAGTGCCGAGATCGAGGACCTCGTGCGTGCGCAGCCGGGATCGAGGACGCTGACCCGCAAGATCTCCGAGCTCAAGACCGCCATCCACGGGGTTTCCGGCCATCAGCTCATCGAGGACCCACGGGAGTCGTGATTCGATCGACCCTGCGTTGAGACACCATGCGTCGAGACAGGGTCGAATCGATGTGTGATTCAGCTTGAAGATCAAGGATGATCATGTCCCTCACGGGACCCCTCCTCTTTGATTTCCAACGGCATGATCTCACTCTTGTTCCAGTCCTTTCATGGTTGACTCCCGGCCCGACCGCGGGCGGGATCGACTCACTCGTGAGCGGCGTGCCATTGCCGAGGCCCGGGAGAAGGCCGGGCGCAATGTCTGGTGGCGCCGTGAGTTCCGGATCGCCCGGCGGCGGTTGGGCTCAGTCCTGGTTTGGCTCCTGGCCCCTGGCATCCTCCGCGTCCTGGGCAGGACCTGGCGCATCGAAGCCATCGATGTCGAGCATCTGGATGAGGCGGTGGAGCAGGGTGGTTGCGTGGCGACGCTGTGGCATGGTCAGCTCTTGCCAGGGCTGGCACTCCAACGCGGCAAGGGATTCGTATCCCTGGTTTCGTCCAGTGACGATGGCTCCCTGTTGGCCATGATCCTCAGGCGTTCAGGATTTCTAGCCTTGCGGGGATCGACGTCGAGACGTGGGATGCGGGCTTTGCGCACCTTGGCCGAGGAGCTTCGCCAAGGACGAACGGTCGTCCTGACCCCAGATGGTCCACGCGGTCCCCGTCGGTCTGCGACGATAGGCTTCGTCTGGCTGGCCAAGATGACGGGTCGTCCCATCGTCACAGGTGCCATTGCGTACGACCGCGTCTGGCGTGCCAAGAGCTGGGATCGCTTTGCCATCCCCAAGCCATTTGCCAAGATCGTCGTCATCTATGGTGAACAGAGATTCGTGTCTCCAGATGCCGATGCGGAGGCACTGGATGCCGTTGCACAGGAGATTCGCGAGGAACTCCTGTGCAACGAAGATCTAGCCTACGCCAGGCTCGGGATTCCGCCCGACGCTTGATCTGCTCACAACGATCTCATGAATCATCCGGGTTAGCGGAGCTTCATGATTTCGTGAAGCATCGGTGCGAGGACGTACTGCTTGCTATCGAGGAAGCGCAGGTAGCTGGCACCGCCCGGAGCGAGGAGGAGGGCATTGCCGCCATGTCCGCTCATGTAGGGCGCGAACCCTGATCGCTCGCCGATCTTGCAGGGAAGGCCCCAGAACGAGTCTTGATAGTGGACGATGCCATCTGAAAGATTGACCCCGGTCGGGAGTCCGCGCTGCTGACCTCGAAAGAGACTGCGCTCGAGACTTGGCGCGTGCAGGAGGCGACGCCCCTTCCATATGCCATCCTGTTGCAGGAGCAGCGCGATGCGCGCCAGATCCTCGAGCGTAGGATAGAGCCCGTACCCCAGGATCGCCTGGCCTCGTGCGCCCGACGTCTCGATGGTGCGCATCATGGGCATGTGTCTGATGCCGATGGGGGCGAAGACCTCGTTCCGGAGGAAGTCACCGATGTCGGCGTGCTTGCCACGCTTCTTCTCGATCCAGTGTTGGAGTGCTGTCGTGAGCAGATAGCTGGCCACGGTCTGGTAGCGGAAGATCTGTCCTGGTTGCACCGGCAATGACTTCTGGTCGAGGGCCAGGGCAAGCTTCTTGTCCCGCCCCCAAGTGAGCAGCCACTCGAGGAACCGGGGGCTGGCTTCGTCGTAGCGAGGTCTCTTGCTATCGACCCGATCCGGCCAGTCGAGGCCAGTGGCCATGTCCAGGCAGTGGCGGAAGCGCACGCGTGACCACAGTTGCTTGCGCGAGCCGGTATCGACATGGTCGATCAGTTTTTCTGCATAGACTTCAGGGCCGTAGAGTTCGGCCAGGCGCATCATGGCGAGGCCCAAACCCATGGACTTGGTGAGGCTGTAGGCGGCGTGCCGCTGGAATCGAGGAAACGGAAAGGGGCCTCTCGGGCCAGTCGTCTGCTGGACATAGAGCGCTCCGCGATAGAGCACGGCCGCCTGGCTGATGTCCTTGGCACTGATATCCTCTGTGAAGGCAGTGATGTCGAATCCCTTGTGCCTGGCTGACAGGTCTGCGAGCGCGCGTCTCGGCAGGCTGTCCTCGAGCTCCTGGTGAAAGCTCTCGCGCAGCTGCCGGGAGCCCGCCAGCTTCTTGATGGTCCAGCCCAGGCGCAGCCTGGCTACCATGGAGCCCCGAAACTCGGCATAGGTCTCCTGCTGGATTTGCACGTGCAGATCGCTGACCTTGCCCGACTTGTAGACGAAGCTGCCGACGCAGTTGAGACTGCCGTTCACGAGCTTGTTGGCCAGGAGGAAGGGAAAGGCCGCACGCGACCAACCACCATCGCCCTTCTCGGACCAGATGCGCCCCGGAGAAAGCACGACGTTCCAAGCGCAGTCTGGACTCTTGTCCACGATGAGCTCGCGTTCGAAGGGGATGAGGTATCCGTTCTCGCTCGTGAAGCGTGCGACGAAGGCGGGCAGGTGCTCGAGCTTCCATTTCTTGGCCATGGGATGTGCGAAACGCGCCTTGCCCCTCACGGCACCAAATCTCACTTCGCCTTCGAAAGCCTCATGTGCTCTCCTTCCGCCGATCGCCCGGAGGGCTCGCGCCTTCACTTCGACCGCGGGCTGTTCGACATCCAGTAGATACGCAGTCGTGAGCTCCGTCCTCTCCTGCATTGACTGTAGAGCGATCTGAGAGTCGAGTGGGGGCTCGAACGGAGATTCGAGCATCGACTCCAACAGCGGTAGGAGCAGGAGCGAGCCACCGAGACAGACGATCAGGCTCCTCAAGTCTCCCCTCCCAGGACCTTGCCGGTCTGCGTGCGACTGTGATTCCGCCGCCTCCACCGAGAGGGGCAGGGGCGATGATACTCCCGACGCCGACTTGCACCAGTCTCCCTCCACGCAAGAGCCCGGAGGAGATCCTCTCCTTGCTTCCCGGTCTCGAAGCTCCCAAGATCATCCAGGATGCAAGAAGAACCGCCAACGAGTCCGATTCTGCGCAAGCGCCACCGGGCGCTGGGGCTTCCAGAGCTGATCGCCATCGCGCTCGGGGGGATGGTAGGTGGAGGGATCTTCACGATTCTCGGGATTTCGGTCGCCATGGTCGGCGCTTGGGCTCCGATCGCCATCGCCCTGGGTGGGGGCGTGGCCTCCTTGGCGGCCTACTCCTACGTCAAGCTGGGCGTCTACTACAAGGACGAGGGTGCCACCTACTCCTTCTTCAAGAGGACCTTCCCTGGGTCACACTTCGCGGCTGCGGTCATCGGATGGTGGACCATCTTCGGCTACATCAGCACGATGGCCCTCTACTCCTATACCTTCGCGGCCTATGCCATCAGCAACTTCGCCTTTGCCAACGATGTCTGGGTCCGAAAACTCGTAGCCGGTGGAATCCTTGCACTCTTCACGATCATCAATGTCTGGAGTGTCAAGGGCATGGGCAAGATCGAAGACCTCATGGTCTACTCGAAACTCTTGATCCTCTGTGTCATCTCGTTCGTCCTCATCAGCCACTCGCAGACGACTCTCCCCGAGCTGTTCGATCTCGGTCCCGACCCGACGATCTTGAGCATCCTGGTCGTCGCATCGGTGACCTTCGTGGCCTATGAAGGTTTTCAACTCGTGATCAATGCCGTCAAGGAGATGGTGCAACCGGACAAGAACATCCCACGGGCGATCTATGCCGCCATCGTCCTTGCGATCCTCATCTACGTCGTGATCGCCATGGGAGCGATCCTGGCCATCCCCTTTGCGGACATCATCAGGGACAAGGAGTATGCACTGGCCGCAGGAGCACGCGATGTGCTCGGCCCGATGGGTGCCGATATCGTGATCATGGGAGCGCTTCTGGCGACAATGAGTGCTCTCAGCGGAACGATCTTCGGTGCATCGCGACAGATGGCGGTCATTGCGGGGGATGGGTATCTTCCGGCCATTCTCGGCCGCAAGGCTCGCAACATCCCGGTCCAGGCCATCCTGGCCATGGCGACCTGCGCCTTCGCCCTCGTGCTTCTGGGCAACCTCCGGATGATCCTCGAGTTCGGCAGTATCACCTTCTTGGTCGTTTCCCTGTTGATGGCCTATACCAATCACCGGATCCGCAAGGCCACTGGATCCTCCACGATCATGACCGTGCTTGCGATGTTGACCTTGTTGATGGGTGCCATCCTGATTCTCTACTACGAGTTCACGACCCAGCCCGAGCAGATGTTCTTCATCCTGGCTCTCTACGTCCTGCTGACCCTGGGTGCCTGGGGCTATTCCGCCTACCACAAGCGCGTAGAATCTGGCGCATGATCTTCTGGCCCGCCATCTTCGTGTGTCTGATGCTCGCGCCGCAACAGGAACGACCAGACACCACCGTTAGGTCACTCCAGGCGGCCCCCTTCTCTTCGGTCGAGATCGAGGATGCATTCTGGTCGCCGCGGATCGAGACGACCTTGCGCGTCACGGTGGGGCATTGTCTGGATCAGTGCGAGAAGACGGGGAGGATCGCCAACTTCGACGTCGCCGCCGGGAAGATCGAGGAGGGACGCTTTCGTGGACGGCTCTACGACGACTCGGACCTCTACAAGGTCATCGAGGGCGCTGCCTATGCCTTGCGTCACCGTCGCGATGTCGTGCTCGAACGGCGCGTCGAAAGCATCATCCTGCGGATCGCTGCGGCCCAACAAGAAGATGGGTATCTCGATACCTACTATACGACAGCCGGCACGGGCAAGCGCTGGACGAATCTACGCGGCGGCCATGAGCTCTACTGTGCGGGGCACCTCTTCGAGGCAGGGATCGCCTGGTTCCAGGCGACAGGCAAGCGCGAGCTCCTGGATGTGGCCTGTCGGCTGGCCGATCACATCGATGGAGTCTTCGGACCCCGGAAGCGTCAGGATCCTCCCGGTCATCAGGAGATCGAACTGGCGCTGCTGAAGCTGGCCCAGGCGACGAAGGAGCCGCGATACGAAAGGCTGGCTCGTTTCTTTCTCGCTGCGCGCGGTCGCTTTAAGGGGCGCAAGGGCGGTGGCTACGGGAGCTATGCGCAGGATCACCTGCCGGTGCGCGAGCAGCGAAAGGCGGTGGGGCATGCGGTTCGTGCGCTCTACCAGGCTTGCGCGCTGACGGACCTCGCAAGGATCGATAGCGATGGGGAGCTTCGCTCGACCCTGACGGCTCTCTGGGACGACGTGCATCTGGGCAAGATCTACATCACGGGGGGAGTCGGATCGGTGCCCGGCATCGAGGGCTTTGGTCCACCCTTCGTCCTGCCCAACGACACGGCCTACACCGAGACCTGCGCGGCGATCGCACTATCTCTCTGGAACCAGCGCATGCTCCTGCTGACACGGGACGCAGGCTACGCGGACGATCTCGAGCGCAGCCTCTACAACGGGATGTTGAGTGGCATATCGCGCGAGGGGGATCGCTTCTTCTACGACAACCCACTCGCCAGTCGGGGTGCCCATGAGCGGTCGGCCTGGTTCTCCTGTGCTTGTTGTCCGAGCAACATCGTGCGTTTCCTTCCATCTCTGGGTGGGAGGATCTGGTCGCATGACGTGGACGAGATCCGCGTCTCGCAGTACATCGGTAGCCGCACGAGCATCCCTCTCGCGGCGGGGAAGGTGCGGGTCGAGATGAAGAGTCAGCTGCCCTGGAAGGGCAGGGTCCTGATCGAGGTCCGTCCGGAGAAGCCGCAGCGATTCACCCTGCTTCTGCGCGAACCTGCCTGGTGCCGAGGTGGGGCTCGACTCCTCCTGAACGGGAAGCATCAGACTGTGATGGTCCGGGATGGTTGGCTGCGCATCGATCGCCGTTTCGATCCAGGGGATCGCGTTGCGCTGGAATTGCCGATGGAGATCCGTCGGGTCGAGGATGACCCCAGGGTCCTGGCCAACGATGGTCGTGTCGCCCTCTGCCGCGGTCCTGTCGTCTATTGCCTCGAGGGCGTGGATCACGACGGTCATAGCCGTAACCTCGTCCTGCCTCCGGACGCGAAGCTCCGCGCAGTATCACATCCTGAGCTGCTCGGCGGCATCGTTACCATCGAGGGCCCCGCGCTCGCACGCAGCGAGGACGGAAATCCTCGCGAGGTCCAGCTCCGCGCCATCCCCTACCATCTCTGGAACCATCGGGGTGCCGGCGAGCTCGTAACCTGGATCCCCACTCACAAGGCCCTGGCCGAGCGACCTGGTCAGGGTATCGTGCACAGGATGGCCGATCGCGAGCTCGAAGCCTCGCACTGCTATGCAGGTGACAGCGTCGCTGCCCTCATGGACGGCAGACTCCCCCAGAGCAGTTCGGATCCCAGTCTCCCACGGATGACATTCTGGCCACTCAAGGGTGCCGTCGGCCAGTTGTACTGCCGCTTCGACAAGCCGCGCTCGCTTGCGCGCTCTTCGGTCTACTGGTTTGACGATGGACCCAAAGGCGGTTGTCGTGTTCCTGCTTCTTGGCGCCTCCTCTACCGCGATGGCGAATCCTGGACTCCCGTTCGCCTCGAGAACGGCATTTCCTACGGCGTCGGCAAGGACCGTCTGCAAAACCTTCGCTTCGCCCCGGTCCAAGCACGTGAGTGGATGCTCGAAGTCACGATGCAGAGAGGCTTCTCCACCGGCCTGCTCGAATGGCAACTCGAGGACAGATGAGCTCGCTACCCGGTTTGTGTGTCAGACTGCTACGCCATCACTTTGCGCCGAGCCAGAGCTCCAGGCCGCGACTGACGCCGAAGAGGTCCTGGGCCGCAGGGTTCTTGCGGTAGAAGATGGCCTGTGCATAGAGGCGGCTGGCGAGCAGGATCTTTTTGTCGGGGATCGGGACCTGTAGGACGAAGCCCTTTGTCGATGTCGAGACGAGTGGGATGATCAAGGCTGCCGTGAGGTCCACCTGGAGCCTGCCGGTGAAGATCGGGCCGGGTAGGGCAATGTCGGCGGGCTTGGGTCCGAGGAGGAGGAGGCCGGGAGTCGAAGCAGCAGGTGCCGTGCCGGTGAAGGCAAAGCTCTGGTTGCCGACCCAGGGGCCTTCCTTGGCTCCCAGGTCGACGCCCAGCACCTTGGAGGAGGAGCCGTAGGCGAGGGCGGCGCTGAGCTTCTGCACCTTGCCGGTCGAGCCATAGCGGATGCGCAGAGTGGCGTCGCGGCTTTGCACATCCGTGACCCGGCCTTGTGTGTCGCGTGTGAGCGAGGCCTGGATCGTTGTAATCCTGCCATCGATCGCGGTCGTGAAGAGTGGCGCAGTGCTCGCATACTGACCGTAGAGGTCGAGCATGAAGAGGGCTTGGAGGATGGGCTCGCCCTTGTTGGCGCGCCAGCGCGTGAGGCCCACGCGCAGCGTATGCGCCGAGTCGATGATCCACTGGTTGGCGTTGGAGGCGATGAACTCTTGGGGTGCTTTCTGGAAGAAGGCCCCCCCGACCATGCTGCGCAGGTACTGTTGGTTGTCGAGGCCCGCATCCTTGATGAGCTTCTTCTGGGCACTCTTGTAGGAGGCGACCCTGTTCATGGCGGCATTGATCGAGTGTGCGACCTCGTGGGCGAGCGCGATGGTGAAGGTCGGGCGACGCAGGACAGGGACGTCCTTGGGGAAGCCGTTCTCCATGGCCTGCATCCCTACACCAAAGGTGTTGACGCCAGCTCCCGCGAGTGCGCGTGAGAGATCGGGCAGGGCCTTGCCCCATTTGCTCTTGATGGTCATGCGATGCATCGTCTTGGGCACCTTGGCGACCAGGCTCAGGAGGTCCTTGATGGAAGTGCGCTGGGCTGCATTCAACCCTCGGTTGTCGAGGAGGATGATGCCGTATTTGTTCAGGATTTCGCCGTAGTCGGGGTGGGCGCTCTTGATACCGAGAGCGGGTGTGATCGTGGCGATGCGACTCTTGGTCAGCGGGAAGGCGGCGATGAGGTTGCCATGAAGGACCGCGCGGCTGATGGCCAAGACGGCGTCCTTGGTCGGGCTGTAGGCCGGGGCCATGCCGAGCCAGCCAGAGTTCTTGATCAGCAGCTTTCGGATGGCGATATCGAAGTTGGCGCGCACCGAGCCTGAGACCGGCAGCTGCGCGAGCGCGATGGCCACCTGCCCCACGGCGATCAGGTATTTCGTACGCTCGGTGGCATTGCCGCGCAACCAGCTGTCCAGATCCAGATTGTGGCTCCCGAGCACGGTGTCGAGGTGCTTGAGCGCGATATCCGGCATGTAGAGCGAGCTGTTGGGATAGAAAGTGTGGAAGACCGGTGAGCCCTTGTAGTTGTTGGTCGGATCGGAGATCCCGCTCGTGAGCCAGGTCAGGCCAAAGCGGCGGCCCAGTACATTCATCGGATAGTTGTCGAAGCCCTTGCTCGAGCGGTAGGCATTCCAGGACCAGCCCACTCCCGCCAGATACATGCCACCGCCACCCTTCACGTGGGTCTCGAACAGCGTCAGCTCGGTAGCCGTGAAGCTTCCCCAGGCATTGCCGACGATCACGACGCCGACACCCTTGAGGCTCGTGCTCGTGACGCGTCCCCGGATCTCGAGCACCTTGTAGCCCGCCTTGACGAGGGCGGTGACCAGTACGCCCATCTTGCCTTTCTTGCTCCACTCGGCATGCCCGGCCAGGATCGCCACGGTCTTGGTCGTCTTGGTATCGAGCCAGGCGATGGCCTGCAGATTGAACTTGAGTGTGTCGAAGACGCCATTGGCGGTGTCACCGAACATGCCTCCGTGTCCGACAGCCAGGACACTCCCTTTCCCCAAGCTTCCGATGGCTGCAAAGAGGCCAGGCAGTCGCGTGTCCTGATCTCCCGAGATCACGGGGAGCACGTTCTTGCCGGGGATGCCGGTCAGGGCGCTGACCGCTCCATTGGTCCAGACCCTGGACACACCCTTGAAGATCGGTGCGGGGTTCTGGCCGGGAGCCAGGCTGGCTCCGAGAGCCAGGACCAAGGTCAGGGAGCAGAGTGTCCGGCAGGGTGGAAGAGGCGTGATGCGTTTCATGTCGTGGAACCCGAGGCAGGGCTGCCTGGAGGAGAGTGCCCGGCAGCAAGGCGGGCCATTGTCATGGCAAGGGTGGGACTTCGCAACCGGGATCGCGCCCCCCCCCCTGTCAGCTCCTCATGTGGCCCCGGACAGGCATCTGGTTCGCAAGTAGCCCACCGTCTGGGGGGAGCGTCATTGGCCGCTCAACAGCTCCTCGGCAGGTAGAGGACCGGTCAAGGACTGGAGGAAGGCGACCAGGTCGGAGGTGCGGACGCTCGGGTCGAGGGGCTTCAGGATGAGGTCGCGGTGGCCGAGGAACTTCGCCAGCGGGAGCTTGCGGTAGTGCTCGATCATGGCCGAGAGGCTCGCGATCTGACCCGCGTGGCCATAGGGTCCGGTCTTGGCGATGTTGCGCAGGGTCGGTGTCTTGTAGGCGCCGAGGAGATCCTCGAAGCCAGGGTTCAGGAAGATGAGATCAGGATTGGGCTCGGGGTCGTCGCTGTATCGGCCGTCGGAGCGGAAGGGGTCGGCGAGGACCTGCCAGGCACCCTGCGCTCGTGCGCGCTCGGGGATGGCCTCGGGACTCGGCAGGGGCAGACCTGTGTTGTGGAAGGACTCGTCGGTGAAGAGTGGGCCGTTGTGGCAGTGGATGCAGCCGGCCTTGCCGATGAAGGCGCGCAGGCCGCGGATGGCGGCTGGGCTGAGCTCGGCCTCGGCCTTCGGATTCTCTGCCGGGTCACTGCTGAGCAGAGCCTGGACGTAGCGATCGAAGGGAGCTTCGCCGGGGAGCAGCTTGCGCTCGTAGGCGGCAATGCACTTGCCGACGTTGACGAAGGCACGCGTGATCGATTCGCGATCCTCGGGCGACATGCGCTTCCATGCCTTCGCATGCGGATGGACGGGATCCTCCGGGATGGGTCTGGCCTCGGTCGGGAAGCGGGTCTTGTCGTCGAGTGGAGGTAGCTTGCCGAAGAGCGCCTCGAAGGGTTCGCGGTATCGCTCGTGGACGACGCGCAGCACCGCGACGCGCGTCGTGCCCATCTCGGCTTCGACCTCGAAGGGCGCCATGGCCTGGGACCAGAGCGAGTCCTTGCGTCCATCCCAGTAGTAGAAGGGAGAGTCCTGGATGCCGATCAGCGTCGGGGCATTGCGTGCGACGATCTGGATCCCGATCGAGCTCGAGAGTCCGTCCGTGAAGTAGCGCTCGGCCTGGTGACAGGTGGCGCAGGAGACCTTTCCGTCGCCCGACAACCTCGTGTCGAAGAAGAGACGTCGCCCCAGGTCCGCGGCGCCTTCGTCCTCGCTGACCCGATTGGATCGGCTGGGACGCGGCTGGCGGATAGCCGAGAGGCTCGCCAGCGTCGCAAGCTCGGCGCGTGTCCAGGGTCGTTCCGCATCGTCCCGGCGGATCCAGGTCTCGGACGGGAGGGAATAGACGAGGGCTGAACCGATCATCACCAGGAGGCCCAGGAGCCATCGTCTCCGGGGAGAGCGCGTCACGCGTCGAGATCGTGAACTCATGGACATCTCACCTCGATACCTCATCTCGACACATCACCTCGAGATGGGGGGGTGGAAGGGAAACTCGATCGTGGCATGGTCGCGCTTTCCATCGTGGGAGAATGTCAGCTCGATGACCCAGCGTCCGTGCATGTGGAAGCGACAGCCAACCGTGTGGAAGCGACCGTCTTCGTACAGACGTGTCTTGGGCAGCGTCGTCATTCCATGTCGATGCTCGGGCATGGTGGCATCGAGGACCAGGGTCCCGCCTCGGACGCGGGAGGTCTCCGACACCCGCTCCACGGTCGTCCAGACCGAGAAGTAATCGCCCAGCGCAGGGGGTGCCGGATCCGTCCGGATTCGGAAGCGAAAGAGGCCCTTCTCACCGAGAGCCGTGAGCGTGCCGGTGGCTGTTTCGGGGGCTGAGCCAGGAGCCAATCTGGGGGCCTGGGCCCCGGTGTTCGTGGGCTCGCTTCCCTTGCCGCAGGAAGCCAGCACCAAGAGGCTCCATGCCGTCACCGACGCGACTCTCACGCGATGTTCTCCACGACTGCGTGTCCTGCCTGGATTTCGATGCCTGGCTTCTTGGGCATCGTGAACTCGTCGAGGCGATAGGCACCCGCACCTTCGATGAGGAAAGCGAAGACCATGCCGAAGAGCGGCAGGTGGGGAATCAGGTCTTCACCAAAGACGAACAGTGTCGTGACGAAAAGTCCAGCCAGGACCACCATGAGGGGGCGGATGAAGAGGCCAGCCAGGACGAGCAGGCCGACCGTGGTCTCGACGACGACGGCCGCAAAGACGTATCCCTCGGGGCTGATGCCGGTGAGTCTGGCAATGGGAGTGTAGATGGCGTCCGCATAGTTCTGGACGACACCCATGGGCAACTCGGGGATCAGGAACTTCTGCATACCCAGGATGATCAGGGTCGCGCCAAGAAGGATGCGCATGACTCCGACGGCCTTGGCTCGCGAGCGAGGAGTCGCTTCGCGAACATCCTCTCGAAGGAAGAGTCGGTCCAAGGAGAGTGCGCCTCCACCAACGACGGCGAGATAGATCGCGATACCGACGACTTCGAGGTAGTTGAGTACGCCGATGATCGTGACCGGCTCTCCATCGAAGGGAGCGAAGGGGCGGAGCAGTGTCGCCCAGGCGAACAGTGCCAGGAAAGCCAGGCTGGCGAAGCGAGTCAGGAGTCCCAGCACGAGGAGGACACCGAGGACTCCCTGTGATTTGACGAGCAAGGATCCTTGGAGGCTGTGGTCAGCCCAGAGATCCGGAGCCAGGAATTGGTCCTGCCATGCCACGAGGACCAGGCCGAGCCCGAAGGTGACGCGGAGGAGGAAGGGTGCCCATGACAGGAGCTTCGTCCGCAGATCGGACGCCCGATCGGGATATCGGGCACGCACGCGCCCCGACCAACGGAACAGAAGCAGGGCCAGGACCAGAATGCCGATCAGCGTGCCCACATTGATGAGCCCTGCACTCGTGAAGAGGCTGTGGTCGAACTCGCTCTTGAGTGCGTGCTTGACCCAGCGTTCATGGGCAGAGGCATCTGGAGCGAGTCCCAAGATGGCGACTGCGAGGAGGGAGAGTGGTGTTCTCATGATCGAGTTTCGGACGTTCAGGATCGATGACTGCCGGGGCTTTGGAGCTTCGTCTACCCCAAGCATCGCCTGAAATGCACCTCCGTGCGAAGTCCTCCCTCCATTCGTTGGCTGCAAGTGCAAGATTCTGACATTGCTGGCAGGAATGTCCCACTCAGAGCAGCTGTGCACTCACGCTTCCAGGACTATTGTCCAGCTCGCCCTCCCCAAGCCCCCCTTGCCACCGTCTAAAGAAAAGGGACGGGTCCGTTTCGCTACACTCTCCTTCCGCCGTTCTCGCTTCGAGAATGGGGTGGGGCTGACTCGGAGGACTTGCCGTGTATCTCAGGTTCGTTGTCAAGAAGAGAGGGGCAGTCTCCGGTTCGCGTCTGGGAGTGGTCCATGCTGCCAGCGAACTCCAGGAAGCGAATCAGCTCGAGGAGCATGAGGATCAGGTGATTCGGGACTCCTTTGCCTGGTTGAACAAGAACCTCCCCATCCCCACCCGGGTCGAGGCACCCGGCCGCAGGCGCGCCATCTCCTGGTTCAAGGATGACGCCGAAGAGCCCATCGCGCAGATGTGGTCCATCGTTTGGATTCTGCGCGAGCACGGCGTCAGGGTGGATGTCGTGAAGACCTCCAACCCCGGTCGTATCCTCTACGAAGACCAGTGGCAGGTGTTCGCCTTGCCTTTGAGGGACAGAAACGCCTCCTTCTGATCTGGAAGCAGCAGCAAAAGGACCCGTCCCCTTTCTTTCGCGGGTGAGGGGAGGGCTCTTGACGCGTTCTTGACATCGGGGCGCTAGGCTTGGGGGTATGCAGCGTCCGCGTTCTCTCTGGCCTTTGGTGTTGGTGTTGCTGGGGGCATTGGGCTTGTTGGGTTTGGGGCTCTACGGACTGCAGGGACGGATCGAGGGGCAGAGGATCCGAGAGAGAGAAGGGATCCG
>JAJRTL010000228.1 GCA_024278315.1 Planctomycetota bacterium | reverse complement strand
TCGCTCAAGAAGGAGAGTAACAAGACACTCTATGGACGCATCGCCAAGACCACCGGCGTCACACCCCAGCTGACGCTGCGCAAGGGCACACGAACGGGACAGTACGCCTGGATTGCGGGCCAACGGACGATCTTCCAGGTCGGCGGAATGCACGCCATGATCACCGACCTTAGCGCCATCGGGACACTGAGCGGGGGCCGTAACGTATTCTTGGGTCCGGTGACAGGAACCGTCCTGTTGCACGGAGTGGGCTGTGAAACCAAGACCCTCGATGCTCCGATCCTCTATCCGATCCAGGAGGCCAGACTCGGCGGCAAACTCTCCCTCCTCGCCACATCGCATCCGGCCAGCACGAGCGGCATCCTGCTCCTGGGTGTCAACGACCAGAAGTTCGGTGCCTTCACGCTGCCACTGTCACTGACGGGTCTCGGCATGCCTGGCTGTGTGCTTTGGCAGGACATCTTCACGACCGGCGTCTACACCTGTGACAAGAACGGTGAGACCACGATCGCACTCCCCTTCCCACAGATCCCGAGCCTCGCGGGCCTGCCGATCTTCTTCCAGAGCATCGTCATCGCCCCTAGCGCCAACAAGGCCAACCTTCTCACCAGCAACGGCCTGACCTCCATCGCTCGTTGAACAAGGCTGCGCCCGGCATCCAGATGGCCCGCTCGGGCGCAGGGCTGGCATCCCTCACGCCCAGTCCGTGGTGGGAATCCTGACGTGCGTGTCCCTGACGTGGGAGGCCAGAGGAGCAGGATCAGGGCAGGAGCGATAGGATGACGCGCAAGCATGGAGGCCATCAGGACAGAGCGGTTGAGCAAGGCCTATGGCGAACGCATCGGTGTGACCGAGCTGGATCTTGTCGTCGAAGAAGGTGCGGTCTTTGGATTGTTGGGCCCCAACGGGGCTGGCAAGACGACGACGATGCGATTGCTGCTGGGTTTTCTGCATGCGAACTCGGGCCGGGCCACGGTGTTCGGGCGGGATTGCGGAGCCGAGAGTACACGCGTCAAGCGCGACATCGGCTATCTGCCAGGTGATCTACGACTGCCGCTTTGGATGAGTGGACGCGAGGCTGGGCGCATGATGGGTGCCGTGAGGCGTCGGGATCTTCGCGAGTCTGTGCTCGAACTCGGCGAGTACCTTGAGCTGGATCTCGATCTCGATGTGCGCTCCATGTCACGCGGCATGCGGCAGAAGCTCGGTATCCTGCTGGCGCTCGCGCACGGTCCGCGCCTCCTCATCCTCGATGAACCGACCAGCGCGCTGGACCCGGTCACGCAAGCGCGGCTCTACGACCGCTTGCGCGAGCTGGCATCCGATGGCACGACGATCTTCTTCTCGAGCCACGTGCTGAGCGAAGTCGAGGGGCTGTGCGACCGCGTGGCCATCCTGCGGCGCGGGCGTCTCGTGGCCAACCAGTCGCTGGACTATCTGCGGGTCGAGGCCGGCCGGGCGGTCAGCATCCTCTGGCATCCTGGAGCGCAGCCGAGCGGTGAGCCGCCAGGGATAGTCGAGCTCGAACGCCAGGGCGCCCTCTGGCAGGGTCGGCTGCAAGGCCCTGTCCGGCCGCTCATCGACTGGCTCCAGCCGCAGCACTACGAGGACCTGGTCATCGAGGAGCCCGACCTCGACAGCCTCTTCCTGCGCTACTACGCCGAGGATAGCGTGGAGATCGAGGCCGACGGGACCTCCGGTCGCTTCCGCCCAGGGGATCTTGCATGAACCGTGGTCTATGGCTCAAGGTCTGGCGTGAGTATCGCTTCGTCTTCCTATGGCTCCTGCTCGGAGTTCTCGTCTTCGAGGTCATTGTCTCGGCCGTGCTGCCCAACTTCTTCGAAGAGTCGGCCGCGCACATGCTCAGTCAGCCTTTCATCCGCAATATCCTGACCGCCCTTCTGGGCAGCGAGGTCGGAGACAAACTCAGCCCCCAGGCGATACTGACGGCCGCCTGGGTGCATCCTGTGCTGCTCTCGCTGTTCTGGGCGCACCTCATCCTCTTCTGCACACGCATGCCGGTTGCGGAGATCGATCGCGGCACCGCCGACCTCTGGTTCGCGTTGCCGGTCACGCGTCTGGCGCACTACCTGACCGAGTCCTTCGCCTGCCTGCTCACCGGCGCGCTCCTCATTCTCACAGCCCTCGCGGGCCACATCATCGGCTCGGGCAACCAACACGCCGCGATCCCGAAACTCCTCCTGGTCTGCGCCAACCTCTTCGCCCTCTACATCGCCACCGCGGGCTTTGCCTACCTGTGCTCGACGCTCTACTCGCGCCGCTCGCGTGCGATTGGCCTCATCTTTGCCGTCATCCTCTTCTCCTTCTTTCTGTCCTTCCTGGTTCCATTCTGGCCTCCGGGCAAGTACGTCGCATTCTTGGGCCTGCTCCACTACTACCGCCCCATCCAGGTCATCGCCCACGACCAGGTTCCGATGACCGACATCCTGATTCTGCTCGGCATCGGCCTCACCTTCTGGACTCTCGGAGCCCGCGCCTTCCGACGGCGTGACCTGGCTACGACCTGACCCGAACGATGTATGACCTCGATGCGCCTGGCGGCGCCTTTTCTGACCGGGACCACGAACCTGTCGGTTCGACGACCCTCCTGGGTGGCCTTCTTCTGGGTAGCCTTCTTCTGGCGCCACCCCCGGAACGCGAATGGCGCTGGGGAGCGCCGATCTCCTCTTGGCTCACGACGATCTCATGAATCATCCTCACTGTCCGAGGATCCTGCATCCCTGGCCCCTGGATGCGTGCCCCCTATCGCCCAAACACACACCAAACCCATCGCCATCCCCCATCCCATGGCCGCTCTCCAGCGATACGATGAGGCCAGGGCCCTTCCCAATCCCGGCAGAATACCTTACTCTCGCGCCCACGGGTCCGGATCCGGACCTGTCCTCATCTTCATCTCGGTCATCTCGACCTTCATCCCGACCCAAGCACTCTGGTCATGAAGGATTACGGCTGGCTCCCGCCAACTACCAAACGCAGTCGCTATCGCTTCGTCCGGCGCCGCACGCTCCTGACCCTGGCCCTCGTTGCCACCCTCGCCACCAGCGCGGTCGTCGTCCAACAATGGGTCTGGTCCGGCCAGTATCCCCACAAGACGTTGGACTTTGACAAGGCGCTGAAGGTCCTGAACAACCAAAAAGAGGATCAATACAAGCGCACAGCTGCGCTTGGATGGCTACAAGGGAAGATCCTAGAAGGCGTGGCCGCGATTAGAGCTAGGCAAAAAACGGAACCTTCACAACTCAAGGGAGATGCCGCAAACGCACTGCTGACGATCGAGAAAGCCACAAGGATGAAGTCCAAATGAATGGCGGTCCCTATCATTTCGACATAAGCCCCAGGCCCGCGACGGAAGGCAAGCCGGTCAAGATTTCATTCGACTACGGCGTCGATAAAGCAACGCTGACGTTGGCTATCTACGACCAGTACGAGAAGGTCATCAAGTATGTCAAGGTTCAGGTGAGCGGCTCAAAAGGCGAAGTCAGCTTCGTAGTACCCAAGGGATGGGGACCAGCACTGTTTGTAACCCACCAGGGATTCATTGCTGGCATGGTGACAGTCAAAGCATGAGTTTTTCCAGGAGAGAGTTCATTCTTAGCGCGGGGCTGCTCTTGCCAGCAAGCGCACTCTTCTCGTCTAGGAAGGCACATGCTGGGAACAGACAATGGAGAAGGAAGTGGGACGGTCAACTCCCACTCAAGCGGCTCCCGTACGATGAAGCCCTTGAACTCATCTACGATCAAAACCTACCGACAACATTGCTGCCATTTCGGCGCCCGGCTGCAGCCAGGGTACATCGGGAGTGCAAAGAGCTGATCGTGGAGTTCAAGGCCATCCTCAAGAAGGCAAATGGGAATCTGGGGCCTTACATGCAGCGAATCCAGGTTATTGCGATTCTCGTTCCTGTTGGATTCAGCGCATTGATCGCTTGGGGGAGCGCGGACAAGGCCACACGCGAAGAGTCCATGCTCCTCATCCGGGACATCCTCAAGACGCTGTCGACGTAGCAAGCCCGCTTGCGCCACAAGTTGACACTTGTCATTGCCTAGATCACGCATACGCTATCACGCATACGCTGCAAAGGCGCAGCTCTCCAAACCTGAGAACCATGAAAAGTCACGCACCTCCAAGTGATCACAGGCTCACCCGCAGTGCGACCGTCAGAGGACGACTGACTCTTGCCCTCGCCCTCGTTGCGGCACTTTCCTCCAGCACGCTCGTCGTGCAGCAGTGGAGATGGAGTGGGCAGAACCCCCACAAGACGCTCGACTACGAGAAGGCCCTCCTCGTCATCAACAACAACAAGAAAGAATTG
>JAJRTL010000227.1 GCA_024278315.1 Planctomycetota bacterium | reverse complement strand
GGGGCTGGAATGGAAGGGCTTCCTGGGTACACTCTGCTTTCATCTGGAATCGACCGTTTCTGTGTCTATCTCTTTTGTTCAACCGTAGTTAAACACGGAGACAGAGTCGATTCCAGCTATTCGGTGAGAAATGCAGGCTAGGACCATGGTTTTGCACTGTGACCGGCACATCGACAAAGAGACTGAAGTTCCTTGTGACCTGTCACTGCCCGCCGCCATTCCCAAGAGTATTGGGGGACCCGCCCCGGAGGAGGATGCCGTGAGCAATCTGGCCTCATCAAGCGCTGGTCCGCGTTTCTTGAAAAGAGCCCTTCTCACCGCCCTGCTGGGAGCTGCGTCTTTGTCCATCGTGGCCATCTGTTTTGCCCGATCGACATCGAAAGATAGCCCACCACCTGCATTGATGTTTCATACTGAAACGGAGATGTGGGGCCCAACGTCTGTTGGGACGCTTCACGCCTATGTTGGTAGTGCCCATGATCTACCTAAGACTTGGCTGCCATGCGAAGGGCAGACGCTGCGGCAAGAGAACTATCCAAATCTGTTCAGAGTCCTGGGGCGCCATTGGACAAACAACGAGGAAGGTGCGGGAGATTTCTCTCTTCCAGACTACCGTGGCATGATGACCTTAAATCCGGAATTCCTGGATGGGATTCGAACGAGCATTGCGATTGCGGGTGCGGGTGAGATTTCGGTAGGTGTTGCCGCCCGGCAAATTACTTGGGTCATCAAGGCCATGGACTAGGCAGCGAGTCCACACCTGCAGTTTAGGAGGCTGACCTAGGGCGCTACCGGCCTCCGGGCCGTGTCCTCCCAGACTTTCAGGAGGTTGATCCGGATGTCGCGCGCAGTTTTGAGGTCTAGCGTGCCGGCATCGACGCCAGCCTTCAGGGTCTTGATACCGCCGAACTTCGCGCCTCGATCGGTTCCTACGGGGCGGAACGCCGAACGGTCGGAGGGCTCGATCGTTCGTTGAAACACAGCGAACTCTACGATCGCGCCAAGCCATTACTACGCTTCGCGAAGGGCCGCGACGATCGGCTCACTGGGGTGTCAGTGGCCTGGCTGTTGCCCTCAGCGATACTGGCTGAGCTCGCCGACCCGCTCCAGATGGCGGTGTCCAGCGCCACAGACGATGGCTCGCGGAAGCTCGAGAACATGCTGGCCGAGGCGCGGTGCGAGACGCTTCTGCAGCAGCTACCGTCCGGGGGAACCGACAACCGGGCTGACGAGCGCTGGCACTGGGCCCGAGGGACCGGGTGCGCCGCAGGGGTAGTGCCTGGCTACTCTTCCATGAACACCACTACCAGCGCTCAATATGGACTCGGAATGGGGGACTCATGCGCTCTGGGAGGGGTCGGGAGTGGGCTCTCGAGCGAGCCAAGCCTCACGAGGGGGCTGGCAAACGAGCTTTGGAGTTCCTACCCTCTCAGTGGCTGAGCGCAGTCGGTTCGGGAGTTATTCCCCGAAGAAATCGAAGTCGCTCCTTGCTCCTTGCTCCTTAGCTTCAGTCATCCGGACCGAGACTTGTGTCCATATGCGGACGTCTGAAGGAATTGACAAGACAATGCGATTTACACGTGTGTTTCTGCTGGCTGTCTTTGCCCTGTCTATACAGGGATGGACACGGTCTCAGGGGCCTATCGCTCTGCCGTCGGCGAAGGAGGCGATTGCCCGCATGGAGGCTCTTGCCGCCGTTGAGACGGATATTGTGATCAAGACCGCCCTCAAGGGGATGGCGGCAGACCTCAGGAAAGGGTGTCAACAGGGAAAGATCAAGCGGGACTGGGGCCCTGGTGGGCTCGGACCGAACACGCCAGGGGAGACATTGGGCGACGATGGAAAGAAGGGAGGGGCATTGGCTCCTGGATGGGGACCAAAGCAGATTCTCTTTATTGGCGACGAAGCTCTCCAGATCCTGACCTTCAATGTCTGTAAGAGCTGCGTCAGGTTTGGCCCGCTGACTGAAGCTGCGAAGATGTGTTTCATGAAAGACGTGACCTGGCTGACCATGGTTCACGAGTTGACGCATGTTCAGCAACGTACGCCCGTCCCTTACAACCCAACCGAGGCCCTTCGCCTAGCTATCGAGTGTGAGGCATACAAGAATCAATGCGCGATGACACTGTGGCTCATGACCGAGAAACCCAAATACGGTGTTGCTCTCGGAGTTCTTCAGCCTGGATGCACTCTGGGGCGATTGATGCTGATGCAATGGAAGCAATGCAAATTATGGGTGGGGATCACATGCGTCTGATCGTCAAGAAGCCCGTTTCCCGGCAGGCAAAATTCCTGCTCGGATGTTTGATCTGTCTTCTCGTTCAGGCGAGCAGTGGCGCTGCGCAGTCGCCGACCGAGCCCGAGGGAAGGGACATAAAGGCTCGCTTCTATGATACCGTTCCCGCCACATCGCCAATGACGTGGGTCGCAGTCATGAAGCTGGCACTCAGCTCTAAAGCGAGGGTGGTTCGGATCGATGCTGATGTGGATCACCCGCATTTGGACTATCAGGGGATGTCGGCGATCTGGGATACGACGAATCTCCATCTGTTTGATCAGGCAGATGCGAACGACATTCTCCTTGTTGGGCGAGGCCCAACGGGTAAGGGTGCGGTGGCTCTTCTTCGCGATAGCCCCACCGGGTTCGCTCAGGTCGGCACGCTGTATGAAGAGATAGGGTCTCGTTTCGTCGGGACCGCATACTCGGCCAAGAAGGGGCGAGTTTATCTCCTCGATGCCTGGAAGAAACGGATCGTCTACGCGAGCATGGCTGTTGGAGCCACGGCTATCCCGACTCAGTGGACGACATGGGTCACACATCAGAATCTACCGGCGCTGGCCTCTGCCAATGACCTGCGCATGTGGATGGATCAGGATGGTGATGAACCTCAGCTTGTAGTCGTTCCCCCAGTGGGTTCACAGAGTTCTTCGTTCTATGTGAAAGATGCCGTAGGCGGGGTGCAGGTGGTGTTGCGCAAGTTGGGCTTGGGGAACATCGCCCAGATCGTGACCCAGCCCCTCTTGGTCGATGCCCCGACGGTCCGAGTCG
>JAJRTL010000226.1 GCA_024278315.1 Planctomycetota bacterium | reverse complement strand
TGAACTGGGAGCGTTCTGTGAACGGAACGTCCTCGAGGCTGTCCACCCACCAGGTGTAGGTAGTACTCAGGTTCGCGGGATCGATGGCGAGGGGATAGACCTGACCAGTCGTGAGATCCTTGTCGATTCGCGTGCGTACCGTGATCACGTTGTCCTGGACCGAGAGTCCGGTGCCTGCCATCCCCAGGACCTCCTTGGGGATCCTGATGCGCCAACGCGCCGTATTCGGATTCCTGCCCCCTGATTCCAGGTCATTGCTGAAGTTGAGTGCCGACTCCACTGGAGAGGGAATGTACTCCAGACCGTAGAGCCTACGACTACTATCCACTCCCTTCCCCGAGACGCGCGGAGCGACCGAAGGCGTGTTGTAGAGCAGAAGCAGGGTATATTTCTCTCCACCGCTTCCGGAGTTGTCTACATACGTAGCACTGTAGTACATCCCCCTCGAGAAGGCAGAGACCGTTGGACTGTTCTGCAGGGGCTTGTACGTGTAGTCTCCGTCTCCGCGATCAACGCCACCTTCCAGGTGCTGGATCTGGAGGGTCTGGGTGCCCGGACCGATCCCGTTGATGTTAGCGGTCAGATTCGCGTTCATGATCTGGATCGCAATTGGCTTGCCCCCCGTCCAGTTGTCAGCAGGCGCAGAAGGATTCGTGCGGTAGGCATATACACGGAATGCGACATCAGCACTCGACGCTGCCGAAGCTCCCCGGACGTACCTAAGACGTTCAGGGTGCGTAACGACCCTCAATCCAGGATAGGTGGTTGGGCTCTTGGCCGCATCCGAGTAGTTCCTCAGGGCCGGAACGGGCAGGAACTCGCCATGCATGTTCATGATGATGGCGTTGCGGAACTTGTCCGGATTGGTGGCCATGTCTTCCAGGAGGAGGCGGTAGGTCGGTTCGTTCGCATCCTCGAGTCCTGCCGCAACACGCGCATCGAACAGGGCCTTCTCCTCAGGGTAGCGCATGGCGTGGTTGTACTGATCTGCCAGAGCGTAGGGAAGAGGGTTGTTCGTCGCGTCATAGCCGTTGATGACGGATCCGTCCTGGTTCATGCGTGCTCGCATGAGATCGGGCACGTAGTAGTACGTACTGGCCGAACCCGTTGGCATGAGCCCGGGGTAGAAGTAGGGCGTGGGGATCGTAGCGGCAGAGTCATTGGCCAGATTGATCCAAGGCGTATAGAGCTGGTCGCGACCGTATGCGGCCTTGGTGATCCAGTGGGTCCGGAACTTGGCCCCGGGGTTTCTCGACTCGAGGTCCGTGATCGAGGCCTCGACAAACGGTCGAATGGCCTCCATGTAGACCCACCAACCGGGAATGTTCTCGATGCCGATCAGATAGAGATCGTATTCTTGCGTGGGGGGGAAATACGTCGCGACGGAGTTCACGACTCGCGAGATCTCGGCGACCAGGAGGTTCTGGTTGGCGGAGTTGCGTTTGAAGACGCGAACCGTCACGTACCGGATGTTCCGATTGTCGATTCCCGCTACCGGCCGAACCGAGACCTGCCGCGTCCAGACCCAATTCCCGGACTTCTGGAAGTTGCCCGAGAGCGGATGGTTGGCTGCCACGGATGAACCACCTTCCTGACTCACTGTCAAAACGGGATTGGGTGTCACGCCATCGTCGAACTGATCCAGGTTGTCGACGGTTATGTCTTCACTCTGACTGACATAGGCCTGCAACTCCTCGAGGATCGCGTTGGCTTTCGTCGTCGCGAACACCTTCTCCTTGTTGAGGCGACCCCCTCGGTAGGAGACACCGATATGATTGACCAGTACCATGCTGATCGTCACCATGATGCCGAAAGCGATGATGAGTTCGACAAGGCCGAAACCGGAGTCGCTGCGGCCGCCACGATTCCGAAGAACGGTTTTGATGTTGGTTCCTGGATGATTCATGACTTCTCCTTCCTAGTAGGCCTTCTTGATCTTGAGGCTGCCGCGCAGGTCATGCTTGTAGGTCGCGGAGCTGAAGCGGTATTGCCCGATCTCGATCATCAAGCTATTCAAGATGCCGTCGTCATAGATGACTTCGGACTTGTCTCCGGATCCCGCCATGTAGAGGTTGCCCTTCGTGATCACGGTTCCATTGATATTGACTGGGGAGTAGAGGTAGATGTTGCCCGTCGCGTAGATGACACCATTGAAGTAGGAGGCAGTGCCGTACGGGATGTAGAGGTACCCCTTCACGTAGAGGATGCCCGTCCCCTTGAGAGGGTAGGTAGAGGACAAGAGCAGGTTCCCATCCGAGTAGACGATCGAGTTCGTCGGGATCGGGTTGGGTAGCTCGCTCCCCGCCGTGATCTGATAGTCCGCCATGGACCGAAGAGTCTCCTCATCAACACCAAAGACGGATTCGGTGCTATCGTTCCAGGTCGTGAGCGTTGCCTGCGACGGCGTCCCCGTGATGGTCACTCCACCGCCAATCGTTGGTGAGCCCGAACCTTGCCGATAGGCGAGACCGGTATTGCCGCCACCTGTGATCTTGGTGCCGCTGGATAGACTGATGGCCGAGCCGGTATTGACGCAGACTGCCGACTGTGCCGGCGGAACCAAGGTCAGGCGACGAATCTCGGTCTCGAGAACCTCCGTCGACAGGATCTGGTTGGGAAGCTGATTGAAGGGAAGCACTGCGTTGCGTCGCTGGAAGATGAAGGCACGACTCACGAGACGCCAGACTGTTCCCGTTCCGGAGGCAGCCCGATGCTGTGTGATGTCCAGGACCTCGGATTCCAAAGGCAAGACATTGGGGACGGTCTTCCGGATCTCGTAGCGGCCCCAGACACCCCGATCGATCTCGAACTCGCGCACGAGTCCAATGCTCGGGTCGTCCGTATCCAGGATGGGCGGAATAGCGACTGTGTCTCGCACAGGCGCGAAAGTCGTCACGGGTTGGGTCGTCTGACGACGGTACCAGTCGAGTGCGTCGATGAGACCGGCTTCCGCAAACTGCCGAGCCTGCCCCTTGGTACGGAGAGAGAGCTCAGTCTTCTTCTCGGAGTTCCTGAGACTCAAGGTTCCAGCAAAGACCATCCCCGCAGTCAGCAGGGTGAAGAAGAGGGCGATGAGAAGAGCGATTCCTTCTTCCCTCCCCTTTCGCATAGAAGGATGATGAGGTTCGCTCGATGGAAACCCAGCTCTCCCCACAGGTCTATCGTGATTCGCTTTTCGTACCATCGCCCCCACCTCTGTGCCGATCCAAGCTTGTGTTCGCATTGCCTTCTTTTCGGCCGTTTCCAGACCCGGACTGGGCTCTCCTGGGGAAGGGACCCGGCAAGTCAGGCACGAGCTACCACAAGCTGTTTATTGCAATACGCTTAGGCAGCTAGCGACCCTGAGGGCAAATCTGGATTCCAGGCTTCAGCAGAGTCCGTCCAGGGTCGTAGATGGCTGCAGACTGCTCCATCCATACTGTCTAACGAGGCTGCGCCTCAGACCAACGAGGTGTGGGACCGGGATCCGGAGCTGTTCCTCACAGAGACGCAGGGAGCACAGAGAGACAACAAGACGATCTCTGTGATCCTTCTGTGCTCTCCGTGAGGTCCCTCTTGATCACCAGGTCTCCTCAGTCTCGTGGAGGGGAGCACCCCTTCTTGGCTCATCTGTCCACTTCTTGTCGGGTCAAGTGCCCTAGCCAGGATGATCCATGAGATCGTTGTGAGCGCAGTTCGAGTTCAGGACGGCTGCGCGAGATGTGAGGCGACCCAAGAGGGTCGTCGAATCCAAGCAATGCCGAGCGAACCACCAGGTTCGCGGTCCTGGACCGAAAGGTGCCGTCAGACGCATCGAGGCGCACGAATCGTTCGGGCTAGCGCTGCCCGTGCCCCACAACTTCTCCTGGACAACAACAGGATTCGACTGGAGTGAGGACAAGGCAGAGCCCTGGACCTTCGGTAATATTTACCAGGACTCTCTCGGCCCCAGCTTGGCCTCAAACTCTGAGCTGAGCTGAGCTGGGTTGGTTGAGGCCGGGCTATTG
>JAJRTL010000013.1 GCA_024278315.1 Planctomycetota bacterium | reverse complement strand
TCCCAATCCGGTGGGTTCCTATCGGCGCGATTTCGAGCTACCAGCGGATTGGACGGGGCGCGAGACCTTCCTGCACTTCGATGGCGTGCAGAGTGCGATGTACGTCTACGTCAACGGTCAGGAGGTCGGCTACAGCCAGGGCAGCATGACGCCCGCGGAGTTCCGGATCACACGCTACCTGAAGCCCGGAAAGAACGTGCTGGCGGTCAAGGTCTACCGCTGGAGTGACGGGAGCTATCTCGAGGACCAGGACTTCTGGCGCCTGAGTGGGATCTACCGCGACGTCTACCTGTTCAGCACGGCTGACGTGCAGATCCGGGACTTCTTCGTGCTGGCGGATCTGGACAAGAACTACGAAGACGCAAAGCTCACGACGAGGGTGACGATCCGCAAGCTCGGCAGCAAGGCCGCCGGCGGACTGCGCCTCGAAGTCCACTTGGCCGACAAGGCCAACCCGCAGCTGCATCCGGGAGGGCAGGGCAAGCCTCGCATGTTGGCGAGCATGGACTTCCCCGAGCCATCTCCAGGCAAGGAAAAGACGGTCTCCTTCTTGCTCGCAGTGCCCAAGCCTGCACTCTGGAACTGCGAGGACCCCGAGCTCTCGCGTTTCGTCCTGCTGCTCAAGGATGCGGCTGGCAAGACGATCGAAGCGACCAGCTGCCGCATCGGCTTCCGCAAGGTCGAGATCAAGGACCGCAAGTTCTACATCAACGGTATCTCCGTGCTGCTCAAGGGGGTCAATCGGCACGAGCACGACCCGGACACCGGGCATGCCATCGACCGGGCGGTCATGATCAAGGACCTCACCTTGTTCAAGCAGTTCAACGTCAATACCGTGCGCACCAGTCACTACCCCAATCAGCCGATCTGGTACGACCTCTGTGACGAATATGGAATCTTCGTCGTGGACGAGGCCAACGTCGAGAGCCACGGCATGGGCTATGGCAAGGCTTCGCTCGCACATGTTGCCAGCTGGGAGAAGGCGCATGTCGATCGTCAGATCAGCATGGTGCATCGAGACAAGAACCACCCCAGCATCGTCATCTGGTCCATGGGCAACGAGGCGGGCCCGGGCCGCAACTTCGCGGCCTGCCGGGAGGCCATTCGGGCCATCGATGTCTCGAGGCCGATCCACTACGAGCGTGACAACGGCAAGGCGGACATCGCCAGCACGATGTATCCGAGCGTCGAAGGTCTGGACCGAATCGGGCGCAGCAGCTCGGACAAGCCCTTCTTCGTTTGCGAGTATGCGCACGCGATGGGCAACGCTGTAGGCAACCTGGCAGAGTACTGGGAGGTGATCGAGAAGCATGATCGGCTGATCGGCGCCTGCATCTGGGATTGGGTCGATCAGGGGCTGCGCAAGAAGACGGATGACGGACGCGAGTTCTTCGCCTATGGCGGGGACTATGGGGACAAGCCCAACTCGGGATCGTTCTGCATGAACGGCATGGTCTTCTCCGATCGCTTGGTGCCGCCCAAGATGTACGAGATGAAGCGCGTCTATCAGTACGTGGGCTTCGAGGCGACGGATCTGGCGCAGGGGATGGTGCGGATCACCAACAAGCACTTCTTCACGAACCTGGATCGCTTCGACTTCGACTTTACGCTCACCGAGGACGGGAAGGAGATCCAAAAGATCCAGCTAGGCCCGCTTCCGGTCGAGCCGGGGAAGAGCCAGCTCATCCAGATCCCTGTGAAGATGCCCAAGCTCGTGCCGGGAGCAAGCTATCACCTCGGCCTGCGCTTCACGCTGCGCGAGGATCGGACATGGGCCAGAAAGGGACATGTGCTTGCAGAGTGGCAGTTCGAGATGCCGGGCAGCGCGACGAATGCGCCCATGCTCGACATCCAGAAGCTCGGCAAGCTGGAGAGCGCCGAGGATGGTGACAAGATCCGGGTGCGGGGTGAGGGCTTCGAGCTGGTCATGAATCGCAAGACGGGCACCCTGGACTCACTGCGCTATGGCGAACACGAGGTGCTGAGCAGAGAGGAAGCCGGCGTGGCCGGTCCCAGGCTCAATGTCTTCCGCGGCGCAGTCAACAACGACAAATACGCTTCGGGCCCCTGGGTGAGCAAGGGACTGGATCAGCTGCGGTTCGTCACCTCGCGATGCGAGATCACGGGGCGCGGGCCGGGTTGGTTGCGCATCCAGACGACCGTCAGAGGCGAAGGACTGCAGGACTGCAGCTTCGACGTGGATACCGCCTGGACGATCTTTGCCAACGGCATCGTGCATCTGGACAACCGCATCAGCCCGCACAACGCGCCGGGCATCCTGCCACGCGTGGGCATGCGCATGAGCCTGTCCCAGGATCTGCAGCAGCTGGCCTGGCTGGGGCGCGGACCACACGAGAACTACGTCGACCGCAAGCGCAGCGCGGATTTCGGCCTCTACCGGAGCACGGTCGCTGAACAATTCGTGCCCTACCCGGATACACAGGAGAGCGGCTCACGTGAGGACTTGCGCTGGGCGAGTCTCAGCGACGCCAGCGGCAAGGGCCTGCTGGTCGTGGCCGAGCCGAGATTTGCGATGACGACCATCCCCTGGACTTCGCAGGAGCTCTACAAGGCCAGGCATCCGGTCGAGCTCGCGCCGAGCCAGCGGGTGCTCTTGAGCCTGGACGCGGGTCGCCTGGGGCTAGGCGGCGCCAGCTGTGGGCCGCGCCCGATGGGCAAGTACATGCTGCGCGCGGAGCCTGTGAGCTTTGCGTTCAGCCTGCGGCCACTCTCGGCCGGTGGTGCAAGCCGACACCTGACCCTCCCGGTAACGCCGCGAGTCGACATCCGCCGCGACGCCACAGGCAAGCTGATCCTGAGCACGAGCCCGGGAGGCATCCCGGTTCGGTTCACGCGCGACGGCAGCGAGCCGACCGCGAACAGCCAGCTCTACAGGGGCCCGCTCGACTTCATCGGCGGCGGTGAGGTGCGTGCCGTGGCCCAGGCGCCCGGCCGTCTCCCCGGCGCCGTGAGCCGCGAGACCTTCTCGCCACAGATCCCGGGCTCACAGCTCAAGGTCCTGCACTTCGACACCGAGCAACCGGGCGAAGGTTGGGCACGTCACGCCATCGATGGCGACCCGGGCACCTTCTGGCACACCAACTACACCGACAAGCCGACGCGCCCTCCCCATGAGATCACGATCGACATGGGCAAGTCCTACACGCTCCGTGGCCTGCGCTACACACCACGTCAGGACAGCGACCACGGCCGCATCCACAAGTACGAACTCTACCTGAGCCAAGACGGCAAGACCTGGGGCAAGCCGATCAAGAAGGGACGCTTCCCCAAGAACCGCAAGCCTCAAACCCTGACCTTCCCCACCCCCCAATCCGCCCGCTACTTCCGCCTCGTCGCCCTCACCGAAGTCCGGAACCGCGCATGGACGACCATCGCCGAACTCACCCCCCTCCCCACCCACTAGAAAAAAGGGACGGGTCCCTTTCTTTACTTGGGGAGGAAGAAGGGTGCTAGCAGCGTTCGGGGAGTGAGGAGCAGGGTCAGCTCGTGCTTGTTGTGGTGCAGGTGGAGGAGGCGAGCGCCGGGGATGGCGGCGAACTCGTCGACGATCGCGTAGTCAGGCTGCCCCTGGAACTTGAGTGTAAAGACGAATTGGGTACAGAGTCCGCTGTCGAGCCAACGCCGCAGGAGCTTGAACAGGCGCTCCGGATAGCAGGCGACGTCACAGAACACCCAGTCGACCGGTTCGAGAAGGTCGGGCTCGATCGCGAAGGCACTCTCTTGGCGGAACTCGACGCGGTCGAGCTGGGCGATGCGCTCGTGCAGCGGAGCCTTGTCGACGCTGATCACGCGCGCGCCGAGCTGATGCAGGACCCAGGTCCAGCCGCCGGGGCTGGCGCCCAGGTCAAGACAGACATCCCCTGGCCCGGGCCAATGGCCCAGCAGCGTCAGCGCCTCCCAGAGCTTGAGGTAGGCGCGGTTGGGCGGACTCATGTGGTCCTCGATGAAATGGACCTCGCCGTGCGGGAAGGGGCGCGAGCCATGCGGTGAGGCCAGGATGTGCTGCTTGTCGATCAGGCACCAGGAACCCATGGGTGAGCTCGGCAGCTCGAGCGGAAACTCCCAGAGCTTGGACGTCGAGACGCGCGGCAGCTTTTCCTCCAGCAGCCGCGCGCGGCCATGCGCCGCCACAGGGTAGTGCGCCCAGTTGCGCTGGATGGCGCGCAGGGCCTTGTTGCCCTCGCCGATCGAGCCGATCTCGATCACGCGCGGGTCCTTCCAGATGTTGGCTGCCCAATGCGCCGCGCGCGGCGGGCCTTACACCACAAAGAGCCGTTCGTAGCGCATATCAAACTTGCCGAGCTCGAGAGCCAGCTGCTCCTCGTAGCCCTCGGCGGCCAGGTATGCCGTGAGTTGCGTGTTTTCGAACATTCGATCAGTTCTTCTGAATCCCGCCAGCGCCCTGTGCGCGGTCGGCAACATCCTTAAGCCGCAGAAACTTGAATCCAAAGACCTTGCCCTTCATGCGTGCCGCATATCCCGGCAGGCTCTCTTCCTTCACCCGCGGTGCCGAGCTGTGCAGGAAGTGCGGTTCGCCCTTCGGCCCACGCACGAAGAGTCCGACGTGCCCCACCCAACGACCCGATCCATTGCCCTTGACGACCTCGACGATGTCGCCTTCTTCGAGCCTGGGATAGACGGCCTCCAGGCTGCTGACAGGCAGGTAGCTGGTCACGAACTTCTCCTTGGGGATCTCGACGTCGATTCCAAACTGCTTCTCGAGCATGCGCGCCCGATCGACGTTCATCGTGAAGGGCTCGGTCTTGCCGCCGAGCTTCTCGGTCATGTCCGTGACGAGCCAGGCGTTGTTGGGATTCCAGTCGGCTTCGGTGTAGTGGTTGCGCGTGGCCACGCCGATCTTGCCGTCCTTGTAGCGGATGTGCATCAGCGTCTCGAAGAAGCCTTTCCAGCTATCGTTCAGCGCCATCGAATACATCTGCTCGGTGAAGGTCACGCAGTCGCTGCGGTCCAGCGTGTAGAGAGGATCGGGGTCGTAGGTCTCGAAGGGATACTCCCCCAGACAGAAGATCTCGTAGC